>JAEEQX010000039.1 GCA_016285575.1 Lachnospiraceae bacterium
AAAAATATAGCAATTAAAATATAGAAATAATATAAAAGGATAATAGATTAAGAATAGTAAAGGGATTGGTTAATAGCCAATCCCTTGATTATTATATATGATAAGTATTTATTATATCTTGTCTGATTTATTTAACAGTTGCATACTCGCCGGGTTTGATGGATTCTATTTTGCCATCTTTCTCATACCAGATCTCATGAAGTGTAGGATTATAACATTTCTTTCCATCAGCGAAGAATTCAAGAGATCTTGTAGCGAGTATGTATTCGCATATTTCAAGATTGGTAGCATACCAGATATCTTCTTTGCCGCTCATCATTGCGCAGAACTTTTCAATATCATCCCAATTACCTGAACGACCGAACTCATAGCTGTGACCCCATACATACATAAGAGGTAATTCAACGTAGTGGGGACAATCAAGGAATTCTTGTCCTATTTCAAAAAGCTTTTCATCACCCTGATGACATGTGGGTAACCAATCAAGGAAATCCTGAGGCGGGAAGAATCCGTATGTAGGATTAACTCCTCTGTAATACTTAAAACCGAGAGTTCTAAGTATATTCATTATTTTCTCGTTATGCCATCCGTATGCATATGCACCGCCGAGGACGAGTTTACCTGTAAGTGCTTCGAGAGCACGTCTGTCATCAAGAAATTCATTGACTATCATGTTGTCGGGAAGAGTAGCGATAAACTTATGCTCGACTCCATGAGAAGCAACCTCATGATTTTTATATACTTCCTTAACTTCTTCAGGCTTAATGTATACATTGTGATCGGGATTATCTTCGGGCTTAATGCCAAGAATACCTGAATTGATATTGAAGGTGCCCTTCATTCCATACTTATCAAATATGGAGATAAGTTTTATATCATAATCCTGATTATCATCAAAGCTGAATGTAAGCGCTTGCTTTTTGCCATCTTTATAAAGTAACTTCATAGAATAACCCTCCTAAAAACTATAAACCATTATAACATGAATACATTAATACTTGGAAAAAGAAATATAAAAGTAATTAGAATACAAAATATATTTAATAAGTATATGTTTAGAGAGGAGAAATACATTTTTTATAATGAAAGATAATTATGAAGAAAAGAAAAACTCAGGAAAGATATTCCTGAGTTTTTTAACAGGGGAAGAGAGATTCGAACTCCCGTGAACGGTTTTGGAGACCGTCATACTACCACTGTATGATTCCCCTATGTGCGGTCAACGAAGTGTATTATATCAAATACATTTCCTATATGCAAGGACTTTTTTATATAGCTTTTATGGACTAATAGTTATTTGTTTTTCGAGCAGGATGAGTTCGAAGGGCAATTCTCGCAGCCGCATCCGCAGGAAGATTTACCATTCTTTTTGTCTTTTATCTTCTTTAATATAATGAGGGTAACAATCAAAACAAGTATGATCAGTACGATGATTGTTCCTATATTAGAGGTAATCCAAGCTATCATTGCATATTCTCCGAAGAAAGAGGGTTGTTGTTCAACTTGTACATTTATTATAATATTATGTATATCAAAAATATTAAAATTTCGCTATTGATTTTTATTTTTACTATGATATACTAATCACAACAAAAGTTTGTTAATAAATTATCAATCTTTTATGTCTCATTGAAAGGAGAACGATTATGGAAAAAGATTACGGAATTATCGACAGCGTTGAAAAGCTTGAAACCGCGTTGTCGGAACTCAAGGCCGCTCAGGAAATCTTTTCGACCTACACTCAGGAGCAGGTAGACAAAATCTTCTTTGAAGCAGCTATGGCTGCCAACCAGCAAAGAATCCCTCTTGCCAAGCTCGCTGTTGAAGAGACAGGCATGGGTGTCGTAGAAGACAAGGTCATTAAGAACCATTATGCAGCTGAGTACATCTACAATAAGTACAAGGATTACAAGACCTGTGGTGTTGTAGAAGAAGATCCTGCATATGGAATTAAGAAGGTAGCTGAACCCATCGGTGTTATAGCAGCAGTTATTCCTACTACTAACCCCACATCTACAGCAATCTTCAAAACACTTATTGCATTAAAGACAAGAAATGCTATCATCATCAGCCCGCACCCCCGTGCTAAAAATTCAACTATTGCAGCTGCTAAGATCGTACTTGAAGCTGCTGTAAAAGCAGGTGCACCCGAAGGCATCATTCGTTGGATCGATGTTCCTTCACTTGATATGACCAATCTTGTAATGCGTGAATCAGATATCATCCTTGCAACAGGTGGTCCCGGAATGGTTAAGGCTGCTTACTCAAGTGGTAAGCCCGCACTCGGCGTTGGTGCTGGTAACACACCCGCTATTATTGATGAGTCTGCTGATCTTATTCTTGCAGTTAACTCAATCATCCACTCCAAGACATTTGATAACGGTATGATATGTGCTTCCGAGCAGTCCGTAATCGTAGATTCCAAAGTATATACAAAAGTTAAAAAAGAATTCAAGGATAGAGGATGTTACTTCCTTAAAGATGATGAGATCGAAAAGGTTAGAAAGACTATCCTTATTAATGGCGCATTAAATGCCAAGATTGTAGGCCAGTCAGCTTACAATATCGCTAAGCTTGCTAAGGTAAAAGTTCCTGAGGCAACTAAGATTCTTATCGGTGAAGTAGAGAGCGTAGAACTTTCAGAAGAGTTTGCTCATGAAAAACTTTCACCTGTTCTTGCTATGTACAAGTCTAAGAACTTTGCTGATGCTCTTAACAAGGCAGAGCGTCTTATCGCAGACGGTGGTTATGGCCATACATCTTCACTCTATGTTAATGCTCTTACCGAGACAGACAAGATTGCTGAATTCGGCGAGAGAATGAAGACATGCCGTATCCTTATTAATACACCTTCTTCACACGGTGGTATCGGAGATTTATACAACTTCAAACTCAACCCTTCACTCACACTTGGTTGTGGTTCATGGGGCGGTAACAGCGTAAGTGAAAACGTAGGTGTTAAGCATCTTCTTAATATTAAGACGGTAGCTGAAAGGAGACAGAACATGTTGTGGTTCAGAACACCCGCTAAGGTGTATATCAAAAAAGGTTGCTTGCCCGTCGCACTTGATGAGCTTAAGACCTATTACAATAAAAAGAAAGCATTCATCGTTACAGACTCTTTCTTATTTGAAAATGGATTTACCAAGCCTATCTCAGATAAACTCGATGAGATGGGTATTATCCATCAGACATTCTCTAACGTAGCACCCGATCCTACACTTGCATGTGCAAAAGAAGGTGCTCAGCAGATGAAGGAATTCAAACCCGACACAATCATTGCAATCGGTGGTGGTTCAGCAATGGATGCTGCCAAGATTATGTGGGTATTATATGAGCATCCCGATGTAGACTTCCTTGATATGGCAATGAGATTCTGCGATATCAGAAAGAGAATCTACACATTCCCTAAGATGGGAGAGAAGGCATTCTTCGTAGCTATCCCTACATCAGCAGGTACTGGCTCAGAAGTTACACCTTTTGCAGTTATTACAGATGAAGTTAGTGGAGTTAAGTATCCTCTCGCTGACTATGAACTTTTACCTAACATGGCAATCGTTGATGCAGATATGCATATGAGCGCTCCTAAGGGACTTACAAGTGCATCCGGTATCGATGCCGTATCTCATGACCTTGAAGCAATCGCTTCCATGATGGCTACAGATTATACAGATGGTATCGCACTTCAGTCACTCAAGATGATCTTTGATTATCTTCCCAGAGCATACGATAATGGTCCTAACGATCCTGAAGCAAGAGAGAAGATGGCTAATGCTGCTACAATGGCAGGTATGGCATTTGCTAATGCATTCCTTGGTGTATGCCACTCAATGGCTCACAAGCTCGGTGCATTCTATCATATCCCTCACGGTGTAGCTAACGCACTTATGCTTGATGAAGTTCTTCTTTTCAACGCTAAGGAAGTTCCTACCAAGATGGGTACATTCTCACAGTATGATCATCCTCATACACTTGCAAGATACGCTATGGTTGCAGACTACTTAGGACTTGGTGGAAAAGATGATGAAGCTAAGCTTAAGAATCTCATCAAGGCTATCGATGAGTTAAAGGTTAAGATTGGTATCAAGAAGACTATCGCTGATTACGGCATTGATGAGAAGGAATTCCTTGCTCGTCTCGATGAGATGTCGGAGCAGGCATTCGATGATCAGTGTACAGGCGCTAACCCCAGATATCCTCTCATTAGCGAGATTAAGCAGATGTACTTAAATGCTTACTACGGAACACACGAAGAAGTATAATGTAAAAGTGGATTACAAAGGAGAATACATATGAAATTAGATAAAGTTATAGCCGAAAGAAAAAACAAGACAGTTTATCGTGACGGCAACCTTGCAATAAAAGTATTTTCAAATGAATATTCAAAAGCTGATATCTTAAATGAAGCTTGCAATCAGGCGCGCGTTGAAGACTGCGGACTTAATATTCCCAGAATTCGTGAAGTATGCAAGATTGAAGATAAGTGGGCAATCGCTACAGAGTATGTAGAAGGTGTTACTCTTCAGAAGATGATGGATGATAACCCCAAGAAGATTGATGAGTATCTTAATCTTTTCGTAGATCTTCAGATGCAGGTTCATGCCAAGAGAGTTCCTCATCTTAATAAGTTAAAAGAAAAGATGCAAAGAAAGATCTCAGAGACAACACTTGATGCTACAACCCGTTATGAGCTTCATACAAGACTTGCATCACTCCCTGAGCATGATAAGGTATGCCATGGTGACTTCGTTCCTTCGAACATCATCATCACACCCGACAATCAGGCTTATATCATTGACTGGGCACACGTTACATCAGGTAACGCTTCAGCAGATGTAGCCAGAACATACTTAACATTCTGCTTAAAGAATAAGAAGGATATTGCTGACAAGTATCTTGATCTCTTCTGCAAGAAGAGCGATACAGCTAAGCAATATGTTCAGAAGTGGCTTCCTATCGTTGCAGCCAGCCAGTCAGTTAAGGGTAATGCAGAGGAGAGAGAATTCTTACTCTCATGGACCAACGTAGTTGACTACGAATAAAATGCCAACAAACTTTTTCTAACTAAACAACATAAATCAAAATAAAAAATCTCCCTATCGACTTTCATCGAAGGGAGATTTTTGTGTAGAAAAAACAAAACAATTTGTAGAAACAAAAATGCCACCCGGGAAAAGGTGGCATTCTTGCTGTGTAAAAGGGGAATTCTTTCGGAATGATCTGTTTGCAAAATCAATTCGAATTACAAGTAAGATTATATTGCCATCAAGGGCTTAAATATATAACTATTTTGCTTAAAACTAAAAATATATTGCGCTAAAGTGTGTTTTTTGTGTGATGAAGATGGACAAAATAAAAGGTTAGACACATCGATTTTTAGGTATTATAATTATTGCAAGTGGGGTAGACAACGTATGCTTAATGTATTTTCAATGATTCACTTATTCGGTATAGCTGCAAGTGCATTTTTATGCATTATTATTCTCATTGAGAAGACTTCAATGCATGAAAAATTACTTGGTCTGACCGGTGTATGCATCTTTTTTGATATGGTTTCATATTATTTTGAGATGCAATCAACTACCGAAGAGGCTGCAATCGTAGCCATAAAATTCCAGTTATTATCAATGCTTTTAATCAATACATTCCTGCTTCTTTTGATAGCAAGGATATGTAATGTTAAGTTACCTGTATGGATGATATCGCTGATATTCGTTGCTAATACGATATTTGCCGTATTCTTCATGGGATTTGGATTCGAGTATGTTATCGCCTCATCCGCTTTCGTTGATACAGGTCTTTACCCTCACCTTGAGTTCAAGGAAGGCATTGTCTTTAATCTTAACTGTATATTCAACATGATTATATGCGTTATTCAGTTCTTCGTAATCATATATCATGTGAAGGTTAATGGTAAAAGAGGTGAGAAGAATCATCTTTTCCTTCTTTTTGCGTATTTACCGTTCCTTCTTGCAATGGCTTATAGATTTACCCCGTTTTTTAAAGAGTACACATATGTTCCCTTCCATTTGGCTATGGTTCTTTCCTATGCGATATGTACAGCAGTTATCTTTAGATATCGTCTGTTCGACTCGGTACAGACTGCTAAGGAAGATATCATTAATGGTATTGAGGATGGTTTCATAGTTATTGATGTATCCAAGAGACTCCTTTATGCTAACGAAGTTGCATATGGACTTATTCCTGAACTTTTGCTTCCTAACCTTGCTGAAAATATGATCAACAGAGTTTATAGAAGCAATAAAAAGATGTTGACCGTGGGTGGTAAGGAATTCCTTGTTATGGTTAAGCCCTTCTATGATAAGAAGATGCTTAAGGGTTATCACCTCTGGTTATACGATAAGACAGAAGAGAATAAGTACAATAAGAATCTTATTAAGCTTAAGGAGGAAGCGGAGAGAGCCAACGAAGCCAAGACCGTATTCCTTGCCAATATGTCACATGAAATCAGAACTCCTGTTAATGCCATCATGGGTTCTACTGAGATGATACTTAGGGAGAGAGATAAGAGTGAACGTATCGAGGAACTTGCTTTCTCGGTTAAGAATGCTTCACTTATCCTTATCTCCATTATTAATGATATTCTTGACTTCTCCAAGATTGAGTCAGGCAAGATGAATGCTGCTGATGTAGAATATGAGCCCGGTGTTCTATTAAAAGATATAGCCGAATCATTCAAAGAAAAGTTCCAGGAAAAAGGAATCAATTTTGTTGTTAACATGAATGAGACTCTTCCTAAGAAGTTAAGAGGTGATGAAGTTCATGTTAGACAGGTATATACCAATATTTTAAACAATGCTTATAAGTACACTAAGGAGGGCACAGTTACACTCAATGTAGACTGGAAACTTCAAAGTGGTATGGCGTTAATCAGATCATCCGTAGAGGATACAGGTGTCGGTATTCCTGAGGAAGCGCTTCCTTCAATATTCGATTCATTCCAAAGAGCCGACATGATTAAGAACCGTACTATCGAAGGTACAGGCCTTGGTCTTGCTATTACCAAGAAGCTCGTTGAGAGCATGGGTGGAAATATTACAGTTAAAAGTACTTACGGTAAGGGCAGTGTATTCTCGTTTACACTTTTCCAAAACGTAATGGATTATGCTCATACAGGTAAGATTGATGATGTAGTTATTCCTACCAAGTCTGACACAAGTAATGAATCCTTCATCGCTCCTATGGCTAAGGTTCTTGCAGTTGATGATAACATCACAAATATCAAGGTTATCAAGGGAATCCTTGCTATGTATCAGATTAAGGTTGATACAGCAATGAGTGGTCAGGAGTGTCTCGATAAGGTAGCCAAGAATCATTATCATCTTATCTTGATGGACCAGATGATGCCTATCATGGATGGTATCGAGACCGCTGAGAAGATACGTAACTTCCCTCAAAAGGATAAGAGAAACGTACCTATCGTTGCACTTACCGCCAATGCGATAAGAGGCTCGAGAGAGATGTTTTTGGAAAAGGGCTTCCAGGATTATATCTCCAAGCCCATGAACATCAACCTCTTAGAGAATATACTTATGAAATATTTGCCTGATGAGTTCATTCATTTTGTAGATATGGAAGATCCCAATATCAAGGTAAGTAAGAATATCACCATCGCAGGTGTTGATACCCAACTCGGTATCAAGAACTACAATAATTCAGTATCTCGTTACATACAGGTACTTAAGTATATCTTTGATGACGGTGAATCACAGATTGCCAGAATGACTGATATGATTGCCAACGAGCAGTATGAGCAGTATACATTTGAGACTCATGCACTCAAGGGATTGGCGCTCGGTGTAGGCGCAACTTCACTTGCTGACAAGGCTAAGGAACTCGAGATGGCAGTCAGAAATGAAGAGTATGCCAAGGTTAAAAACGAGGCACCCGAATTAATCGAAGAGTACAAGAGATTACTTGCCAATATCAAGTTCGTTCTTATCGATAATGGTGTTGAGACTCAAAAGGAGATTGAACCCACACGTGGTATCATATCTTCCAATCAAGAGAAGAAGGAACTTTTGGCTCTTAAGGAGAGTCTCGAGATGCTCGAACAGACTGAGTCCGAAGCTAAGATAATCGAACTTCTTAAGACTGATACTACAAAAGAGAAAAGAGAAAAGTATAAAAAGATTAGAAATGCTGTTAGAGACTTCGATTATGATGAGGCTATCATTATAATTGATGAGATGCTCAAGGAGGGGAATAATGGGACTTGAGAGTGAGAAAAAAAGCACTAAGGAAATAGTGGATGAATACAAGGATTGCGTGACTGAGATATCCAAGTATCTTCCTTGGTTAGAGAGTAAGAAGGATGCGGATATGGTGAGTCAGTATAAGCCCGGTGATTCGGACGGCACACTTGCAATTCCTGTATTTGATCCTACACTTTTACAATTCATCAAGCTTCTTGAAAAGTCCGGCAGGATGGATAAGAACTATGACTATGTATATAAGAGATATAGGATTTATTCAGAGGAAGATGAGATAAGCCTTATTCACAGAGCACAGATTACAGATATGGGAATGCTTTTTGCAGTATTATCCAAGTATGTAATCAAGGGAAGAACCAAGAGTGAATTCTGGAAGAAGGGTGTTAGCAACGGAGCATTCTGCGAAGCTGTTAAGAAGATGAAAGAATTAATTGAGTTTTGGGATATGCCCATATAATAATTTTGCAAAAGGTTTTCTATAAAATAAAAAGTAGGTGTTAGCCACCTACTTTTTTATATTCCCGGAAAATTTTTTGGGTTTAGTTTTTTGACTTAGTTTTAACATACTCGGGTTTGAGAGTTACGTTTCTTGAAAGGTTAGTAACCTTAACACTCGGAAGGTCGTTCAACAATTTCGAAAAACGTGAATATCCATACTTGCCCGCATCAAATGAAGGATGAAGAGCAATAAGCTTTTGTGAGAGCGCGCCGGTTGAGAGAGTGTGCTTTTCACATTTATTGAGGATTCCGATTATATCTGCTTCAAGAGCCTTGAGTGTTACATCCGAGTCTTTTAAGATTGCTGTAACAGTATTCTCAGTGAATTTAAGCTCAAGAGACTTGAAGTTATCAAGGAACTTGGAGAACTTGGTATATCCATAGTTTCTGATATCGAATGAAGGGTCGTACTTGGTGATACGGCTTCCAAGTTCACCGATATCCATAGCTGAACCATCGATACCGTTTTCCATGATAATCTTACTTATAAGTGTTTCAAGTGCGGGAAGAGGAAGTACTGCATCCTCTTCTTCCTTGTTACTTTCTTCTTTACCACCTTCGAGGTTTTCCTGTAATAAGTCGATGAATACGAATCTCTCGCAGGATACTCTGAAGGGCTCGGGAGTCTTTTTCTCACCCATACCGATTACAGTCATGCCGGATTCTCTAAGTCTCATTGCAAGACGAGTAAAGTCCGAATCACTTGTCGCAAGACAGAATCCGTTGACACTACCGGAATAGAGGATATCCATAGCGTCGATAATCATTGCAGAATCAGTTGAATTCTTACCCGATGTGTAGTTGTACTGCTGTACGGGATTGATTGAGTGAGAAAGGAGCGCATCCTTCCAGCTTCTGTTATTGGGCTTGGTCAGATCGCCGTAAAGTCTCTTATATGTGATTGTTCCATACTTGGATAATTCTTCGATGATTATCTTGATGTACTTAGATGATATGTTATCTGCATCGATAAGCAGAGCAAATTTCTTTTCTTCCATGTTTTACCCCAACGACTTTCTTATGAGTGCAGGAAAAGGGATTTGAACCCTCACGAAGTTGCCTTCACACGGACCTGAACCGTGCGCGTCTGCCGTTCCGCCACTCCTGCAAATATTAAAAAAGAACCGCTAAAAATTATAACAATAAGGACAAAAAAAGTAAAGATGATTCGAGTGTCACACATTTGTACTTAATTACTGATAAAAAATCACAAATGTATGGAAAATAAGAGTAGCGCAAGAGTGAAATTGTGTTATAATAAATTGTATTTTTGCGTAAAAGCAGCGATTTCGAGGTTTCAGATCATGGATCAAAAACGTAAAACGTTATACATCATTTATAGCGCAGTTTTATTTTTAATATTTGCGGGATTCTTATTCCTTGCGATTCTTATTAATTCATCTAAACCTATCTCCATAGAACAAAACAATGTAATAGAAGAAAATAATCCTGACGTAGATTTGTGCGTTACTTTGCCGAGTACCAAGAACTGGATGGATGACGGTAATCATGCCAATCAGTATGATGGTACAGTTTATAACAATACCAACCACAATGTAGTTGACTGGGCAGTTACAATTAAGCTTCCCGAGCATTCGAGAATCAATGATTCTTGGAATATAATCTATGAGAATAATGCTGATGGAACAACCACTATTCGTAATAATCCTGAGCAGGGATTCAATGATTTCATTGCACCCGGAGAGGACATAACTTTTGGTTTCATCTTATTCTCGTATGAAAATGAAGAGTTTACTTCATTTAAGATTGATGCAACACCTGACCCCAGGATTACTGACTATCCTTTGTTTTATATCTTATGCGTATTGTTTGTAGTATTTATCTCATGTGCTTCAGTATCGGTTGCATTCTCATTCAAGGAAAAGCAGTTCGATATTAAGAGGGAGAGAGACAGACAGATTATAGTTCAGTCGATGAAGACATTCTCTAACTTTATCGATGCCAAGGATGAATACACAAGAGGTCATTCATTAAGAGTTGCATATTATACAAGAAAGATTGCGCAGAAACTCGACTTTGACGAGGATGCGCTTGATAATATCTACTACATCGCACTTCTTCATGATGTAGGTAAGATCTATATTCCTGATGAGATCCTTATGAAACCCGGTAAGCTTACTGATGATGAGATGAATATTATCAAGACTCATACCACTAAGGGCGCTACAATACTTAAGGACTTCTCATCCATTCCTTTTATCATGGATGGTGCTGAGTATCACCATGAGAGATTCGATGGAACAGGTTATCCTTCAGGACTTAAGGGAGAGGAGATTCCTCTTGTAGCAAGAATCATCGGAGTAGCAGATGCGTATGATGCTATGAACTCCAACAGATGCTACAGACCCGCGTTCCCCAAGGAGAAGATCATCGAAGAACTTAAGAAGTACTCAGGACTTCAGTTTGATCCCGATATCGTAAAGATTATGCTCGAACTCCTTCAGGGCGAGGCCTTCGCAAACATCGAATCAGAAATCAATGAATAAAATTTTAAATAGGAGACCTTGAACCCACTGGGCTTGGGGCTTCCGCAGGAAGCAAAAAGATGTAATCCGTTACATCTTTTTTGTTTGCGGGAAATGGGGTGAGACGGATTAAGAAAAGGGCCCAGTGGGCCGTTTTCCCGTCGAACCGACCGACGAAGCAGCTATGCTGCGAGGAGACCTTGAACCCACTGGGTTTGGGGCTTCCGTAGGAAGCAAAAAAGACGTGATGATTATTTATCATCACGCCTTTTTTATTCCCTGCGGGAAATGGGACTTGAACCCACACGTCGTTGCCAACACTAGATCCTTAGTCTAGCCTGTCTGCCAATTCCAGCATCCCCGCATTCAAACGACTAGATTATATTAGCAAAGTGTAAGTGCGATGTCAACAATTATTTTCATCAATTTTTTCGACTTTAAAAAGAAAACCTCAAAATTTTTGAAAAAAGTTGAAAAATAAAAAAGGAAAACGACATTTTTCATAGAAAAATATTTTTGAGAGGCTTTACCGTGATGACTATAAGAGAAAGAATTGAACTTGAAGAAAAAGAATATTTGTCCCCTTACGCTACACTTAGCATGAATTCAAAGGGTAGAGAGCGTGAGGAGGAGCAATGCGATATAAGACCTGTGTTCCAGCGCGACAGGGACAGAATTTTGCACTCGAAATCATTTAGGCGTCTTAAGGATAAAACACAGGTTTTTTTGCTGCCTGAAGGTGACCATTATCGTACCAGAATGACTCATACCCTTGAGGTATCGCAGAATGCGAGAACCATCGCCAAGGCTTTAAGGCTTAACGAGGACTTGGTAGAGGCAATAGCACTTGGACATGACCTTGGTCATACACCTTTTGGACATTCGGGCGAGAGAATCCTTAATGAGATATGTCCTTACGGGTTCAAGCATAACGAGCAGAGTGTTCGTACAGTTGAGATTCTCGAAAAGGACGGACAGGGTCTCAATCTTACATTTGAAGTAAGAGACGGAATCCTCAATCATCAGACATCGAGAATGCCTGCAACTTTAGAAGGTAAGATTGTAAGACTCTCAGATAAGATAGCATATTTTCATCATGATATGGATGATGCAATACGTGGCGGAATACTCACTGAAGATGATGTTCCCTCCGATATCAGAAAAGTACTTGGTGATACAACGGGTGAGCGACTTGATAAGTTTATCCATGATATAGTAACCAACTCACTTGGTAAGAATGACATCATAATGTCTCCGGAAGTAGCGGATGCCATGGTTAAGATGAAGGAATTTATGTACGAATCCGTATATAAGAATCCCGTAGCCAAGAGAGAAGAAGGCAGAGCCAAGTTATTAATCAGCAATCTCTACGATTACTACCTCGTACATACAGAGTGCCTTCCCAAGGAACTCATTAATCTCATCGAAAAAGGTGAGCACGAGGAAAGAGTCGTTTGTGATCATATCGCAGCAATGACAGACAGATTCGCGATAGCAAAATTTGAGGAAATATACATACCGAGAGTATGGAACGGCTGTTAGTATGTTTTATTCGCAGGAACTCATAGATCAGATTCAACAGAATAACGATATAGTCGATGTTATCAACGAATATATTCCGCTGACGAAAAAAGGTGCCAATTACGTGTGCCTCTGCCCATTCCATGCAGATTCGAATCCGTCGTTAACTGTCAGCAGACAAAAACAGCTCTTTAAGTGTTTTGCCTGTGGCGAGGGCGGTAATGTAATCACTTTTTTACAAAAATACGAAGGCAAGGATTTTAAGGAAGCACTTGAGACGCTAGCAAGCAGAGCAGGTATTAAGCTTCCTGAGAATATAGACAGCGAATATTCCAGAGAAAAGCAAAACCATAAGCAAAGACTTATGGAATGCAATGTCGAGGCGGCCAGATACTTTTATATGTTCCTTCGAAGTGAAGGCGGCCAAAAGGGAATGGAATATTTCAAAAAGAGACAGCTTAGTGAAGAGACTATGAAAAAGTTCGGCCTAGGCTTCTCTGGACTTAGCGGCAGTAAGCTCATCCCTTATCTTAAGGAAAAGGGATTTACCGATAAAGAAATTATCGATTCGGGTCTTGGAACTTTTGATGAAAAGAACGGACTACGCTCCAAGTTTTGGAACAGAGTCATGTTCCCGATTAAGAATCAAGCCGGAAAAGTCATAGCATTCGGTGGCAGAGTAATGGGAGACGGAGAGCCAAAATATCTTAACTCTCCTGAAACCGCAGTATTCAATAAGTCAACGAACCTCTATGCATTCGATATGGCTAAGGCATCAAGAAGTAAGTACTTCATCCTATGCGAAGGATATATGGATGTCATAGCGCTTCATCAGGCAGGATTCAACATGGCGGTCGCATCGCTTGGTACCGCATTTACACCGGGTCAGGCGCTTATGCTTAAGCGATATGTCAATGACGTATATTTATCCTACGATTCGGATGGACCGGGAATACAGGCGATTATAAGAGCTGCCAAGATATGTAGAGAATACGCACTATCCTGTAAGGTTATCGACATGAATCCTTATAAGGATCCTGACGAATTCATCAAGGCACTTGGTCACGATGAATACCAAAAGAGGATAGACGAAGCCAAGAACGCATTCATCTTTGAGATAGGTGTTATAAGAAAGAAATACGACCCCGACGATCCGGATGCCAATACGAGATACGCTGAGGAAGTAGCAGAACTTTTAACCGAGATAAAAGATGAAGTCGCCAGAACCAATTATATAAAAGCCTGTGCCAAGGAAATGGGTATAACAGTTGATGCACTATCCGCAATGGTTTCAAAGCAGGCAGGCAAACGGCGAGCGATTCCTGAGAATGCAGTGCTTAAGAGTGGCATTCATAACAAGGATAAAAAAGAAGATTCGAAAGTAAAGTCCGAACAACTTATGTTAACCTATCTTGCTGAGTACCCAAGTATCTATACTCAGATAAAAGATATAGTAAGTGAAGAAGATTTTACTGATGAACCATATAAAGAAGTAGCGACCAAGTTTTTTGCCGATTTAAGAGAAGGGCGAGCCGATCCGGCCAGGATGGTATCACTTTTCGAAGATGAGGACATACAAAATCAAGTGTCCGATATGTTCACAAGTTACCTAAGCGGTATCGAGACCAAGGAACAGACGGAGACAGCGATTGCGGATGTTATAAGGCGACTGAAAAACAATCGCTTAGAGTCGTTAAGAAACGAGAACAAATTGACTCCTTCGGAAAACATGAAGTTCATGAGACAACTTAACGAATTAAAAAAGATAAAAATAAATTTACCTGATTGAGGAGAAGACAATGGGAAGAAAGAAAAAGGTTGAAGAAGTTGAAGAAATAATCGAAGAGGTAGAGATCGAAGATCCTGCCGAAGAAGAAGCAGAGGAAGAAGCTAAGGTCAACGAACTCTTCGAAGAGAAGTTAAAAGGACTTCTTAAACTTGCGAAGAAGAAGAAAAATATTCTTGATCAAGAAGACCTGGACAAGCACTTTGCAGGTGTGCCCATGGGCGAAGAAGAATATGATCGTCTCCAGGAATATATGGATAGTAACAACATCGATGTATTCCGTCCTATTGAGGATGAGGATGCCATCAGCGATGATGAACTCGGACTTATGATGGATGAGGCATCCGAAGTTGAAGCCGAGATCGATATGGATATCGACAAGATAGACTTATCAGGAGAACTCGGTATAGATACAGACGACCCCGTCAGAATGTATCTTAAAGAGATTGGTAAAGTACCTCTTTTATCCGCTGAAGAAGAAATTGACTATGCCAAGAAGATGGAGAATGGTCAGATAGCTCAGATCTTTATTGATGAGTACTTCTTACAGGGTAATAAGAAAAAGTCTATTACCAATGACGTGCTTGATAAATTCCTTCCTACTAAGAAGGGCAAAGCTACAGACGAAGAGAAGAAAGAAATTACTGCAAAGAGAAAAGTCTTCAGAAACAAGAATCTCGCAGATATGGATGCTATCATCGAGGATGGAGAGAACGCTAAGAAGAAACTTTCCGAAGCAAACCTTCGTCTCGTAGTATCTATTGCAAAGAGATATGTAGGCCGTGGACTTTTATTCCTTGATCTTATCCAGGAAGGTAACTTAGGTCTTATTAAGGCTGTAGAAAAGTTCGATTATAGAAAAGGATACAAGTTCTCCACATATGCTACATGGTGGATTAGACAGGCTATCACAAGAGCTATCGCAGATCAGGCGAGAACCATCAGAATCCCTGTTCATATGGTAGAGACTATTAACAAGCTCATTAGAGTGAGCCGTCAGTTACTCCAGGAATACGGTCGTGAACCGACTCCCGAAGAGATTGCTGATTACATGAAGATGGATGTAGCAAGAGTAAGAGAGATTCTCAAGATTTCTCAGGAGCCCGTATCACTTGAGACTCCTATCGGTGAAGAGGAAGATTCACATCTTGGTGATTTCATTCCCGATGAGAATGTACCTATTCCCGTAGAGGCAGCTACACAGACACTTCTTAAGGAACAGCTCAATGAAGTACTCGGTACTTTGACAGAGAGAGAAGAGAGAGTACTCAGACTCAGATTCGGTATGGATGACGGTAAGGCAAGAACTCTTGAAGAAGTTGGTAAGGAATTCAACGTAACAAGAGAGCGTATTCGTCAGATTGAAGCCAAGGCTCTTAGAAAGCTTCGTCAGCGTTCAAGATCCGGTAAGCTTCGTGACTATATCGAGGACTAATAGATTTTTCTATATGTAAATGAACGGAAGGCAGCAGGTATGAAAGGTTATATTTTGTCAAAAAGACTTACAAAAGTGGCAAAATTAGTCGAGCCTGCTGCTTTTTTAGTTGATATCGGTTGTGACCATGGCTTTTTATCCATAGAACTGGTTAGTAACGGAGTTGTAAAAAAAGCACTCTGTACGGATATCAATGAGGGGCCTTTATCAAGAGCGGATGATCATATAAAAGAATATGGATTGGAAGAAAGAATCAGTACTCTTTTATCTGATGGATTATTAGCTATAAAAGACAGGGAAGACGAGTACCCTTTTGATGCTGCTTGCATATGCGGCATGGGTGGTCTCATGGGTATTAAGATTATGCATGAGGCAGCAGGCTTTTTTAAGAAGATGGATAAGGTCTATCTTCAGCTTCAATCCGATATCGAATTAGTCAGAATCTATCTTGAGGCGTCAGGCTATAAGACTGAATTCGAAGATATGGTTTTTGAGGATGGAAAGTATTATACGGTAATTAAGACTCATTATGAGAATAAAGAAAAGAATGATGGCAGCAGCCTTGAAGATATAGGTGCTATGGACTTTTCAATTGTGCCGGAGATACTCAAGAAAAAATATGATGCGTTAAGCATTGAAGAAAGCCTACATTACAAGTACAATCATTATGACGGTATGGACGAAGAAGTCTATAAAGATTTCTTGGAATTTATGATAGACAAGTACAATACGATACGTTCGTTTTTACCTGATGATTCAGAGAGGGTTCCTGTTATAGAAAAGGAACTTGAAATTATGAAGCAAGCATATTCTAAAAATATAAGATAAAAGAGATTTATAAAAATATAAGATAAGAGATAAAACTATACTATAAAACATAGGGGTTAAGTAAGAGGTAGGAAGATGATATTAAAAGATATATATAAATGTTTGGATAAAATTGCTCCTTTTGAGTATAAGGAAGACTGGGATAACTCAGGATTGCTTATTGGTGATTGGAACAAGGATGTATCACGCATTATGGTGGTGCTTGATGTGACCGATGAGGTTGTAGCGGCAGCAGTACAGGCCAATGTTGACCTTATTATTTCTCACCATCCTCTTATTTTTGAACCTATTAAGCAGCTTAATACTGATGATTTAACTGCATCAAAAGTTTTGAAGTTAGCGAATAACAATAAAGCTTATATAGCAATGCACACCAATATGGATGCAACAGGTCTTGGAGAAGTTGCGGATGAGATACTTGGCATTAAGAGAGAAGAAGTTCTTTGGGTTAACATAAATTATAAGGACCCTAAGATTGGAATGGGAAGCATCGGTAAATTCGTTAATGAGAACAAGGAAGAGGTTAACATAACTTTACGAGATGCAGTTATTCGAACCAAGGAAGGTTTTCAGGCTGATGTAGTTAAAGTATATGGTGACTTGGATAGAGTGATTAACAAAGTAGCAGTATGCACAGGAAGCGGAAAATCGCTCGTTGATACTGCTATAGAAAAAGGTTGTGATTTATTCATAACAGGAGATATTAATTATCACACCGGACTTGATGCGGCTGAGAGAGGATTAGCCTTAATAGATATATCTCATTACACAACTGAGATAGTATTCATAGATATCTTAAGTGCATTCTTTGCAATGAATCTTCCTGACTTAACAGTGATTCCTTTTTCTGTTCCCGAAGCGGGCACATTTATGTGAGACACTTAAAATATTTTTATTAAAAAAATTAATTAGAG
>JAEEQX010000120.1 GCA_016285575.1 Lachnospiraceae bacterium
CTCTTGAGTATACATCAAAAGATGAAGAATTCTGATTGCACAGGATACCTGATAGATGAGGCTCTCATAGTATGAGAATACTCTGTATGGAATATCACATATCAGTACGCCGTAAATCATATCTCTAACATAGAGATTAAGCATCACAAGATGGCCCGGATCCTTCATCTTGGAGAATGAATATTCAAAAAGCTCCGATATGGGAATCATCTGCTCTCTGTCCGAAGGAGATGATACTACTCCGTCTATCTGCATAGCCTTAAGATACAAGAATTCTCCCGGCACAAAGATATCATCATAGTTATGCTTAATAGGTTCTTTGAAGAGATATAAAAATGTATGATCGATACCAATCTTATTGAAATTGGATATAATCGATGCATAGTTTTTCTCATTGACTTCATCGAATCCTATCATATCCGCCGAGATACGATATATCTCATGCTGAATCTTTTTAAGATTATAATCATCGTCAGATTCACGAAGTGAAAGAATGGATGCAAGTCTTCTGTACACATATGCAGAAATAACTACGATTATATTCTTCTTGGTCTTGCTCGTAGTATTCTCATAGATAGCTTCCTTGATGGATTCCATAAGAATAGTGAACTTGCCTATATCTATCTCGAATCTCTCATCAACTTCAAAAAGCTTATTGAAGCTTTGCGCCATAGAAGTAAGCAATTCTTTTCCAAACTTTTCGTTTCTGTATAGCTTTTCAACCTCAAGAATGAAGAATAAATATGCTCTGTATATCTTATCCTTGTTGGCATTATTGACTGTCGGATTGTATATGTATAAAAATGTCTGCTTTGCAAAAGTATCGAAGTCAGTATCGGGACGAATCTTATATTGGATGTAATTAATCTCATCGAGAGTATTGCCACCGCGAAGAATCGAATCTCTCATAACGAATTTGGTAGGAATAACTCTGTCTTCGTTATCGTTATATCTGACATAATCGATAGCCATATTGAGAGCTTCATATCCGATAGTTTCAGCATCCGCAACAACAGATGCAAGAGGAGGATCAAGATTAATATCTTTTTCCAAATTGTCAAATCCCATAAAAGAAACATCGACACCGACTTGAAGTTCGAGTTCACGCATAGCTTCATATCCGCCAATTGCCATACGGTCATTGGCAAATACTACACCATCAATGCCCTTATTGCTCTTGAAAAGATTAATAACATCAAACATACATTTTTCAGTGAAATCACAATATATGATAAGACGCTCATCTATGGACATACCATGTTCTTCAAGAGTCTCCTTGTAAGCTTCCACTCTCTCCATGGAATCAAGGTTATCCTTAGGACCTGCAACCATTGCAATCTTGGTACACATCTGCTTTTGTATCATGACATTCATGCCTTCTTTGATACCTGTCTTATTGTCATAGCAGATATTAGGGATATCCTTGGAATCTCCTGACACGGTAATAACAGGGATTCCATTCATCCTCTCCAAAAAAGCCCGTAAGGAGTTCCTGGACATAGAACCTGATACTATGCCTACAGTACTCGTACAAGCGATTACAACGTCTACATTATTCTCAGTGAAATAGGAAAAAAGAGTCTGATATTGATACTCATACTCTTCAAATAGAAGTTCTTTTTTAGCCTGGAAATATCGACCGGGAACTATAAGAATATTGTTACCCGTCTCTCTGGCAGCACGCATTGCACCCTTGGTAATGCTATTGCTGTACACATCTCTGACGTCCCCCACAATCAGAGCGATATTGAGTCTTTCTTTCATAAGTCAAAATACCTTTTAACTAGCCAAAATAACACATCCTACGTTACGTAGTATTAAGAATTATAACATAGTATTTTAGTTTAGTGAAGTGCTAAAAACCTCGTATTTTAGGGCATAAAATGACAAAAACAAGACAAATGAAACAGATTTTTGAAAAAGAAAAAAAGTACCCGGCGCATAGAGCCCGGGTACTTAATATAATCAATTAATTATTTACTCTGAATTAGTTTAACTCAGCGAAGTACTTAATTGTTCTAACCATCTGTGATGTGTATGAGTTCTCATTGTCATACCATGAAACAACCTGTACAAGGAAGTTACCATCATCCATCTTTGAAACCATTGTCTGGTTAGCATCAAAGAGTGAACCAAATCTCATACCGATGATATCTGAAGAAACAAGCTTCTCCTCTGTGTAACCGAATGACTCGTTAGCAGCAGCCTTCATAGCAGCGTTGATACCTTCAACAGTAACGTCAGCCTTCTTAACTACAGCGTGAAGGATTGTTGTAGAACCTGTAGGGGTAGGAACTCTCTGTGCAGCGCCGATAAGCTTGCCGTTTAACTCAGGAATAACAAGGCCGATAGCCTTAGCAGCACCTGTTGAGTTAGGAACGATGTTAGCAGCACCAGCTCTTGCTCTCTGAAGGTCACCCTTTCTGTGAGGACCATCAAGGATCATCTGGTCACCTGTGTAAGCATGAACTGTTGTCATGATACCACTCTGAATAGCAGCGTAGTCGTTAAGAGCCTTTGTCATAGGTGCAAGGCAGTTTGTTGTACATGAAGCTGCTGAAATGATTGTATCATCCTTTGTAAGTGATGTGTGGTTAACATTGAATACGATTGTAGGAAGGTCATTACCTGCAGGAGCAGAAATAACTACTTTCTTAGCACCAGCATTGATGTGTGCCTGTGATTTTTCCTTAGATGTATAGAAACCTGTACACTCAAGAACAACGTCTACACCGATCTGACCCCAAGGAAGGTTGTTTGCATCTGCCTCTTTGTAGATCTGAAGTGTCTTTCCGTCAACTGTGATTGTGTTAGCTTCGTCATCAGCTGTTACTGTGTGCTTATTCTCTCCGATTGCTCCACAGTATCCGCCCTGTGCTGTATCATACTTAAGAAGATGAGCAAGCATTGAAGGCTTTGTAAGATCGTTGATTGCAACTACTTCATATCCTTCTGCTCCGAACATCTGTCTGAAAGCAAGACGACCTATACGACCGAAACCATTAATTGCTACTTTTACTGACATATCTGATTCCTCCTAAATAAATTAATTCATGAAATACCGCGTAGCTTGCGCCTAACACATTGTACTCAAAAAGCCCCTGAAATACAAGAGCATTTTTAACTTATTGTAAAATTTAACAATTTTTTAAAGTTTTTATGCTTTTTTTATAATTCGTCATCGTACAGGTTTATAAACTCATCCGATAACATTTTCTTTATGGCCTGAGATCCTCATCCAAGTCTCAGAAACCGCGGTCTCCTGTTCTCGAAAACCGTGATATATTCAAAGCCCACGCCCTTAATCAGCTCTTCAAGGTCACCGAACCTGTAGCCTGCTCTTCCCGCGCTGTGGGCATCGGAACCTGTTGTAAGGATCTCTCCCCCAAGCTCTCTGTATCGTTTCAGTATCTCAT
>JAEEQX010000121.1 GCA_016285575.1 Lachnospiraceae bacterium
ATCTCGGGCTGACGTGCTGCGCCGTCTGCTGCCTTGCAGATGGCAAGACCCATTGCGATAGCACCTGCTGCCGCAACTGCTGCTACAACGATTGCTGCCGCAAAAGCCGTGGCAACTGTAACATCATTTTCATTAGTCTCTGCAACAACTGCTGCATCCGAATCTGCCGCATATACCTTGCTGGGAATAAATAATACGCTTAATGCAGCAACCAACATCATAATCAACGCAATAGCTTTAATAGATCTTTTCATTATTAAACCTCCGAAATGAGTTCTTTTTTATTCTTTTTTACTTTTTTTACTTTCTCTTTTTTCTCATGCACTTCAGTTGCTTCACCGTAGAAGATACTTACAAGCATCGTAAGTACGTATGCCTGTACCAATGCATGAAGAAGTGTGAATGCTATTCCGATAAATACGGGCAAGCCGAAACTTGTGGGCTTACTGTAATATACAAGCTCCGTAACGAGCGCACCCGAAAGAAGCGCACCGAAAAGACGAAGACTCATGGAGATAGGAAGCGAGAAATCTTTTAACACTCCGAAAAAACCTTTGGCCTTATTAACTACAAGACCGTTAATGAGGAGGAAAAGATAAGTCGTACAACCCATCATAATCGCACCGTTTATATCAGATAGCGGAGCACCGAGAGTAACAGGCATTCCCGAAGTCGATATAACCTGAACTCCCAAGAGTTCGAATACCGTACCTATGAATATATAACTGCCCGCGACAAACATATACAACCTTAATAATTTGTACTTGTAAGGGCTGTTGCCTTTGGCTGTTCCGTCAAACAATCCGACTGCGGTTTCCAATATAAGTTGGAACTTACCGGGAATAAGTTTGAATCTGGGGATAACGAAAATCCTAACGATTATTGCGAATGTAAGCATAACACCTGTTACGATAAATCCAGCAATAAGTCCAGGATTAACATCCTTGATTCCAACGAGTGATACTTTCAGATGTTCATGAAGCACTGCGTCTTGCATAACTTCCTGAATAGTCTCTTCGTGAACCTTATTCGGATCGTTAGTCAGAATAATACCAACAAGCAGACCAACTATCACTACTGCAAAGAACACGGCAGAGGTGATGATTCTTTTCTTGCTCATGATATATCCTTCTTTCTTGAAACTTTATCTTAACTAAATTAATTTCTTTTTATTGGATTATAACTTCTTACCTGTAAGCTTCTCGTAGCCTTCAAGATAGATAGCTATTGTCTTGTCTACAACATCCTGAGGAAGTGTCCAGTTGTGACCTTCATTAGCAGGATTCTTGAGCCAATCTCTTGCAAACTGCTTGTCATATGAAGGCTGTGAATGACCGGGCTCATATCCTTCGAGGGGCCAGAATCTGGATGAGTCGGGAGTTAACATCTCGTCACCGATTACAATGTTTCCATTCTCATCAAGACCGAACTCGAACTTGGTATCTGCAATGATGATACCCTTGGTAAGAGCATAGTCAGCGCACTTTTTATAGAGAGCTATCGTCATATCACGAAGCTTCTCAGCATATTCTTTTCCTTTTCCGGGGAATCTCTTTTCAAGATAATCAACACTTTGTTCAAAGCTGATGTTTTCATCATGATCACCTATCTCTGCTTTTGTAGAAGGTGTGTAGATAGGCTCAGGTAATTTATCGGATTCTTTTAATCCTTCGGGAAGTTTGATGCCGCATACAGTACCATTTTCCTTGTAGCTGGCCCAACCACTTCCTGTAATATATCCTCTTACAATACACTCAATGGGGAGCATTGTAAGCTTCTTGCATAACATACTGTTGCCGTCGTACTGAGGCTGTCTAAAGAACTCAGGCATATCCTTAACGTCAACGGAAATCATATGATTGGGAACGATGTCCTTGGTCATATCAAACCAGAACTTACTCATCTGTGTAAGAACTGTTCCTTTTTTGGTAACTACATTGTTCAAAATAACGTCAAAACAACTGATACGGTCTGTTGCAACCATAATGAGTGTATCGCCGTTATCATAGATCTCTCTTACTTTTCCTTCTTTAATGGGTTTCATCTCAAACCTCCTCGTTTACAATCAAATTTAATAATATTCCTTATGCATAAAAAAATCAACCTGTAATGCACCTTCAGGCGCTCTCACAGGCTGATTTCATCATATTTTATGATAAATCTTCATTCGTGCTCTTTAATTTGGTATGTTTGGCTATCTCATAGAGAACAAGGCTTATAAAAAGTACCCCTGAAACTATGTATCCAACGCACATGGTAACCGCCTTGGGAGCTAGCAAATCTTCCTCATATCTGGCCATCTTTTCCCAATACGGATATATAATGTCTCGATTTTGCATCGAACGGTATCTTCTGGACTTATATATGCTCCAGAGATTCTCTACGGAAAACCTCGTTGAGTTCTCGATTCTCTCATATGATGATTCATCAAGAGTGATAATCTCATCCACTATTCCGGTTGCAAAATTCTTGATAGGATTTGGCATGCATACTTCCAAACATGTAATGTTAAGAGGTGCCTCTTCGCTATCAAGCAATTCAAAAGGTACGAATATCATCGGATCTTGCCCGTTCGCGAAGTTATATATCTTGTCATCCGAACCCTCGTATACTCCGGCAACGAAAAGTACTCTGTCTCCATAGAGCAACTGCTGTCCCACGACATTGCTTGAACCGAATAACTGCCATGCTGTTGCTTTATCAAGTATGACTCCATCATGCATAAGGTCCGAGCTTGAAAAGTAATTACCCTCGACCATTTTTACGGGATGGAATGTGAAAAAGTCTCCGCCCACAGCCATGCAATTGACGCTCAGACTTTTTCTCTCACTCTCAAGATAGATATTGCTCTTGGTTATATAGCTGATTATGTATCTCTTGTCGCCGTTCTCGTTTTTTTCTATCGAGTTATAGTCAAGCTTGTTATCGAGATTGTATTCGAATTCATCAACATTTTCCTTGATAAAAAAAGCCGTATCTTTGATGAATACAGATACATGAGCAAAGCTTCCATCCTTAGCCCATCTTTTGGCAACAGTTTGATCGATATACTTATTCCTGCCCGCTCTGAGTATCGCTCCCATAATGAGCGCTACAGTCAAAAACACGAGAATAATCAGTATAATAATCGCCCTGTAATATTTTATTTTTTCCAAAAACTTTTTTATCTTTTGCATCAAAGGATTACTCCGCGAGTTTTACCTGATCCTTATTCTCTAAATCTTTGGATGAGTTGGTTATAACATATTCCCATCCGTTAAGGTCTGCGTTGATTGCCGCTACCTTATCATCCTTGGCAAGCACTTCAACATCCACTCTCTTGGCAATGTATCTTGAACCAAAAGGCGTGGCCTTGTTTTCCAATATGTATACGAAGTTTCCGTCGTTGTCTCCTCTA
>JAEEQX010000122.1 GCA_016285575.1 Lachnospiraceae bacterium
TGATATATAGAAATCACCTTTTTCAGATTTTGTTCCACTTATAACATATCCATTTCCATCAACATGTTCAGAAAACGGGCTAATTACTATGTTTGGCAAAGTATATGACTTAAAACATAAACCTCCATCCGGAGCAAAATAAACTGTTTTACCCGTTTGAGTTGAATTAACCACTATTTCATCTGTTGCTTCACGATGATTTGAAGATTCTGATATTTTATATCCTTCAACCGGAATAATACGTACACTTCCAAAATAATCACCGGAGAAATCCCTATTTCCTTCAATCGTATATAATTCCGATAAAGTATAATAATGCATCTTGTTTTCAGGAATGTTATTTGATGCAGTGATACTGCAACCATTTTCCAGATAAACATTACCAGTCACTTCAACTTTACCATTTCCGGTCAATTTTGCTCCATTTTTCATGTATAAATCACTGTCAACCTTGAATACAGTGTCTTCGCCGGAAATATTAATATTTAACCCATCTATCATTAAAGGATTATGAAATGTTTTATTCACAGAAACTGTCGGATTGCTTGATTGTTCAGAGCTAATATATACACGGTATTTTACAGTACTCCATGTATCATTAGTATCACTACCGTATCCTGGATAATATATATTACGCCAGCTGTCATCATCCGCAGCATAAACCTTTAGTGGAAATGCCCCAAAAGCAAATAACTGGATTAATAAAGAAAAAACTAATGTAATCGATATTTTTCTGAATACACTTTTCTTTTTCATAAACACCTCAACTAACTTAATGCTGACCGTTTTTTGAAAACCGTTTATAATAGCAATAATTCTTCTTGTTTGTCAAGAACTTTTTTAAAACAATTTATAATTTTTTTAACTTAACTTATTAGTCTCATTTGCCTTGAGTTTGTTAAGCTTGTTAATGTTGGCGATGATTACAAGCGTCATGTCTTTATCCAGAGGAAGTGACGGATCTACATATGTGTTAATCTTCTTGTTTTTGATGATGGCTACGACATTGATTGAGTACTTGGCTCTGAGATTAAGTTCGATCAGGTTCTTACCCACCCATTCGGGACGAACATCAATCTCGACCATCGATGCATCCTTGGATAACTCTATCATGTCTACGAAGCCCGAGCTAAGTAAATTCTTGGCAAGTCTGATGCCGGATTCTTTTTCGGGATATACTACTTTGTCGGCACCAACCTTGGTGAGAATTTTGCAGTTCATCTCGCTTGCGCACTTGGCTATAACCATATCTACGCCAAGTTCCTTGCAAAGCATTGTAGCCATTACACTGGCTTCAAGATTGCTGGCCATTGCTATGATAACGACATCAATATTGTGAATACCAAGTTGCTTTAAGACTTCTGCGTCAGTTACATTGGCGCACTTGCAATAAGGTATATCCGCGATTGCTGCATTGACCTTGTTTTCATCCTTATCTACAGCAAGTACTTCTACACCGTTCTTAATCAATTCTTTTGAAACTGCTCTGCCGTAACGTCCTAATCCAAATACCGCATATGTTTTCTTTTTCTTCATTCTTTTCTTCCTCTGTTTCCCAAGAATTTAATTCTTTGGAAAAATACATACAATTGTAAATTATTAATCCTAATTAAACGTCTTTTTGTTATTCCTACATATCACAAATATACTTAACCCACACTCTATCCCACACTGATTTGCTCAGTCGGATTTTTAACCGCATTAGGCGCATGCTTTTGTGAGTTGAGCGCAATAAACAATGATATCGGGCCAACTCTTCCAAGATACATTGTGAATATGATTACAAGCTTACCCCAGATATTAAGTGTGGAAGTAAAGTTCCTTGTTAATCCTACTGTTGCTGTTGCACTTACTGTCTCGTAAAGGATATCCATAATATCCGCATTGGTAATGAAGCAAAGCAGGATTGTGGATATCGACATAATCGCGAATGACACAGCAATAACTGCAACCGACTTATTGACCGATGCTTTGGGAATCGATCTATGAAACATCGAGGTCTCATCCTTATTCTTGATTGTTGCTATTGCACTCGCTACGAGCACCGCTGCGGTAACTGTCTTAATACCGCCCGCTGTACCCGTGGGTGAACCACCAATAAACATAAGTATCAATGATACAAAAGATGATGCGTTAGTAAGGTTCTCTTGAGGCACACTTGCAAATCCTGCCGTTCTTGTTGTGATGGACTGGAATATCGCAACCATCATCTTTTGAAAAACATTATAATTGCCAATCGTATCAGGATTATTGAACTCAAAAATGAAAAACAAGAATCCTCCGGCAAAAATAAGTATCAGCGAAACAGTAATTGCTATCTTAGAGTGAAAAGTCAAATCTCTAAAGCACTTAAACTTCTTGGTAGGGAATTCCTTAATAACACCAATAAAATCCCACCATACGATGTATCCGATACCACTTAAGATAATCAAAAGCGATGACGTTAAGTTAATCATCGGATTAAGTACGTAATCGCACAAGCTGTTATCGGATATAATATCTATTCCCGCATTGCAAAACGCCGAGATTGAATTGAATATCGATATCCAGATTCCCTTGAGTCCAAACTGAGGTATAAATACCGTCATGTACATCAAAGCGCCAACACCTTCAACAATAAAAGTTCCTATCAAAACTTTTTTGGTAAAACCTATTATTCCAGAAAGTGTATTAAGATTGAATGCGTCCTGGATTAGCATTCTGCCGCCGATTCCGATTCTTTTATGAAATCCAATCATGAATCCGCTCATTACGGTCACGATACCTAGACCACCAATCTGAATCAGAATCAACAATACTATCTGACCGAATACACTCCAGGTTGAATATGTCGGTAATGTAACAAGTCCTGTAACGCATACTGCGGTTGTAGCAGTAAAAAGCGCATCAATATATGAGACGCTTACTCCCTTAGCATGGCTTATGGGAAGTGATAATAGTACACTTCCTACTAACACAGCAAACAGGAAGAAAAGCATTATTTTTCTTGTTGTTGAAAGTTCACGTAGTAGTTTCATCGTTTTCCTTACATACTTGCACGATAGATTGCAAGCATATCTTCTTCTTTAAGAAGCTTAGCTGAGCCCTTTGCTCCACCAACACCTATAGCACATTTCTTAGCCATGGTTTTGAGTTCTTCTTCTGTAGGTTCTACACCAAGTTCACGAAGATTTGTCGGCATCTTAATCGCCCTGTAAAAGTCTTCCATTGCTTCGATACCGCGAAGTGCAACCTCCTCGTCGCTGCCTTCTTCTTTTACATCCATTACATTGATTGCGAACTTCTTGAATCTGTGAAGGCAATCTTTATATACGTATCTTGCCCAGCTGCCCCAGATGGCTGCAAGTCCGGCACCATGAGCTACGTCATATAACCCTCCGAGTTCATGC
>JAEEQX010000040.1 GCA_016285575.1 Lachnospiraceae bacterium
GGTAAGAATCATAACAACAATGGGAATTGCTACCATACCCATCGATATAATTCTAAGAAATGATTCGAATACACCCGAATTATCGATATACAATATATCTGTGCCACCAAAAGCAGTTACATCATAATACTCTGCAACCTCATTCTTAATATCCGTCATATCTTCTCTCATATCAGAGTCAATCTTTTTTGCCTTACCTCTAATATGAACGCCATTTTGAGCGAATCCTTCGTCATTAAATTTTTTATAAAAATTCTTGTTAGCGCATAAAAGAATTGCTCTATCCTGATAATCGTATACTACGTAATAATACTGCTTAGCAACAGGAATTCCGTTAACAGTATGTGTCATGTAGTAAATCGGTCCATCGCAATAGTACACATCCGTACTAACAAACTTACCCTTCTTTTCTGATGCTTCCATGTAAGTATCAATCGAAGGTGCTGTAAATGCACATACGATGTATACTGCGGCAGTCACAACATATGCAAGTGCCATTGCAGCCACTAGTATAATCGAAGCTACGCTAGTAAATTTTTTCATTCCATCTTTCCTCTTTCTAACCAATTATATATAGTATCTATTAATCTTAATACTCATATTCTCAACTACTCTGTAGAATCACCTTCCACGAACACGTTGGAATAATTAGTCTTGGCACTAATTCCCTTAAGTCTTCCTATCTTTCCAGTCAGCGCATTAATCACATCTTCCGAGGCATCGATAGCAACACAGATGATGTTGACTTTGCCCTTTTTATAAGGAATCCCCATTCTTCCAATGATGTATTCTCTATATGAAAATAAGAGTTTATTGAGTTCCTCAATATAGGAACTATCCTCTACGATAATCGATATTACTGCTACTCTAGTCATTTTTGTCCTCACGTCCAGTACGGCTTCTGATCTTTATGCGCGTACCCTTTTAGTTTTTCTCTATACTCATCAAGAATCTTCTCATACTGAGCCTTGGTCTTTTCTTTTAACTTGCCCTCACTGACAAGCTTATCAAACAGGCTCTCGAATTCTTTGAGATTGTCTTGAGCCGCATCCTTGTAGTTGTTGCTTAGATTCATCTGCAGTCTCTTAATGACTGCATCCATATCCTTTTCATAACTGCTTTTAAAAAGTCCCATATAATACACCCCGCAAACGTCGCAAACCCACAACAAAGTAATTATATCACGATTAGCAGATAAACTGTATATAAACGTTTTTTCGCCTTTTCAAAGCGCTCTTTCTCTTATATAATATATAAAGATGTACTATGAATCACAAATCCGAAAGGGGTTTACAATGGGAAAAAAATCTATCAAAGAAAATAAGAATGTCTACCAGCTTGCCAGAGAAGAAGCCGGAATGACCAGACTTCAAGCCAGTGATGCGCTCGTATTCATGAGCGATTCCAGAATAGAAAAAATTGAGAGTGAAAAATGTGAGCCTCATCCCGATGAGATTCTTGCAATGGCTAACGCATATAAAAAGCCCAGCCTCTGCAACTACTATTGCTCCAACGAATGTCCCATTGGGCAAAAGACTGTACCCGAGTTAAAAGAAAAAGCTCTCGCACAGATTACTCTTGAGATGCTCTCAACTATCAACATCCTCTCCAAGCAGAAAGACAGACTTGTCGAGATAACAGTTGACGGCGAGATAAGCGACGATGAGATGAAGGATTTCCTTACTATCAAGTCCGAACTTGATAAGATGACAGTATCAATCGAGTCTCTCAAGTTATGGATTGATCAGATGATTGCTGAAGGCAAATGGGTTGACTGATATTTGCCCGGAGTTATGCCTTCATACTTTTTAAAAACTTTTACAAAATAACTCTGACTTCCGAATGCAAGAATATTGGAAATCTGAGATAAAGAATAACCGGAATAGTCTATCATGTTACGGGCTGTTTCGGTTTTTTTGCGCATTACGTATTCTCCGAATGTCATACCCGTTTCTTTTTTAAATAGTCTTGATAGATATCCTTCGCTTAAATTAAGACTATCTGCAGCATCTGCAACCGTAACTCTCTCATGCAAATGATCGTATATATATCGTATGCACATGACCACATGCTTGGAATAAACCTTCGCAGTTTTTAGATCGCTCATTCTTTTTACATATTCTCTAACCATCTTCTTATGCAGTTCAGAGATCTCTCGTTTTGATCCACACTTATCAACCATATTTATATAAAGATCACTTATATGATATGCCTGCTCATGTTCCATCCCACCGTCAATGCAATATCTAGAAAGCATCGCCGCAGTAATAGCAAAGTGATATTTGAAACTCTGCAACGAATTAGAAGAGAGCACACCAAGGCCCGGTTTATTGCAAAAGTCCACCTTAAGCGACTTCTCCGCAGCCGCTTTGTTACCGTCTCTTACCGCTTCATAAAATTCTACTTCAGGATTGTAAGGTGCGTGAAAAATATAATCTTCACGCATGACATATTCTTTATATCCCAATTCCCTGTTTATGTTATCCATAATTTATCACCCTACCCTTTGATTGATATATCCTTATTCCATACCTAAAAAATTACATTTATATCAATTCTTGTTTTAATATAAATATATCAGAATTTTATCAAAAAAGTCAGTATTTTTATATATATTCTTTTTTTATTATTATATTGTAGAGTTACAGTAGCAAAAACCAATGTATTTTTAGGAGTAAGCACTATGAACAGATTTAAAAAAGTTATTTCATTATTAACCGTATTATCAATGACTGCGTCAACATTCGCTTTTGCAGCATGTGATTCACGCCCCTCAATCGACGGACCAGATCCCAACGCAGAAATCGAAGAAGGTACGCCCGCACCCGACATCGAAGGATACAACCTGTTATGGCATGACGAATTCGACGGGGATGTAATGAACGAAAATATATGGAGTTACGATCCTCACGAACCCGGATGGACCAACAACGAACTCCAGGAATATACAACTTCGACCGACAATGTATTCGTTAAAGACGGTAATCTTGTATTAAAAGCTATTAAGACAGAAAAAGATGGTAAGGATTACTACACATCAGGAAAAGTAAAAACTCAGAACAAAGAAGACTTTATGTACGGAAAAGTTGTTGCCAGAGCAAAAGTTCCCGAAGGTCAGGGACTCTGGCCCGCTATCTGGATGATGCCCACAGACGAAGGCTACTATGGACAGTGGCCCAAGTGTGGAGAAATCGATATCATGGAAGTACTTGGTAGTGATGTAACAACTGCTTATGGTACAGTTCACTATGGTGAGCCTCATGCTGAGCAGCAGGGTATCGTAACACTCGATTCCGGTTCTTTCGCTGATGACTTCCACGAGTATTCGGTTGAATGGGAACCCGGCGAAATGAGATGGTACATCGACGGCGAACTCTATCTTACAGTTAATGACTGGTTCACAGCAGTTTCAGGCGAAGATGAGAAGCCTTATCCTGCACCTTTTAACCAGACATTCTTCGTACAGTTAAACCTCGCAGTAGGTGGTACATGGCCCGGAAATCCCGACGAGACAACTAACTTTGACAATGCTGAATTCCTTATTGATTATGTTCGTGTATATCAGAAAGATGCATACGATACTAATGTTAAAAAGCCTGAAAAAGTATTCAGAGAAGCTGATGAAACAGGTAACTTCATTCACAATGGTGATTTCAGCGTAGAAGAGCCTCTCGATGATGATGAAGATTGGACATTCCTTCTCTTCGAAGGCGGCGAAGGTAGCGCAGAAATCAAAGACAATACCATGACTGTATATTCTGAGAACTGCGGAACAGTGGAATATTCAGTTCAGCTTGTACAGCCCCTTCTTCCTATGAGAAAAGGCCATAACTACCGCATCACATTCGATTGCTGGGCTGAAGAAGAAAGACCTCTCATTGTATGTATCTCAGCTCCTACCGCAGGCTGGATCAGATATTTCCCTGATACCAGATTCGTGGCAACTACCGAGCCTCAGACATTTACATATGAGTTTACTATGAAAGAAAAAGACGACAACAACGGACGTCTCGAATTCAACATGGGAGCCAAGAGATCGACGGCTACTCTACATTTTAAAAATGTAAGAGTGGAAGAAATCGATGAACTCACACCCAAGACAGAAGAATAAGTTCTGACAGTATAAATGTTGCCTCCTTCCCCGATTCAGATATAATTATGTTATTAATAAAAAAATGTTATAATATACATGTTGTACATTCGTACAGTATCTGAATCGGGGTCGTTTTTTCTAAATGTATTTTGGTGATGCATTTAAGTGATGTATTTTAATGAGGAGTTATATGAGAAAATTTGAAGGATATAACAGAGGCGTTAACCTTGGCGGATGGTTGTCACAATGTGACCATACAAAGGAACGCTATGATACTTTTATAAAAGAAGAAGACTTTGCGGAAATCGCAAGACGTAAGTTTGATCACGTCAGAATCCCTGTCGATTTTGAATTAATCCTCGCAGAGCATGATGCATTTATTCTCAACGAATCCGGTTTTGCATACATCGACTTTGCAATTGAGATGTGCAAAAAGTATCACCTTAATATGATACTTGATTTGCATCGTACTCCCGGTTATTCATTCGATCCTTTCCATGGAGAAAAAGGGTTCTTTGACAGTGAAGAATACCAGAATATATTTTATGCAATCTGGGATGAGTTTGCCAAAAGATACGGCAAAGAAACCGATATTCTTACTTTCGAATTACTTAATGAAGTTACAGCCAAGGAATACTGCGATACCTGGAATAGGGTATCCTATGAATGTATAAAAAGAATCCGAAGCGTCTCGCCGGATATGAGAATAATTGTCGGAGGTTATTACAACAATTCCCTCGAAGCTGTACGCGATCTGGCAATGCCCTACGATGATAAGATCATATATACATTTCATTGCTATGAGCCTCTCATCTTCACGCATCAGGGAGCTTATTGGATAGCAACCATGGATACTTCATTCAGAACACATTTTGACATGACGTATGCCGAATACGAAAGACTCAGCGCAAAATACTTAAATCAGGCATATGCTTCATTTACGCCGTTCGACCAAAGTAAAACTCCTGACGAGGATTACTTCGAATATTTACTCGCAGATGCGATTAAAGTCGCTGAAGAGCGTAATGTCCCTCTCTATTGCGGAGAATACGGCGTAATTGAGCTTGCGGACAAGGAAGATGCTGCCAAGTGGTTTAAACTCTTCCATGCTGTCATGGACAGACATCAGATAGGACGCGCAGTATGGAGTTACAAAGAGATGGACTTCGAGATATCCAAGGATTTCTAATAAACTACTTTCTTGATTAAAAATTTTTCTTTATAAATCATTATACATTAAATAAAACGCTTAATACCTTATACGTATTAAGCGTTTTTATTCTTATCAAGAAACTCTTTTTCCAGTTTTTAAATATCCCTATAAATTTATAAGAGCTCAATACATTTTAGTATCGAGCCCGTTTAAATCATATTATTTGTTATATTTCTTATTAATCTGCGAATGTAGTGTAGCGTGAATAATCAACGCCCTGAATCTCAAACCAGTTGGTCCAGCCTTCATAATCAATGCTGTCATAACCAATGCCTGCATTCTCTGTTCTAGCATCTATAACCTTGCCATCACCTACGTAAATACCTACATGGCCCTGATAGTATACGCCAAGTCCGGGAATCTCAGGAATGCTTGAAATATCACCTGTGTTAGCTGACTCAGTGAAGAGTTCTTCGCTTCCTCTGGCACATACACCTACGCATGACTTGATAAGTCCTGAGCAATCTACGCTTCCTTCTTCACAACCACCTGCTACATATTCCCACTCTTCATCATAAGCTCTCTTAGCCCAATCGCAGAGATGGTCAGCGGTTACTGTATATGATGAGTTAGACGAAAGGTTTCTCGCTATCTCTCTCTTTTCATTGATGGTCTCCAGTGTGGCCTGAGCATCTGCTACCTGCTGAGCAACTTCTGCATTATCGAATACTTGTGTTCCACCATTCTCTTCAAGAGCAGCTTGAGAAACGATTTCCTTAATCTCTGAATACTCTCTTGCATTCTCCTTAATAGTGGAAAGTCTTCCGAAAATGATAGCTCCAAGTAATGCTATAATAAGAACCGGAGTACTGTATATAATTATATCTCTTCTTCTAATACACAACATATTTCTATATAAAAATACTCTATATGTACACAACCAAGTTAATTTTAGTATATATTTTCGTATTTTTCTACTCTTATTTGTGAACTTTTTTCATAATTTTTTATTGAAAACATACTTCTCTTTTGTTAATATTAACTCTAATTATTCAAATTTTGTGTTATGTAACCCACTTTCTTGTCACGTAATTGTCTTAAAAGTGATCACATACACAGTATGATAATTGGAACTACAATATAGTAAGTACATACCGCCATTTATTGATTTATAATCTTATTATATACTTACTATAGTATAATTCTCGCTACATAGGTATTTATTATGAAAAGCAAAAACGAAATGGATATGTGTAGCGGTTCTATATTCGTAAAGATGTTGCTATTTGCAGTGCCGCTCATGCTATCAAGTATGCTGCAGTTACTCTTTAATGCTGCTGATATCATAGTGGTCGGCAATTATGCAGGAGATAATTCTCTGGCAGCGGTAGGAGCTACAGGTTCGCTGATCAACCTTCTAACCAATCTCTTTATTGGATTGTCAGTCGGTGTCAACGTATTGGTTGCCAGATATTACGGATCAAAGGATTTTGAATCGCTTCGCACAACAATACAGACTTCTGTAACACTAAGTGCTATACTTGGTCTTTTTGTTATGGTTGTTGGTGTATTGTTAACTCCCACCATACTTCGTTGGATGCAATTACAAGGAGAAATACTCAAACTCGCTTCCCTTTATCTACAAATTTACTTCTTAGGAATGCCTGCTGTAATGATATATAACTTCGGAAGCGCTATTCTCCGCTCAGTCGGAGATACCAGAAGGCCTCTTATATATATGCTTCTTTCAGGTTTTGTAAATGTTGGTCTTAACCTTCTTTTTGTAATAGAATTCCATATGGGCGTTGCAGGCGTTGCTATCGCAACTATCGTATCACAAGCTATATCTGCATTCCTCATTGTGCTCACTCTCTGTCTTGATAAGAGTGAAATACACTTTGATATAAGAAAGTTAGAACTTAATAAATCGGTCTTATTGAAGATCCTAAGAATCGGTCTTCCTGCAGGTTTCCAGAGTACACTGTTCTCACTCTCCAATGTTTTTATCCAATCCTCTGTTAATCTATTTGGAGATACTGTTATTGCAGGTAACTCTTCTGCTATCAATATAGAGGGATTTGTGTATGTAGCCATGAATTCATTCCACCAAGCAGCTATATCTTTTGTATCCCAAAATATGGGTGCAGGAAGAAGAAAAAGAGTCAATCGCATTACTGTGATTGCTCTCTTACTTGTATCTTCAACCGGATTGTTATTAGGAACTCTGTGTAATTACTTCTCTCACGAGTTGCTTGGAATATACTCTAAGAATCCTGATATAATCGCTGCCGGATCAATCCGTGTCGGTATTATATGTACTATATATTTTCTCTGTGGAATTATGGATGTCATGGTTGGTTCACTTCGCGGTCTTGGTTACTCAACCATGCCTGCAATAGTCTCACTAATCGGAGCTTGCGTATTCCGTCTTATATGGCTTGCCACAGTGTTCCAAATTGACAGCTTTCATAATATTCAAACAATATATTATTCGTATCCCATCTCGTGGATACTTACTTTTAGCGTGCACGTAATCTGCTATCTAATCGTCGCTCGCAAGAAAAAACTATTCTAAGCAATCGAGTATACATTATCAAATTCACCCTACTCTTATATTCATTTCATTCTTTAATATAACTCTTGTTTCATTTCACTTACTTTTATTCACCAACGGAAACTTTTTTCCTATATGATATTTAAACAATCGAGTAGGGAAGATTTATCTTGCCCTACTCGCCGCGCCTCCCGCATGCTGCGTAGCAGCAAATTTCCTTGTGCGGGAGTGCGCATACAAAAAGAGGTCGTCTGATGACGACCTCCTTGTGTGTTAGCATATTATATTGAATATTATCCCTTAACGGAACCGAGTGCAACACCGGCAACGATATATCTGGATAATACCAAGTATACGATAATAAGAGGTAAGATTGTAAGAGTAAGGCCGGCGTAAATTGAGCCGTACTCTGTCTTGAAGATATCACCTCTAAGCAAACTAACCATCATAGGCATAGTGTACTTCTTAGGGCTTGATAAAAGTACCATAGGTGTGAACAAGTTGTTCCAGCTACCAACGAATGAGAAGATAGCCTGTGTAGCAATAGCGGGCTTCATGATAGGAAGTACAATCTTGTTGAAGATGTAGAACTCCCTAGCACCATCGATACGAGCCGAGTGAACGATTTCAATCGGTAGCGACGGTTGCAAGTACTGCCTCATGAAGAATACCATCGAAGGCGAAGCTATCGCAGGTAAGATAAGCATAAGTAACTTATCTGTTAAATGTAAGTTGTAGCACATCTGAAGGAAACCAACCATGGTAACCTGTGCAGGTAACATCATGACTGCCATGATGAAACTGAAGAATACGTTCTTGAACTTCCACTCATATACAACCTGAGCATATGCAGTAAGTGATGAGAAGTATACTGCAAGACCAGTTGCACAAGAAGCAATCAACAAAGAGTTGAAGAAACCAATGAGAGGTTTGAAGTTCTTAGCATTAAGAATCTTAATATTGTCAAATAAATGTGTTGAAGGAATCATTGCGATGAACGAACTGTTAATTTCAGGCGTCGATCTGGTCGCATTAACAAACATGATCCAGAAAGGAAGGATGCTCAAGATTCCGAGGAAAGTACATACAACGTAGATGATTATCTTCTGGATAATTCTTCCTACAGTAGGTCTGTCTTTTCCTTCAACTGTAAGTTGTAAATTACTGTTATTAGCCATTGTCTCTTCCTCCTTTCCTATAATCCCTTATTTCTCTTTTTGTATTCTTTTTCCTGAAGTCGAATCTGTCTTCTCAGCTCGATTTCATCCTTGTCTCTCAAGAGATAGAATAGGATTGCGGAAAGTGAAACGATAACCACGAACATAACCATACTGGTCGCAGATGCCTTAGCGTATTGGTAGGAACCTGCAAACGCCTGGTTGTAAATGAACAATGATGTTGTCATTGTAGCATTATCGGGCATACCGTTCTGGAAGATCTTAGGAATATCGAACATATTCAAACCACCGATAAGTGATGTAACCAATGTGAACAACAAGATTGTCTTGATTGAAGGAAGAGTAATCTTGAAGAATGTCTGCCAAGCATTGGCACCGTCAACTTCTGCTGCTTCAAAAAGTTCGGGAGAAATACCTAATACACCGGATATCAAGATGATGGAAGTATATCCATACCACATCCATGTCTGGATGAAGATTACGATACCACGAGCTACGTTCTTATATCTCAACATTTCAATGGACTTGCTAAAGATTCCCATCTTAACGAGTAAATCGTTAACAACACCACGAGGATACTGGAATAAGCAAGCGAAAAGCATAGCTACTGTAGCCTGTGTAATAATATTAGGTAAGTAGAATAAAACTTTATATACACCCTGAGCCTTAATTGTACTTCTTCTATCTGTAAACCAAGCGGTAATAAGAAGAGCAAGTAAAATCTGAGGGATAAAGTTCAAAGACCAAATTACTAGAGTATTAACGAAAGCACCTCTGAAAGTTGCATTCTTGAATACCCAAATGAAGTTTCCAAAAGGATTGGAAAGGAAATGTAATTCAGTATTTCCGGCACCCTTAAGGTCCGTAAAACCGATTATGAATGTGTAAATGATAGGGTAAAACTGAAAGAATAACCAAGCAATTGCGAAAGGGATACTAAAGATATATCCGTATCTCGCGTAATCGTATGTTTTCTTTTTCATACGCCCAACCTCCTAGAATAATTATAATATGCTGCACACCCCTTAAAACACCAATTCTGTCTCTGTAATTAAGTGTGAAATATAAGTCTGTCCTTATAGTCTGTAAAAGAAGCAGGTCGGACGAACGTCCGCCCTGCTTCCAATTTTAAATTGTCTTAGCGATACTGCTTAATCTATTGATTATTCAGCCTCTACACCAAGTTCGTCGTTAACAGCATCCTTGAATGCCTGGATAGCTTCTTCCTTAGTCTTGTTGCCAAGCTTGTATTCAGAAACCTGATCGTTGAACTTGTTGTTGATTGTTCCGTCGTACTTAGAAAGAACCTTACCATTTGCATAAGCGTTAGCAGGTACGAAGTACTCGAACATGTTCTGTCCGCCTAAGAATGCGGGCTCAGCCTTTGACTTATCCATAACAACTGCTGAAGCTACGCAGTCACCAGCTGCTGCTGCATCTTCAGGCTTGTTACCGCAGTTATCCTGCATTGAGTAGTTAACTAACCAAGCGGGTCCGAAGAAGCAGAATACCTGCTTAGGTCCCTGACCCTTCATATCTGCGAACCAAGGATCCTGCCATGCCTGTGTATCGTTCATCCACTCGTTCTCATACATCTTCTTAACCATGTCAAGGTAAGCTTCTCTCTTAGGATCGATGTGAAGCTTGCCATCCTTTGTAAGCCATGAAGAATCTGAAGACTTCTCAACTACGTTCCAAAGGTCACCAGCACCTGAAACTGCTGCATATCCCTTAGCCTTGAGTTCATCACAAGCTACATAGAACTGATCCCAGTTACCTGAACCACCACCAACTTTTTCCTTGATAGTAGCAGGATCATCTGTTCCCCATACGTCCTTAGCGATTGAACGTCTGTAAATAAGAGCACCACCTGTAGCCTGGTATCCAAGACCTACTAACTTGCCTTCAGGGTTAGTACCGATTTCTACAGAGTACTGAGCGATCTTTGCTTCGTCAACCTTCTTGAGGTCGATGCCGAGTTCTTCATAAGAAGCAGCGTACTTATACATGTCGCCCTGTGTATAGTTGTATACGAATGCAGACTCTGCTGTATACATATCAGGTGCTGAATCTGTAGGAAGAGCACCATTTAAGTCTGTTACGTACTGGTCACCATCAGTAGGTGTTACCTTGTACTGAATCTTGTAACCGAAGTCAGGGTTGTCCTGAGCGTACTTTAACATCATTCTAGGAACTTCTGTTGTGAATGTGTAGAGAAGGATTGTTCCCTTGTCACCACCGTTAGCAGGTGTGATAATCTGATCTGAAGGAAGGTCAGACTCTGCTACGTCAAATGTTCCGTTAGCCCAAAGATACTGAAGACCTGTCTCAGATGTATCAAGTGTGATCCACTCCATGATAGAAGCAACAGCTGCCTTCTTGTCAGCATCCTTAGCTACGTTCTTGTTAGCGATAACCCATGTACCACCCCAGAAGAAACCAACGGGTGAGTCTGTGATAGCCCAATCACCGAATGTACCTTCGGGAGCATCTGCGGGAACATCAGCAGGCTGATCAGGGTTGTCTACTGCGGGCTGATCGGGATTTACGGGATCTACGCCAGCGTTACCATTGTCACAGCCAACTAATGTAGCTGCTACCATGCATGTACTTAATGCACAAGCCATAAACTTTTTCATTACTTTATCCTCCTTAAGAATAAGTTTCGGCATCCATGAACACACTATGTGTCCATAAAAAATGCCATGTTTTGTAACAACAAACTCATTATAATTGTAAAAGATGCTTACTGCTTTACAAATATTGCTCATTATTGTTCAAAAGTTGCCATTTAGTATCATTTTGTATATTTTTGAGGGACAAAAGTATAAAATTCGCACAATTATCATCTATTTCATGTCATTTTGTGATATACTCTGCACTAGCGTTATGTGAAAAACAGAGCAATTTCTGTCCTAACTGCATATTTTACTTATTTATAATATTGGAGGTCTATCCATGAAAAATATATTCGCATCCGACAGTCTGCCTATGAGAGCCTTATCGCTTTTCACCGACTGGATGTATCTTAACTTTTTATTCATAATATGTTCTCTTCCTATCTTTACTATAGGAGCATCTACCACAGCACTCTATGCTGTATGGTTCAAAAAGCTCCGCGGAGAAGATGTTAAGATAACAAAGACCTACTTTGCTGAATTTAAGTCCAACTTCAAGCAAGCTACGACATTCTGGGTACCTTTTCTTTTAATATGTGCATTCCTTACGGCAGATATATACGTTGCACATAATATTTTAGATGAGAGCTTCCGCTTCCTTCAGTACCCTGTATCGATAACATTATTCCTTATAGTTTTTGCTACCATTCTCGTATTCCCTCAGATGGCAATGTTTAACTCGCCCACCAAGCAGATAATCAAGAACTCAGCGTTATTATCGATTACCAACTTTCCTATAATAGGAATGGTTATCATTATTCATATATTGATATTCCTCCTTGCAGGATTAAGCGCAATGGCTACAGTAATCACCTTTTCATTGTTCTTATTCTTCGGATTTGGATTCCTGTCATGGTTCTTCTGCATATTCTACAGAAGGATATTTGCCAAGATACTTGGAGACGATTTTGAGGATCCTGAGAGCGACAAAAAAGATGACGTCGATTAGACGTCATCTTTTTTATATTCTGCAAGCCATTTCATAAATATTGCTTTTTCCTCAGGATGAGGAGCGGAGTTAAACGATATTACTACAGGCGGATATTTCTCATCATACGAATCCGTAAATATCTTGGATCTAATATAAAAGCCTACAGGAATTACTTCTCCTGCTTCGTCCTTGCTGTAATATATATCATCCTCGTGTTCTTTAAGATATTCCTCATCGAACATCTCTCTTAAGTCGGTAGTTGTTCTCTGCTCAGTATACGCGTCAGCAACCCATGTATTGGTAATAGCTATATCCACATTACCTGTAAGGACCATGGTGTTGAACTTTTGCATGGAAGCGAATGTAACATCGCCAATCGCTCCTTCAAAGGTCTTCATATCCGGATATTGCATTGCATATTCAATCCTAAGATCCTTCGCTGTATATGTTCTGCTTGTATCCGCGATAAAGTCATTCTCGATGGCAGATATCATCTCAACACGAGATTCCTCGTTCATAATCGCCAGTTCGAGATATCTGGGGCGTGAGTCCTTTACACAGGAAGCAACTGTCAGTCCCCCGGCCACAATAATTAAAGTTGGGATAATAACGAACCACTTGTAGTATTCCCAAAAGAAATCAAGTTTCTTCATGAATCTCCAAAACGGAGTATCCGGGTGTTCCTTTTTTTCTTCCTCCGCTTCTTCCTCGTTATCCTTCCTTATACGAGCTTCCTTAATCGCAAGGATGTCTTCCTCTTTCAATTCGTCTTCTTTATTCATCTCTTCATCCATAATCAATCCTTTATATACTTAATTAGAGAAGGGAGCAGAATCTGTCCCTTCTCTTTCATATTCTAAATTAATTTATAGATATTTTGATTACTTTTGTTCCGGTGAGTTCTTCACTGCGCGCATCAGGCTGTGCGAAGCCAACATAGATATCTGCACTGCTGCCGGTTACGCTTCTTACACCCTCATCATCAACCGTGGTCATAGCATTCTTGTCAACCTTGATGGTGTATGTCTTTTCTTCGCCGGCATTAAGAGAGATTCTCTTGAACGCACAAAGCTTGGTATTGAGAACTTCATCCTTAGTACCATTTACATGAGCATATACTTCGATAACTTCTGACATAGCTATATCTGATGCGTTCTTAACCCTAACTTCAAGTTCTATGCCATTCTCTGATGCTGCTGCAAATGTATTGCCAGATTTAATGGTTGCACTCTCGATATTAGCCTTACCATATGTTAAGCCATATCCAAAAGGATATAGGGGCGCTTTTTCAAGATATCTGTATGTTCTGCCCTTCATTGAGTAATCCTCGAATGCAGGCATAATGTCGAGATCTTCATTGCGATAGAATGTAACAGGTAACTTTCCAGAAGGTGATACTTCACCAAAGAGAATCTTAGCTACATCCCTACCACCTCTGGCGCCGGGATACCATGTCTGAAGGATTGCATCTGCCTTAGCATCTGCAACGCTTAAGTCCATAGCACTTCCTGCCATAAGAAGAACTGCAAAAGGAGTTCCAGTAGCAGCAACTGTCTCAAGAAGTCTTAACTGTGTAGGAGGAAGAAGAAGTGAGTTCTTATCTCCTGAACTGTATGCATTACCTGTATCGCCTTCTTCACCTTCAAGTGTCTCATCAAGACCAAGTACGAGAACTACTACATCGGAATTCTTGCATACAGCCTTAGCTTCTGAAAGTCTGTCATCATCTTTTGCAAGGGGCTCAACTTTATCAAGATAAAGATGTGATCCTTCCGAATAATAAACCCTGACATCATCGCCAACATAATCCTGGATACCTTCGAGTACTGTAACGTATCTTGAAGATGTTCCGTGATAGTTACCGATAAGTGCAACACGGCTGTTAGCATTGGGTCCGATAACACCGATTGACTTAATCTTATCCTTATTAAGAGGAAGAAGACCATTGTTCTTAAGAAGAACCATACTCTCTAACGATGCCTTGGATGCAAGTGCTAAATGTTCCTTACACTCAATCTTGTCAAATGATATATTGTCATACTCTGTCTTATCAAAAAGACCAAGTAAATATCTGGTTGTGAAAAGTCTTATCGCAGAGCGCTTAAGAACTTCTATATCTATCATGCCTTCGCCGTAGGCATTCATAATCTTTTGGTATGTACATCCGCAGTTAACGTCGCAACCTTTTTCAAGTGCAAGTTTAACACTCTCTTCGGGACGGGATGTAACCTTGTGATTCTCATGGAAATCTCTGACTGCCCAACAGTCCGATACGTAGTGGCCTTCGAATGCCCACTTGCCTCGAAGAACTTCTTCCATTAAGTATGTATGTGCGCAGCATACTTCTCCGTTGGTACGATTGTATGCACCCATTACTGATTCAACATTCGCTTCCTTAACACAAGCTTCGAACTGAGGAAGGTATGTCTCCCACATATCCTTAAGTGTTGCCTTAGCATCAAAGTGATGACGAAGTGCTTCAGGTCCGGAATGAACTGCGAAGTGCTTAGCGCATGCTGCAGTCTTAAGATACTCACCATCACCCTGTAAGCCTTCGATGAAATTAACACCGAGTCTACTGATAAGATAAGGATCCTCACCATATGTCTCATGGCCTCTACCCCATCTGGGATCTCTAAAGAGGTTAACATTGGGAGACCAGATTGTAAGTCCCTTGTATATATCTCTATCTTCTTCCTCGGACTGGAAGTTATATTTTGCTCTTGCCTCAGTCGAGATTACATCTCCGACTTCTTTTAAGAGTTCATCATCAAATGTCGCACCAAAAGCTATAGCCTGTGGAAATACTGTTGCAACACCCGCACGTGCTACCCCGTGGAGTCCCTCATTCCACCAGTTGTATTCGGGGATACCTAATCTCTCGATAGCCGGAGCATCAAACTTAAGCTGGGACGCAAGTTCCTCAACCGTCATCTTCTCAACAAGCTCTGTTGCTTTTTTTCTTGCTTCTTCTCTGTTCATTACGGCACTCCTATCTTTTGAGTATACATTATAGTTTTCCGTCACTACGAGAAAAAATATCCTCGCTGCAACACTCTAATTGTACAATGTAATAACTTTTATCTCAATCAATTCACATATATTTAACTTTTACAAATATTGCTGAATATGTCACATATTGCTCTAAGTTAATTCTTTCTGTATAATATATAGAAAAGATAAATCGCAATAAGGAATAGATATGGCTAATAATAAAAAAGATAATTTTGCGCAACCTTTTGGTAACTTCACTACCAGAAAAGTCAACGAAGATGTCGAGACAATTGATTATCTTCCCGGATACCGATATCGTATCTGGCATAACGATACCATAGAGGAGTTTGCGCTTCACCATCATCCGGCGCTTGAGATAATCGTATGTACCTCAAAAAACTATGCAGTTACAATATCGGATGAACTCTTCAAACTTCACGAAGGAGATATATTGTTTATTCCTCCCAATGCAGAGCATAAGATTGCTTTGCCCGAAGGTGGTGAGAGATTCATATTGTTATTCGATACTGCTTTCTTTGATTACTTCAAATTAAAGAATGAAATACTGGATTATTTCTCAACTCCAAGACTGTCTACCATAGGAAATGGTTCTCATCTATATCCAATTATTTACGACAGTCTTAGAAAGATAATCGGCTTGTACTTTTCCGGCGAAGAAAAAAATGAGATAGAGATATATACAGAGTTTTTAAAAATCACAAGTCTTATGTATCGTAACTCTGAGATTGATACCAAAAATGCAAGTCACTCGGATACATATGATAAGTTCGTGCGCGTGCTCTCATATATAGAAGCTGACTATTCGGAAGATTTAAACCTCGAGACGGTAGCTGATACGGCAGGCTTCTCGAAATATCATTTTGCGAGACTTTTTAAACAATATACAGATACTACCTTTTATGATTATCTGTGTACCAAAAGAGTACTCGTAGCAAAGAAGTTACTAATTACAAATATGCCTGTAACAGATGTTGCATTCCAAACAGGATTCAACAACCTGACAACATTTTGCAGATGCTTTAAAAAATATGCAGGATGTTCTCCTTCGCAATATAAAAAGAGATTCTCGCAAGACGAGAACCTCCTTAAGCCAAGTGATGAAGATGATAGTGAGTAGCGCGTTAACGCTACTCACTTTTTTATATCTCAATTTCTTTTTATGTCTCAATCAATGTATCTACATTGGACTTATCTACTACGGACAAACGGCAAGGAATGAAGTTATCAAGTTTATCCTTTGCAACAATATTGTTGTAAAGCCAGATGATGGGATCATGGCCTTGTCCAAATGCATCCTGTCCAATTGCAGCACAGATAGTGCCTCTTTTAATCTCTTCAAATATCTCAGGATTGTGGTCAAAACAAACAAGTGATACACTTCCAACTTTACCCGCATCTTTGATAGCCTTGCATACTGAAAGAGGGAATCCGTTGGTAAGGAATATAACCTTAGCATCAGGGCAAGATGTAAGTGCTGTACGAGCCATCTTATATACGCCTTCATCAGTATCGGGAACTGTCATCTCGGCACCGATTGATATATTCTTGCCAGCAAGTCCTGACTTGAATCCTTCACTACGTTCTACGTTAACTCCAACAGACTTATCACCTACGAGCATGATAACCTTGCCCGAGCCGTTGAGTTTCTTATCGGTTGCCTTGGCAGCAAGTACGCCGGGCTCCTTGGGATCCGGACGGAGACATGCAACGCGAGGTATTTCTTTTGCACAGTCACAGTTATAAGCCATAAGCTTGATACCCTTCGATGCAGCTTCCTTGAATTCCTTGTTGGCTCCGCCTAAGAATCCGGGGAATACAATACCATCAAAATGTCTGTCTATTGCAGAACGAACTGTAACCTTTTGAAGATCATCAAGTGACATATCCTCTCTGGGAATAAGAGGAACGTATTCTATTAATGCGTACTTTGAATCAATCTCTTTTTGCGAATAGAGTA
>JAEEQX010000123.1 GCA_016285575.1 Lachnospiraceae bacterium
CTGCATTGTATTCTTCGATATGAAGACGTGCGAGAAGCTCATCGGGAGAGTAGAGAGTCTCTATTTTGAAAGCACCGTTTAAGAAATCATCCTGATCGGTATATCCATAAGGCTTCGTCTTGATAATGGACGAAACTTTTTTAATGTCTATGCATTCATCTGCACCGAGATTATCGATTGCGTTCTTGATGATATCTTCGGAATCACCCATATTGGAACCAACAGAAATATAAGCCGTATGACGACATCTTTCTACATGAACATATACATTTTCGAATTTAAGTGGAATAGGTGCATGAGGCTTGCATACCTCGAGCATAACAGACTTGATGCTTGGAAACTTAACGAGAAGTTTTCTGGATAACTCATTAGCTAGAGTCTCGATTAAGTTAACCTGATTGTTAACCATATAATCATTGATGTACTCGCATGCTTTTGCATAGTCGAGAGTATCATCTATATCATCGCTTAAAGAAGCACAGACGGTATCCACGCCGAACTCAGCATTGATAACGAATGCCTGGCCTTTAGTTTTTTCTTCATCATATACACCGTGGTGTGCGAATATTTCTAATCCCTTTATTATAATTTTATCCATATCTAAGTCCCCCAATTTACTATCAACAGTCATAACAGATAAACATGTTAGAATTCAAATTTAGAATTATATTAAGAGTAATAAAAACAAGAGTTGAATAATCTAACAAGTTATTTAATCCGAGAAAGCAGCTGTCTTAGCTTCTTCGAATTCAGTTACATTGATGCTTCCGTATGCAGGTGTTCTGTATGTCATGAACATCTGATCAAAAGGCTGGAAGTATACGTAGTTGCCGGTCATATTGATGTTGGTGAAGTTACCTTCTGCAACAACTTCCTCTGTCATACCGTCAATCGCGATTCTCTTAAGACAGGGTTTGTTAGCATCATTTTTCTGATAGAAGATATATTCCGTATTGAGGTTATAACAATCAACTCTGTCCTTGGTGATAACTTCGATACTGTCTGAATCGATTGAATATCTGCAGAGGTTGTAATCACCATCAATATTTAGGAAGTAGATATAGTTACCAAGACGAATGGGATTCATCATGTTTATGCTCTTATATTCGACGATTGTATCCTGCTTGGTATCAAGTATCATCAAGTGATGATTATTCTCAGGATTCATAAAATAGATTGTATCGTCATATACGCCGGCAGGAGAGATAATCTTGTCTGATACGACTTTTATATCAGTTCCGTTTATACTCATCTTGCTGAGTCTAACTCCTGCGTTTCTGTCATAGTCCTGATAGTAGAGAGAGTTGTCGACTAATACAAGTGTAAGTGAAGGATCACGACTTAATGTGACAGCACCCTTACCGTTTTTCTTGCATCGATATATACCCATAACTCTACGAAGAAATCCAAGGCCCTTAGCATCATCGGAGTCTGTTGATGAGTCAGCCATATAGTAGTAGATATAGTCGCCACCGACATTGATATATTCAACCTTGGCACTGATTAATTTCTTAAGATTAGTGCCGTCCTTATTCATACTGTAGAGTGAGTCGTAATCATAAGAATTTGCAAAAAAGATCTTATCGCCGCTCTCACAAAACAGAGCTTTATTATAGAGATTACCTGCGCTGTTACCAACTGTTCCTGCAGGGTTAGCGGGAACACGTTTGGATATTCTATATGCAACAGAAAAACCTACAGCGAAGATGAACAAAAATATGATGATTATGATTGCTATGATGCCTGACTTTTTTGAACTTTTTTTCTTAGCCATATCGTACTCCCTCCTTACTCTCTAATTATATAATCTTATTATTCAAGTAGTACATACTATGAACAATAATTTTTTAAATATACTTTGTGTGTTTGTATGTACTTTTTATGAGTACATTATACGCTCATAATACTCAAAAAGCTTATTTGTATCGACAATTTTTTCTTTTTTATGATTTGAATTATACCAGTAGAGGTATGCATCGTATGCTTCTTTAACATCTGTGGGCAGAGGATTAGCCTTTTTGATGAAGTGTTTGCGACGAAGCATCTTAACCAACTTGGTATATTCATACATTACGAGATTGTATTCATCATTATTCTTTTTGTATATCGCAAGCTTAATTCTAAGCATTATTAGCTTTACTAAGAAGAATAGTCCAACACCAAGTAAGAGCGCTGAGAATACTCTTAAAAAGATTGCGCCGGCAAGGTTGGTATTGAACTTGAATAGACTCATTATCTTGCTTGCTGTGCCACCGCCTGTAGTATTGTTATTCTGTCCGCCGAGTGTGTTTTCAAGGTTGGGAGTATTATTCATAAGCACTGAGAATAAACCACCGAATCCATTGAAGAGTGCGGGTGTATTGGTTTCTTCTTCAAAAGAAGGAATAGTAGCTTCAAAAGGTACGAATCCGTAACCGTCCAAGTATATCTCAACCCATGCATGAGCGTAGGAATCGTTAACGGGAACCTGGATAGCGTAGTTAACTTCTGCACCACCGATTTCACCTTCGTAGTAGTCATCAAAATTAGCATCAGCAATTGTAGCTGAATCAAGTACCAATGTAAGAGGAATTGAATATCCTTCGCAGTATCTTGCAGGTATACCGCTTTCTCTAAGAAGCATAACTGTAGCAGAAGCAAAGTGCGCACAGAATCCTCTATGCTGATTATCAAGGAAGTTGGCTACGAAGTCTCTGTTTCTGGGTGTAGACCCTGGAGCCATTGTATAACTGAAATCTTCCAAGAAGAAATCATAGATTGCTTCTGCTTTTTTTAGTCGATATTCATTTGTGCTTGAATAAGCAAAAGTATCATCGACACTTTCAAGTGCATTATCAAGAGAATCTTTTATATCTTCGGGAACCTGTAAACAGTCCTCATATACATACTTGTAATAAGCTTCATCATCGAGTAAATCATCATGAATATTATCACTATATTCTCCACTGGGATTGGGATAATATACTACTTCATATTCGTCAAAAAGATTAGGATTGGAAGTGTAATTATAAGTGGATACGTATGGTGATATTGCGTTAGTCGGAGTTAAGTCCTCAATAGAAGAATAGTAAGGTCTTAAAAAGTATCCAATCTCATCTTCAGTATTTATCTTCATCTTAGCCTTAGCGCCAAAGTCATACTGTCTCTCAGCTTCTTTTTCCTCAGGATTATATGTAGTCTGATACCAACCCTGTGAGAGATATGTAGTTCCTGTATAGCCCTTAAGATAGACGGTTCTATAGTCGGAAGGAACATAAGTAGCAACAAGGTCTGTTTCGAAGTCGGGACGAACCTGGGAAACGCCACCTAATTTACCGCCCGATAATCCGCCGGTTGATGCGTATGAA
>JAEEQX010000124.1 GCA_016285575.1 Lachnospiraceae bacterium
ACGTGAAAAGATACAGCACGAAGCTTCATTCTTCGGTTCCATGGATGGTGCTGTTAAGTATGTTAAGGGAGATGCGACAGCCGGTATTATTATTACGGGTGTTAACGTAGTAGGTGGTATTGCCATGGGTATGCTCATGCAGAATATGGCATTTATGGATGCGCTTAATAAGTACGTTATCCTTACCATCGGTGATGGATTGGTATCTCAGATACCGTCACTTCTTATCTCTCTTTCAACAGGTATCCTTGTTACCAAGGGCTCAAAAGAAGCGGACTTTGGCCCTGTTATATTAAAACAGCTTTTTGGCGTACCGAAGGTTATGTACTTCGTAGGTGGTGTCGTAATGGCTCTTGGTGTATTGACACCCCTTAACTTTTTCTTATTCGTTGGATTCGGTGCATTGTTTATAATTGGTGGACGTATCATGTCCAATAACCTTGATGTAAAAAAGGTCGAGAGCGATGTGGACAAGGAGGAGGTTGCAGCCGCGGAAGCAAGGCAACCGGAGAATGTCAATTCGCTGCTTACTGTTGACCCGATAGAATTGGAATTTGGTTATGGTATTATTCCTTTGGCCGATGTCAATCAAGGCGGTGACTTGCTTGACCGTGTCGTAATGATTAGACGTCAGATTGCATTGGAACTTGGTACAGTAGTTCCTATCATCAGACTTCGAGACAATATCCAGCTTAATCCTAATCAATATATTATTAAGATTAAGGGTATACAGGTATCTGAAGGAGAGATTCTATTCGACCATTATATGGCGATGAACCCGGGATTTGTTACGGAAGAAGTAACCGGTATTCCTACATTTGAGCCTTCGTTCCATTTGCCTGCGATTTGGATTACCGAGTCTCAGAGAGAGCGTGCAGAGGCTGCCGGATATACTGTAGTTGACCCGCCTTCAATTATTGCTACACACCTTACTGAGATTATCAGACATTACATCTCCGAGCTTCTTACCCGTCAGGATGTATCCAAGCTTGTTGATAACTTAAAAGAGACAAATCCTGCACTTATCGACGAACTTACACCCAAGTTACTTGGTCTTGGTGATATTCAAAAGGTATTGCAGAATCTCTTAAAAGAAGGCATATCGATTCGAGATCTTTTAACTATATTTGAATCTCTTGCGGACCATGCTCAAAATACAAGAGATACGGATATACTTACAGAATATGTAAGACAGTCACTTAAGAGAGCAATCTCAGGAAAATACTTTATGGCTAACGAGACTACAAGCGTAGTTACACTTGATCCCAAGCTTGAACAGGAGATGATGAACTCCATTAAGCAGACGGAAAATGGTTCTTATATAGCTATGGATCCTGAGAGAGTTAAGAACATAATGAACAATGTAGAGACAGAGATTGCCAAGCTTGAACAGGTCGGTAAGGCACCCATCCTTCTTACATCTCCAATTGTCAGAATGTATTTTAAAAAATTAAGTGAAGATTATTTTGCAGATTTAATCGTAATTTCGTATAATGAAATAGAGAGTAATGTAGAATTACAATCCGTCGGTATGGTAACCGGCTAAAAATATACTAAAATACTTACGGTGAGATAAAATGATTATCAAAAAGTATCAGGCTAAAACCGAAGCGGCTGCGATGAAACAGGCCCGTGAAGAACTCGGCCCGGGATGCGTTAGCCTCAATGTAAAAGAGATTAAACAAAAAGGTATAATGAAGCTTCTCAAGGCTCCTTATGTTGAAGTAACTGTAGCTTTGGAAGAGGAGAACGAGACTTCTTCAACTTCAACAACCACTTCAGCTGAAAGCGAGAGAAAGATTTTCAAGTCATCAGGATTTGATGTTTCAGTTGATGATAATACCGAAACTTACAATACAGATTTATCAGAAAAGGACGTATTAACCGATGAAGAGTACGATGCTTTATATGGCGGAGATTCTTCTTACGATCCTTCCAACAATGACAATCAGACCAATCAAGCTTCATATATAGTTGATCCTGTTGAAGAAGAGGAAGAATACAATGATTCCGATATGGATGCTGTATATGAGCTTATCGCACAGACTCTTATCGACAATGAAGTAGATGAGGATTATGTGGATGAGATTATAGATGAGGCAAAAGCCAGACTTAAGAATAATACTCCCATGGATACAGTTTTATCCTATATCTATCAGAGATTAATTCTTAGATTTGGAGAGCCTGTTACTATATCACATGCAAGCAAAGGCGTTAAGATTATATTCTTTGTTGGTACTACAGGTGTTGGTAAGACTACGACTATTGCGAAGATTGCGTCCAAACTTTTTGTTGAAGGAAACAAAGTTGCGCTCTTTACATCCGATACTTACAGAATAGCAGCTGCAGAGCAGTTAAGAAGCTATGCCAATATTTTGTCAGTTCCTTTTAGAATCGTTTACACGATTGATGATTTTGAAGAAGGTTTTGAACAATTCAAGGATTATGATTACATCCTTGTAGATACAGTTGGACATTCACATAAGAATAAAGAACTCAAGGCTGATATGAAGAAGTTCATTGATTGTTCCAAGGAGAAAGCTGAGACAGAAGTTTATCTTGTACTTGCAGCTTCTACCAAGATGAAAGACCTTATTCATATAGCTGACAGTTATCTTGAGATTTCCAATTACAGGCTTATATTTACTAAGCTTGACGAGACTTATTCATACGGTACCATATTTAATATAAGACTTCATACCAATGCTCCGATGAGCTACGTAACATACGGTCAAAATGTACCGGAAGACATTGATACTTTTAAGCCACAGCAGATTGTTAAGAAGCTTCTCGGAGGACAATAGACATGGATCAGGCTTCAGGATTAAGAAATATCATAAAAGCTAATCAGACCAGACCTCTTGCCAGAGTAATTACAGTTACCAGTGGTAAGGGTGGTGTTGGTAAGTCCAATACAGCCATTAATCTTGCAGTTCAGTTTCGTAAGATGGGCCAGCGTGTTATCATTCTTGACGCAGACTTTGGTCTTGCCAATATTGAGATAATGTTCGGTGCTGTTCCCAAGCACAATCTTTACGATCTTATATATAAGGGAATGAAGATGGAAGACATCATTACATGGGGACCTTCGGAGATTGGATTTATCTCCGGTGGCTCAGGTATTGCAGGTATGTCTGACTTAAGCAGAGATTATCTTACATATATTATTCAAAATCTTGCACAACTTGATGCAATGGCTGATATAATAATAGTAGATACAGGTGCCGGCATATCCGATGCGGTACTCGAATTCCTTGTGGCAA
>JAEEQX010000041.1 GCA_016285575.1 Lachnospiraceae bacterium
GCTGCGCCTTTATTCTGTTGTCTGCTGATTCTCTTTTTCATAATATCTCTAGGGTTTTACAAATCCATTTAAATTACCATCAGTATCTGAATTGGGATGATTTGTTTCATCTTTAGCCATCGCTACAAATTTCGAATCCATCTGGCTATATAGTTTCTGTCTGTCAAATCCAGCATTCTCAGGATTAACTGATACCGGACCTATTCCTGTTTCACAGTATACATCGCCTCTTTCATAGACAACCGTATCATTAATCAACTTAAGATTAATTGACCAAGAACTGTTATCATTAGCTTCAACATACTGAGTCGGATCATCACTGTAAGCAAGTTTGGTGGTTGTTCCAAGATAATAGAAATTTCTAGTCATATTAGCTGGACTCGTTCCCATTGCAAAACTATCGCCATTACCTCCACCCGCCTGAAGGCAGTTGTGAATAGTACATTCCAGTGAAGAGACATCAGTATTTGTTAACGCATATCCGGACTGAATCTCGCCATAATTTCTACATAATTCGAAGTCCACCTTTCCTGATACACTGCCAGCAATTCCTGCTGTTGAAGACGCGTTAATCTTACCTATATTGACACAATCGTTAAATATATTCGGTCCATTTTCAACAACGCCAAGTATACCTCCTGCTGTGTCAACACCAGTTATCTCGGCGGAGTTGCTACATGTTACAAATGTTGCATTAGCAGAACTTCCAGCGATACCACCTGCATTCTTTCCAGAAACCGCAATTCCGTTACTGCAAGACGAAATTGTTCCAAGATTCTTTCCAGCAATTCCTCCTACATAATTAGCTGAAGTTGCAGATATCGATCCGCCTGTTGTAGATGAATCTTTTACAGTTCCCTTGTTAATTGCGCACATAGCGCCAGCTTCATTGGCCTGTGAAACACTGATATTTGCACTAACATTGCAGTTAGTAATCGTACCGGTATTTAATGCGCATAAGCCACCTACATGTTTCTTATCTGATGAAAAATCTGATGCATGACATGTATCCATAGTTCCGCTATTTATTTCTGCAAGCCATCCAAAATGAGCTGTTGATAACGAAATAATACTTCCTCCAAATGCTGCATTTTTAATGGTCGTGTTTCCTGGTATTTTTCCGGTTATTCCTCCGGTATATGAAAATGCATCTGTTTCTCCATCTACTCCCGATATAGCATCGCTACTAGAAATAATAGAATTAATCGTTGCATTGTCACAATCTATTGTCGCCTTTAAATCTTTAGGAAGTAATCCGAATAATCCTCCAGGTCCTATCTGGGCGTTTGAATTGCATTCAGAATTCGCATTATAATGATTAATTGTTGCATCTGTATGAGAATTCGATCTTAATACAGGATTGGCTCCTCCTATCGATAAGATTATCCTAGCATATAAATCAGTTCCTGTTTTATTACCCGCTTCGAAATCATCTATCAAAGCAATCAGATCACTATCGACATTTCTCGTATTTTGAGTAATATTTCTTGAAGCATTAGAATTGTAGAATCCAAATAATCCGCCAGCATAAGCCAAGCTTTCTGCTTTAACGTTCTCTTCATCGATATTTAATCCATCTAGTTTTATTGCACCATTGGAGTATGCAGCACCCGCAAATCCTCCGGAAAAATACTTTGAATATACTTTTATATTTTTCAGTTTTGCTGTAATAGCTTGATTATTTGCATAAATACCCGTATGCCCGCCTGCATATGCTTTTGCATATACTTCAGCTACATCTTTAATATCTACAGAAACTGATTTGCCATCTGTTATTTCTCCAACCACTCCACCAACAGCATATTGTCCATACACCTTTATTGGATTGGTTATTTCGCCACTCAGCGTAATATTATTAATTCCGGCATATCCACCAACCATATTACGTCCCATAACTACACTATGGAGGACCTGGCCTTTATTAATACTTGTAACGCCTGCGTTTCCTCCTGTACCAGCGCCTATAATTCCGCCGACTACATCGTCACCGACAACTACAGCGCTTACAGTAGCGCCATTCTGGATATTTCCCTCACTAATTGAAACACCCATTATTCCACCGACACAGTTTCCTCCATATATGGAACTGTTTTTAGCAGTAAGATACGTATCATAATTCAAATTCAAACTGCTAAGTATTGACGCATTATCGTTTCCGCTAGCATTAATTCCCATAAGTGATAATGCATATTTTTTTGTATCCGGCGATTGAATATTGTCAACATATCTAAATCCCAAACGTGATATTCCTACAATACCGCCTATACCTGCATCAAATTCATCGGTTATTTTTTCCTGCCATGCCTTGCTTCCCGATGAGTACTCTTGCTTATAAATTAGGACATCCTGTTTGCTAATTATTCCATCTTTGCCGTTATCAAGAGCGGCTTTTTTGACTCCCAAAACAACTCCGGTATTTTCGACATTCAGAATGTTGCATCCCTTCGTATTGCCTTCAACTTGCGAAGGTTGGGTTCCCATATTCAATGAAGGATGCCTAAACGATAAGTTTTCCATCTTGCAGGCGCCTATACCAGCTCCACCGCAAAATCCACCAACATATGTTATTCCAATTACATTGTTGGTATTAATAATATTATATTCTGCTTTTTTATCATCCTTGTTAAGATTATTCAAAAACGAAAAATCAAAGCATCCAAACAAACCACCCACATAGTTTCTACCGAAAACAAATGGCTTGCCGTTACCATTATAATAATCGCTAGTCACGTTATTTGAACATCCAATTACCTTGGTATATCTGCAATATCCTATAAGCCCACCTTTATAAAAGTCATGCTGAATCATATCTTTAATATGACCATCTTTCAATTTATTAGTGGACTTTAAATCGTTTAAATCCGTTGTCTCATATATTCTATATGCCTTGCAATCCTTTACTGTTAATTTTATATCTGTTTTTTTGGCATCTGCCCCCCAAGATGCTCTTCTTGTATTATCGTAATTTCTTACATCATAATACAGTCCATCCATAGTAATGCCCGCTATGCCTCCTATATTGGAGCATATATGAGTTCTGTTGGACATATCCATACAATATGTAATCTTAGTTGTGGCAGTACCACCATTGCTAACCGGTTCTAAGTCATTTTCATATAGATAAACAATGTATTTTTCACTATAGATTAAATTGTCTCCGCATACTTCACCATAACTTTCACAACTATCTATAGTGAGACTTTCCAGACGTGTAACTTCTTTACCTGTTATAGACTTAGATGTACCTGCTCTATACTTTCCATCTTCAGAAAAATCTCCGTAAATATCATAGCCATCATCATATAAAAGGCGTCTAGCCTGATAGATCTCTAAATTAGTTTTACCGGTACGATTTTGCTTGGAAAACTCACGTATAAGATAAGCTCTGCCTACTATTCCTCCGACATTTTCCATGCCTGTAACAGATGCATAGTTTTTCAAATTCTTAATCGTGAGATCTGTCGCCCCCAGAGCATTCCACGACTGTCTTCCAATTATTCCTCCAACATCTGTTTTTCCATTTACATGCGATCCATTTTCTACCTCATTGGTATATTTATCATCCAATGAAATATCACTAACATTTCTAAGTGATACATTATTAATCTGACCTAAGTTATTGCCTACGAATCCTCCAACCATATTGGTATATACCAATACTTTGGTTGTATTGTCGCTCATTGTTATCTCTTCTAGGCCGATTACTTTGTGAGCATTCAAGTCAATGTTTTCTATCGTTCCTAAATTTTCGGCAAACAATCCAAGAGGGTATAATCCCTTTAACACCTTAGCATGTGAAGGATGTTTTTCTGCATATGTATCAGTATCAAACCTAAATACATTATCCCAATCAATGTTTAACGACTCATAAGTATTAATTCCATCATACTGACCAAAATCCTTGATATCGTTATTAATCCATTCTAGATAAGCATCTTTTCCGTATACACCATATCTCATGTTAGCTGCAAAGCTAATATGAAGATTACTAATAGTGAATCGCTTACCCTGATTATCTGCTCCATAAAATGAATCATTTAATCCTAACGTTCTAAAACCTGGGAATGCATACGATGAAGTATCTTTTGCATTTGAATTATTAATGCTAGATGCTTTGTTAATACTATTATCTAATCCATCAAAATCAATTCCAGACTTAGTACCAACTACATATGAGGTAAGATAATAGTTAGTTCCTGTCGAATTGTTTTTGCCTGTAAATTCCTGCCAGTCAATATCTTTCTTAACCACAAAATCTCTTTTTGCAGTTGTATCGCCGTATTCCTTATAATCTGTTTCAAACCTAACATTGTAAAGATGTCTTCCATTTAAAATGCTATATTCCTTAGCTACGCCTGAAGAGGTAATGTCGTCAAACGTCGGACTTTCACTATTGCTATATTTACTATTATCTTCATCTCCATCAGGAGATATGGAGCATCCAATATGTTCAGTCAATGAAGAAGGAAGTCCAAAACGATAAAAGCTATATGTATTAATAAACTCCGGTTCAGGATTATCTCTATCTGCGCACATAAACGACTGCGCCTGAACATCAGCCGCATCAAGAACTATATGAATCTCAGTCAAATCACTCGAGACATATACCGGTACTCGGATAGTCTTTTTTTCATCAGCAAAAGCACCTTCGAAAAATGAACATTGAATCTTTTGAGGATTCTCTGAAGCTTTTGTAAGAGTAGTAATGCTATAAGCGTCCTTCAATGTAAAGTCCATGCTCATAAGCAATTCATCTACATCCATATTATCTCTATGATTTTTATTTATCTCATTTTCATCTGTACCGGGACTTGAATACTTCTGATTAGAAGAATAAATCGACACTATATAATGAGAATCCTGCGTTATCTTTCCTGGCTTTTCAGTTATCACAAGTTCCAGTGTATTTGAATTAATTAATGTTAAATCGCCGAGTCTAATCTTGTCCTTTCCCTCAATAGGTCTAGATAATCCCTCAGAACAATAGTATCCAACCTGTTTCTCTCTTCTGGTTTTTTCAGTTCTATCGAGTATACTCGTCTGAATAGATGACGCATTATAAGAAAACTCTGTCACCTTATCACTGTATCCAACAGAGAATACCTGTCTGGCCTCAAGCGAAAACTCAGCCCATATTGCACCATTAAGAATTGATGTATCCGAAATATATGGAGTAATACAATCAAATAAGAATTTTGTTCCTTTATCAAGTGTTGAATCCTTTGCTAAATATCTGTCATAATCATCTTTATTTGCAAATATACAATAAATGTTACCTTGGTAATCCTTTTTTTCTCCCGCACTCACTGGAGTATTAGGCCATATCACTATACCGCCATTTCCATCAGGTTCCCATTTGTAATATTCTTTTTCAGTAGAATTATTTACAGTTCTCTCTTCGTAAAAAACTTTGCTATCAAAATAATTTTTGTTAGTCGGATCGGCTACAAGATATGTATCCAAATCAATTACATTGATTATCCTCTTATTTTCGTTATCATATACTCCTGATGCATCAAATTCAGTTAATTGATTTTGAAGTGCGTAAAATATTGTCTCTGCAGCGGTATTCTCTTTTTTGAACTTGCTCCAGTCCTGCCAAGCAAGAATACCACCAATACTAATTGATAAGAGAATAACCATTATGACGAGCACGACAATAAGCTCCACTAATGTGAAGCCTTTTTGACTATTAAATTGTGAATTGCGTTTTTTCACCATAATAATCATTCCATTTGTCCGTTAAGGTTTTTGTGTGAAATAACCGTGCGTATTATCTGTATCAATAGTTGCGTAAACCGATTTGGCTGGATTAGTCATATCTGTGTATTTGGTTCCAGCGCCGCCTTTTAGTTTTGAACAATTATTAAACATATCTGTATTAGTAGTTGATACCGCGAAACTTCCATCTGACAATATCTTTTTTAACTCACCGCAGTTAGAAAACATATCTTGATAATTACTGCTCGGAACTCTTTTCATATTCCAGCCTGATACGTCAATCTCTTCAATAATCGAGCAGCCATTAAACATATTCTTTGTACTGGTAAGACTGTCCGTATAGAAAGAATTGCCAAAAGTCACGCTTTGCAAATTACTACAGCCCAAAAAAGTAGAATTAAAAGAAGAAACATTGCTTACATCAAATCCAACAAAACTAAAAGATTTGATATGCGCATTGTTCTTAAACAGGTTTCCACAATCATCGGGCAAATGAACCTCTTCGGCGTCAGACCACCACTTTATATTGTTACCCTCTCTCCAAGCAAATATATAATGGGTAGTAGTTTTTTTAGAATCCCTTATGTCTGTGATTCCATCCATATACTGTATTTCTGAAAGAGTATAATTAGATGTATCTATACGTACTATTGAATCGGTATCTGTAGTGAAAAGAGCCTGAAACTTTGTTTTATCTACATACGCTTTTGTATAGTCTCCAATAAAGTAACCTTTTTTTCCTCCCCATCCATCAGCGCATGCATATAAAGCAGAATCATAACCTGTGGAGTCGATTGCTTTTACAGTCGGCGCATCAGTTTTTCGTCCGCCTTGAAGTTTGTTATATGCTTCGTTCGAAGAGAAAACTTTTTCATTCTTTTCGCTTATTACGAATTTACTTGAAACATATACCTTAGTAAGCTTACTGTTCCCATTATCATAGAAAAACATACCTTTGCATTTATCTACCGAAGAAGTATCAAAAGAAGTAAGCTTCAATTCTTTTAAGTTATATGTATTTGCAAACATATAACTCATATCAGTAACCTTAGTACTTCTAAGATTGTCCATACCGTTTATGCTTTCGAGAGTATGGCAATATTCAAACATTCCTGACATGTCTTTAACATTTGATGTATCAAAAGGAGCGCCAAAAGTAATAGTTTTTAAAGAACTATTATTCTTATAAGCATCTGTATTTTTCCACTCCTCCATTGAGAACATTTTCTTTGTGCTTGTTACTGCTCCAGCATTAACGCGTAACAAATCGATTGTAGTTAATGAATAACATCCCACAAAGGTTTCTTCGAGATTATTCAATTTTCTTGATGTTGCCATTGAAGCAGTATTAAGAGTTGTAAGATTGTTACATCCCTTGAAAGTAGCATTCATTGAGGTAACATTCATAAGGCTCCAGTTGCCTGGTTCTATCGCCTCGATAGTAGAGCAACCTTCAAACATAGAATCTAGATTTTGAGCACTTGAAAAATCAAAACCGGAAATTGAAATAGATCTTAATTTTTCGCATCCCTTAAAAACATTTTTATAATCTGTTGCAGATGTTGTAGAAAAATCATCCGCAAATGTAATGCTTGAAATATTGCTGCATCCTTCGAACATTCCATTTAACTTAGATATGCTTCCAGACAGACCAGACACTTCAGCATTATCAAGACTAGTGCAACTTCTAAACATTCCCGAGGTATTTGTAACCGCTGAACATCCAGAAATACCAGTAATATCTGTTAATGACGAGTTATCAGCAAACATCTCGCTCATATTTGTAACTTTAGAAAAATCCAATCCAGCAAAATCGAATTTAACTACTTTGTTCTTACTTTTGAACATGCTGCTACAATCAGCAGGCATGTATACCGTCCTTGCATTTGTCCACCAGACAAATGTTGTGCCATCATCCCACGCAAATACAAAGCCATCTTTTACGCTTGTATCATCTATTCTTACAGCTCTCTGAGGAATATCTTTTTCCGTAGAATATTCTGTTGTAGCAACATATACTCCTTTAATATTGCTTGGGAATGATGCTAAAGCTGATGAAAAGGCTGCTTTGCTAACATACACTTCATCAACAGTATAATTTGCTCCTGCACCAAGTTTTATTTTGAAATCGTATGTCTTAGCTGTCTCACCGTCTCCGTATATATGTGCTTCCACTTCAGCACGACCGTTACATTGCTTTCCGCTTCCATCTTCAAGAACCCATCCTTCTACAGGATATCTTTCTTCATGTAACTCGTATACTGTGCTGTCATCATAGGAAAAATATTGTTTGCCACCTTCTGTAGTCCATGTGCTCTGCACAGTACCTGCGGAATCCTTCCAGAAGATGACCTTCATTGTCTTCAATCCGGAATTACCATCGCTACCCTTGGGTGCATAGTACACATAGTTAAGGCATGTTGTATCAAGATTAAGATTAACGACTCTTACTGTATCGGAGTCGTCGGCTACGTTTCCGCCACCTTCGCCAATTTCTGGATAATAAGCTAAGTCCTGCTTATAAGGCCACATATAGATTGCCTTGTCATTGTCAGGTGATAAAAATGCAAGGGCTTCTTCTCTAGCCTTGTTAGAATTAAATACCTTCCACTTTTCTCCGTCATATGCAAGATAACAACCTGCTTCTTCATAGAGTGCTTTTTCTATTGTGTAAGAAGCGATGTATTCAGGAAGAGCTCTAACACTTTTGGAATCGAGAGCAGATTTTGTCCATACAATGAACTCTGTACTCTTCTTCTCACTGTCGCAGAGATCTCGAACGCTTTCTCTCTTCTTGATAGAGAAACTATTGCTTGCATCAGAAAAAATCTCCGAAAGTGCGGCTTGAGTCGAAGCAAGGCATTTCGCAGCATTGGTTTCATAGTCTTTTTCTTTTGCTCTATCCATAAAAGCAAGGAATGTAGGAACGGCGATTGCCGCAAGAATAGCCACAATAATGAGTACAACAATAAGCTCCACCAAGGTGAAGCCTTTAATATTTTTAAGTTGTCTCATTTTATTGTTTTTCATTTTCTCACTCTGTATGTCATGTGATGACACAGTATCATTATAACTCAATTTCTTTATTTTTGGGCATTTTCTATATATTTTTATCGGATTATTTTATATTTTTTTGAGTCTTACGAGCGTTGTTTTTTAGCGTTTCTAAAAGGATTTTTAAACATTTTCTACAAAAATACCAATCAATGTCTCGTGTTAGTCCCTTAAAACTAAAAAAATACACAAAAATCAAGAAAAAAGGAGAGTCGGCCAAAGCCGACTCTCTATAGGGAGTGATTATTCTAATGGTATGAGGTTATCGGTTAACCTTCAATCATTATTGTCTTTTTATCAGGCACTTTTGCCTTTTCCTTCTTAGGGAATGTAAGGTTCAATACACCGTGCTTAAATGATGCTTTCACATCTTCCTCTTCTAATGCATCGCCTACATAGAAGCTACGCTGCATTGCTCCGGCGTATCTTTCCTGACGTATGATACGACCTTTCTTGTTAGTTTCTTCATTATCGAGTCCCTTGGCAGCGGATACTGTAAGGTAACCATTGTTAAGATCAAGTGTGATATCTTCTTTCTTGAATCCGGGTAGATCAATATCTATCTCGTATCCATCTTCGCTCTCACGAACATCCGTCTTCATCAACTTGTCAGCATGGTGACCATAAAGTTTTCTCTCTGCTCTGTTGCTGAAGTTATCAAACTCCGGGAAGTTAAACCAATCATCAAATAAGTTTTCTCCAAAAATGCTAGGTGCTAACATATCTATTACCTCCTTCACTCAAATACAATTGTTTTTCATCGCATCGGGACAAGGAGTTGAGATTAAACCTTTTGTTTAATTTGCTCTGTTCCTTTGTTATGACTACATTATATCACTTTATTAGCACTCGTCAAGAGTGAGTGCTAATAATTTTGTGAAAATTCTGTGAAATTAGGTAATATGCCCTTATTACGGCCTATAGCGCGCATTCAATGTTGGTCCAATTTGTACTGCTTCTATCTCAGATTCCGAAACATCCTTCTTAAGATAATCCCTATCTCTGGGGTCATGCTCTTCAAAACCATTCTCCATGGCAAATTTGCTATCGTTGGTAAATAAAGTGATTTGGCCTTGTTTGCCAACACATTTTTGAACCTTGTGTCCTTTATAATAGTGATCTATTGAATATGAGAATACGTCACCTAAATCGTGAGGATCAACGATCTTATAATAGTATTTATATGTTTCGTCATACTGAAACGAATCATCAATGTCATCAGTGTTATATGTAAATATTTTCACTACCCGCCTCATATTTTCTAAATCATATGACTGAGAGACTCGATACTCATGATTATTAAATACTGTGTAATCGCCATTCTTCATATTTTTATCATCAGAAATTCTTGACCTCTGTTCTTGAAAGAATTCTATCTCTTCTCCAAGCGGTCCGAAGCAAAATGCCATTCTTGCAGTTAATACCGGATTTGATTTTATTATTATATCATTCGGCTCAATGAACACCTCGTATCCTGCCTTTTTAACCATATCTGCTATTTCATCAACATTATCTGTTGCAAAAGCTATATGCCTTAATGCGCCTTTAGTCTTAATGCCCTCTCCATTATTAAAAATCTCAAGCATCCCATTACCAAAGTCAATCATTACACCTTCAGGCCATTCTCTAACTATTGTAAAGCCCAAAAGATCCACATAAAACTTTTTCGCTTTTTCAAATTCTTCCAGTGTAGCGCACTTCAAAGATATATGATGTAATCCTGAGATCATATCTGTCCCCCTAAAACTAAAGCTTATTACTCTTTCGACTGCACATTAAATTAATTATTAAGGAATTTCTCATCCGGAAAAACATAAACATTATCCGGAACGAATATCAATGTAGCCGGTGTATCATGAACATTCTTTTCAAGTATTCCAACACATGTAGCATAATTATATGAGTAATGATACTTATCGCTGCTTAAACTAATTTTTCCGCTATCAACTTTTCTCACAATTGCATGACAAGCTATATACTTACGTTTCATAACAATCATTAGTCTGTAGATAAAGCCGGTAAAGTAAAAAGAAGCTATTGCAGGACCAAACGCTATAAAAAATACTGATAAGATAAACATAAAGCCGGTTTTTCTTCTTAATCCAAGAAAAAATAATCCAGCCAGGAGGTTATCCGGCATATGATTGTATCCATACGTAATCCAAAATATTGTTAAAGCAATAGACACAATTATAAATGCAATGACTCCAACAGTTCCCAACACTTGTTGTTTAATAACCGCAAAAAAGATACTCGTTTCAAATGGTACCGGATTATCCATTCTGTAAAAATCATCATCATTTTTACAGTTATGTAGATTGCCTTTTGTATAAAAGATATAATCCCATTTCTTTTGACTCTTTAATTCGTGTTTGATAATTGCAGGCGATACTATAAATCCTGCAGTAGGAAGCATTGCAGCCGCAATAATGAGATCGATATCTCTATCATTCATGCTTGCAAAAGCAATCAAGAAAACTGCCGATAAAACCAGCACGATAGCGAACATTCCCATTATATCTTCTCTGTAAGATTCGCCTTCTTTCTTCTTAACAAAAGGCATTCTTCCAAGTATCAGCGAAACAAAGAAGAAAAGATGCAGTGACCCCATAACGGCAACTATTAATACATATTGCAACATTTTCTCTTGTTCAACATCTTTTATAATAAATGCCACAACCGCATCAATAAATAATCCTGTGCCAACACAAAATGCTACGAAAGCGGCGGAGACCAGCAATATAAGCAAAAGTGTTACACCTATTGGCATTTTCTTTTCTGATTTCTTTTTATCCGATTTCTTTTTTCCCATTTTTCAAATCCAACGTTTCTTTAAAACTATGTATTAGCAAAAACCAATCAAATATCGAAATGCTTAATCACAAATATTTTATCAGTTTTTTCTATTGCTGAAAAGAAAGAGAGTATAATATAATTTACTGAGATTAAGCCTATTGGAGATTATTATGTGGATTGCAGATAATTGGAAAGATTATGAAGTTATAGATACATCTGATGGTGAAAAACTCGAGCGTTGGGGTGAGTATATCCTCGTTCGTCCTGACCCTCAGGTTATATGGAATACAAAAAAGCGTAATCCTCTATGGAAAAAGGAAAACGGACATTACCACAGAAGCTCTAAGGGCGGCGGAGAATGGGAATTCAAAAACCTGCCCAACGAATGGAGTATTAAGTATAATTCTCTTACTTTCAACCTCAAGCCTTTTGCTTTTAAGCATACAGGTCTTTTCCCCGAACAAGCGGTTAACTGGGATTGGTTCTCTCAGATTATCCAAAACAAGGTAAAAGAAAACCCGGATAAGCCTTTTAAAGTGCTCAATCTTTTCGCATATACCGGAGGTGCTACTCTCTCAGCTGCAAAAGCAGGTGCGCATGTAACTCATGTTGATGCGTCAAAAGGCATGGTTAACTGGGCAAAAGAAAATGCTGTCTCGTCAGGTCTATCAGATGCTCCAATCAGATGGCTTGTTGATGATTGTGTTAAATTCGTTGAGAGAGAAATACGTCGTGGTAATAAGTACGATGGAATAATAATGGATCCTCCTTCATATGGAAGGGGACCCAAAGGTGAAATCTGGAAGATAGAAGAAAGTATCTATCCTTTTATTGAATTATGTACAGAGCTTCTTGATAAGAACTCAACATTCCTTCTTATCAATTCTTATACTACAGGTCTGCAGCCTGCTGTATTAACATATATGATTAATACTGCTATCGTATCTAAGTTCGGTGGTAAAGTTGAGTCAGGTGAAATCGGTATTCCTGTGACTGATACAGGGCTTGTTCTTCCTTGCGGCGCATCAGGTAGATGGACTAACCTATAAAAGTTGGTTATTCATATACGTGAAAATATCCCGTACGGTATACTTGTATTTCTCCAACTTCATAAGCCAAGTAATAACCATAGTCTTCCAAATAGTTCTTTAGAATTATTTCTTTTGACGAAGCATCCGGTCCCGGATTCATTATGTCCGGGCAAAGATCAGTATTAACGAATACTGTAGGTGCTTCGGCATACTCATATTTTCCACTCGTTGCAATATCATTTAATTCTTTTTCAAATGTTTTATCTGAATATGATCCAAGATCAGGCCATGTGTGCGATATAGCACATGGCATACCAAGTATGTACTCAAGTCCAGGAAGATTACCATAATAGATTGCTTCTGCACCATTGATGAGTCTTTCATTCATTACATATTCGGTTAACTTTTCTATTGTCTCAGCTCTCTCCTTGTTGGTATGCATGCCTACAAGAACCGAGTTACCATTAATGGCAGTATGATTGTTATAAGGGAATCCCGAGTCTCTAAATACATGGCAGAATCCAAAGAGTGAACAATGAACCATAACGCTTATCATCAAAAGAGCTATGGTTACTCTTGAAGATACCATAGTATTTTTTGCTTCAAGATCCAAGAGTTCATAAAAGTTTCTTCTTCTGAAAAGTTCATTCCATATCATGAATAAAACAATCGGCGCAACAAGGAAGAGATTGTTCATAGAAGGATAAAGTGCATTGTTGCTTCCAAGCGGTGTAATCCAGATTACGATTAAAGCCGCAAGCGCCATGAGCTTGTGAACACTCGAATTCTTTTTTCGAAGCATAGTCCATACTGAGTAAATATTACCCAGCATAAGGAACGCAACCATCCAAAAGTACATTGAAGAATAATCATTATAATGAACCGTATACACATGATTCTTGTATGCCCAGAAAAGGAACACGCCATATAAGATAACCTGAACAATGATGGTTATAATTCTAAACATATGACGTTTGATGAGAGCACTTGCGGCAAAACTAAATACTGTGAGTGCAATAAGTAATATGCATGCCTTGGCATATGATACGTAGCCGTTAAAAATGGATAAAACCATATGCATCGGCTTATATGATTGATTATCATCCGTCATAGCAAATAAAGACGTAATCATGTTGGGAATCGAATCAAACCCATACATCAGTCCGATAATAAGCACGTTAATTGCAACACCCGCGATAAAGCCGCCGATACATATACCCACGGTTGCAAGTGTCTTGGAAAACTTCTTTTTATCGATTATTCCCTTGAAACAAACAAGAAGAATAAGAAGTGCTTCGGTTATATTTGGGAATCTTACGAATACGTTGAAAGCAAGTACGATACCTGCAATCAATAATAAATACCACTTATCCTCTTCAAGGCCCTTGATGATAAGAATAATTACTATCGTAAAGAGGCAGTAAGTAAGATAGTTATATAGAATTGTGGTAGGACACCAGAATAAAGATATCGCAAGTATCTCACCAACAAAAACAATAATTCGATTAATGTATTTTTTTAAGAACGTATAGGAAATAACGAGAGTAAATACCGGAACTAAAGTAGTATAAAATTTCATTCCTATCCATGTATGTCCTATCGGAAGGATTGTGAAAAACTTACCTACCATGTTGGCCCAGAAAGTAGCTATGGTCCAAGTAAGATTCATGTGCTCAAGGTTCTCATAGTTACCAAGGCTGTATCCGGTATCGGTGAACTCTACTCCGAAAGCAAGATGTAAAAACGGTAACAAAACAAGGACTGCAAGAAAGATGCAGTCAAGTATGGTTATTTCCTTGTATATCTTTTTGTTCAAGCCTGATTTTTTAGTCTTAGTTTGTTCCATACCACTCTTTCATTCTCTTCAAGAGATTCTCTGCATATAGAAGTCTGCCATCAACATTAAAATGAACGGCATCCTCATAGTATTCACTGCAGTTGTCTGAATTGATTCCAAGATCTGCAAAGTTATTCAAAAATCTGCAATCATTTTCTTCAGCAATTATTTTGGCTGCAGCTCGATAATCATTCATAACCTCGGTTCCGAATGTTAATTCTTCGCCTTCGTAATAATCAAGATAAGTAGGCTCACAGATTATAATCTCGCATCCGGGACACTCTTCACGAAGTCTCTTGATGCCATTAACCATCGCACCTTCATATGTATCTTCACTGCTTCCTCTTGAAGGAACAGCAGCAAAGAAATCATTGATTCCCATGTTGATTACAAATACAGTCTGTCCAACAAAGTAATCGTTTTTATCACTTACTTGGTTACTCTCTGCTATAAACGAATCTATCTGATTGTGAAGATTTTTTTCATCATTATAGTTACTTCCGGTACTGCCACCAATACTGTAATTATGTACGGTAGCGCCGGACAGATAATTAACCACTGCAGGTATTGAATCGTTTTCTCCTGCATTTGCAATGATGCTGTCGCCAAAGAATATAACAGTCTTATCCTGGAAATTAGGATATGAATTCTTATCAAAAGTATCTACGAAGTCCAATAATTTTTTTGTGTTAAAAAACAAGTTGCCGTCCGTTACCACATAATCATCAAGCATGTAATTAATCGATAAGTCCTTGCTTAGTCCGTTGTCATCAAAATTACGTGCATTAAAAATAATACCGGGATCAAAAATCGGAGATATTATTTTTACATTGTCCATACCTCTGAATGACTGAAGCATCTTCTTGATGGACGCTGTTCTTAAATCATTATCGCATTCTTTAATATCATCAATGCATTCCGCTGAAATGATTATCTCCCAATCGATATCACTGTTTTGTAAAATAGATTCTGTAATCATCGATCCATCTTCCAATAAGAGATAATCCAGACCGAGATATATCTTTTGGAATGAGTCCTTATGCTCAAGTGCTTTTGCCAAATGGATATTAAGTCTCTCTTCATCACAACCATCATGATATACACTTGCAACATCCATATCAAAGAATTCTTTGTACTTAGAGAAATCTATATTCTCGGTTGAAAACTGACTAACGAATATAGCATTGTATTCATTGCTGTTAGCAAGTTCATCAATCTTTTTATCAACATCGGGTCTTACTTTTTGATGATAAATATATGTACCAAAACCCGCACCAACCAATACAAGAATTAGAACTATTGCAATTATTATAAAAGGTACTGCTTTCTTCATGCTTATTTATTCTGTCCTACCTTTTCTCTGATTACATACTGAGGAGAATTATTCATACATATGTATATTCTTCCGAGGTATTCTCCGATGAGTCCAAGCATAAGCATAATCATACCGCCTATAAATACAAGCACTGACATAAGTGCGGAGAAACCTGCCTGAACATCACTAGCCAATACAAACTTTTTAATTATTGTGTATATTCCGTATAAAAATCCTGTTGATGCACAAAAGACACCGACAGCAGTTGCTATTCTGAGAGGCTTGATTGAAAAAGCAGTAAAACCATTGAACCAGAGTGAGAACAATTTCTTGAGTGTGTATCCGCTGGTACCCTCTGTTCTTGCTCTATGCTTAACTTCAACATTAGCTATGTTCTTGGTTGCACGAAGAACTAATCCTATAACGTATGCATATGATTGCTCATAGCGAAGCATATCATCTACTACGAATCTTTTGGCAGCGAAGTAACTGGAAATATATAATTCCTTGGGCTTACCAAGCATGATACGTGTCATGAGTTCATTAACTTTGCTTCCGAAGTTTCTGAATCCCGAATGCTGCTTCTTACCATAACTTGCGTAGCATACGTCATATCCTTCTTCAAGTTTATCAAGAAGTTTTCCAACCTCATCCGCAGGAGTCTGTCCGTCATCATCAAGACATACTACTACATCTCCGGATGACTCTCTCATACCTGCCATCAGTGCGCAGTGCTGTCCGAAGTTTTTCGCAAGGTCAAGACCGGTCACATTGTCATTGTCCGTAGCCAACTGTCTGATAACTGAAAAAGTATTATCAGGCGAACAGTCATTGACAAGAATAATCTCAAACTCATGGCCAATGCTTGCCATAGTTGTCTTAATCTCATCAACTACATTACCTATCGTTTTTTCTGATCGATAACAAGGTATAACAAAACTAATTTTCATCATTTCCTCCGTGTGCTTTAATACATAAAAAATGTAGCACCTTTTGTAAGTCTGATAAAGAAGTACACACCGCAGTATAAGTGATATAATAACGCTCCGGTTGCAGCTTCTATATAAAGAACCGTTAATGTTGTATTAACAACACTTAACTTTTTTGTTCCTTTTTTATCATCAGCATTTTTATTAGCTTGCTCAGCATACTTTTTAAGGTCAAGTAATGCATTGAGCTTTTTTACGTTATTAACAAAATATACAACACTTA
>JAEEQX010000042.1 GCA_016285575.1 Lachnospiraceae bacterium
CCGTCGGAGTCATCAATAAAATGTTCTCCCGTCGGAGTCATGTTTATCTTGCTTTTATAAGCATTTTTTTATATAATATACGTGTTGTGGCGCGATAGCCAAGCGGTAAGGCGTGGGTCTGCAACACCCTGATCACCGGTTCAAATCCGGTTCGCGCCTCTTAAGCCTTGAACGTTTGTTTAAGGCTTTTTTACAATTTATCGATTAGTTTGTTGACTTTAACTTGATTACACTTTTATGAGGTATTTATGGATAATAACCAGAACAATTCCAATAAGAATAACCAGAGACGATCGGGTGGCTTTTTCACAGGATTAATATTCTTTGCCCTCTTAGCTCTTATAGTTATCTGGATAATCAGATTTTTCAAGCAGGATACATCTACAGAAATTTCCTATAACGAATTTCTTACTATGATAGAAGAGCAAAAGATTGAGAAGGTCATCATCAAGGCTGATACTATTGAGATTAAGCCCATCGATGAAGACAAGAATGCAACATCAATGTTCTTTACAACAAGTAAGCCTTCTTTATATACAGGTAAAGTTGAAGAAGATGAAACACTTAGCAAGAGATTACTTGATAAGAACATTGAAGTCGAAGGTGAGATACCTGATAACTCTGCACAGGTTTGGTATTTCATTTTCTCATATGTTCTTCCTATAGTTTTATTCGGTGCGATTGCATTCTTATTATTTAGAAGACTCAGCAGTTCGGATGGTATCGGCGGGATAATGAATGTCGGTAAGTCGAACGCTAAAGTATATGTTCAAAAAGAAACAGGCGTTACATTTAAAGATGTAGCAGGCGAAGATGAAGCAATCGAGTCCGTACAGGAAGTTGTTGATTTCTTACATAACCCTGATAAGTATGTAAAAATCGGTGCTAAGCTTCCTAAGGGTGTATTGCTCGTAGGTTCTCCCGGTACAGGTAAGACTTTACTTGCCAAGGCTGTTGCAGGTGAAGCACATGTTCCTTTCTTTTCACTTACAGGTTCAGACTTCGTAGAACTTTATGTAGGTGTTGGTGCATCCAGAGTTCGTGACTTATTCAAGGAAGCAGAAAAGAATGCTCCTTGTATCGTATTTATTGATGAGATTGATGCCATCGGTAGAAGCCGTGATTCCAAGTACGGTGGTGGTAACGAGGAAAGAGAGCAGACCTTAAACCAGTTGCTTTCTGAGATGGATGGTTTTGATGGTAAGAAGGGTATCATTATTCTTGCTGCTACCAACAGACCTGAGATTCTTGACAAGGCACTTCTTCGTCCCGGTCGTTTCGACAGACGTGTTATCGTAGATGAACCCGATCTTAAGGGAAGAACTGATATATTAAAAGTTCACGCTAAGAATGTTAAGCTTGACGAGACAGTTGATTTCAACGAAATCGCACTTGCTACAAGTGGCGCTGTCGGCGCAGATCTTGCTAACATGATTAATGAAGCAGCTATCATAGCTGTTAAGAATAAGAGAGAATATGTATCACAAAAAGATCTTTTCGATGCAGTAGAAATAGTTATTGCAGGTAAGGAAAAGAAGAATAAGATTCTCAGCGAAAAGGAAAGAAAGATTGTATCCTACCACGAAGTAGGTCATGCTTTGGTATCAGCAGTTCAAAAGAATACCGAGCCTGTTCAGAAGATTACAATCGTACCTCGTACACAGGGAACACTTGGATATGTATTACAGGTTCCTGAAGAAGAAAAGTTCCTTAACAGCAAGGAAGAACTTCACGACAGAATAGTTACATACATGGGCGGTCGTGCTGCTGAGGAAGTTGTATTTGGTTCGATTACAACAGGTGCTGCACAGGATATTGAATCAGCTACCAATATTGCAAGAAGCATGATTACCAGATACGGAATGAGTGATAAGTTTGGTCTTGTTGCATTGGAGACTGTAGAGAGCAGATATCTTGATAAGAGAGCAGTTATGAACTGCGCTGATAATACAGCTGCAGACGTAGATAAAGAGATAGTTGCAATCATTGCAGAGTGCTATGAAGAAGCCAAGAAGATTATGCTTGAAAACAGAGACATTCTTGATAAGATTGCTGCTTACTTAATTGAAAAAGAAAATATCACAGGTAAGGAATTCATGGAAATTTACTGCAAAGAAAAAGGAATTCCTCTTCCTGAACCCAAGAATCCTTCGGAGAAAAAGGGCATAGATGTAACAGTGTCCGATGATACAAAAACTTCAGAAGAAGCAGAAAAAGAATCTGAAGAAAAGAAAGAAGAAACTTCCGAAACTACCGAAACTGTAGAGTCAACAGAAACAGTTGAAAAAACTGAGACTACAGAGCAGGAAGAGATAGAAGAAATCGAAGAGACTTCAGAGGATAATAAAGAAACTGAGACAGAAACAAAAGAATCTGAATCAGAAGAACAAGAAGAATTATCCGAAGAAGAACAAGAGATTATTAAGGTAAAGCAGGAGATAAGCAAAGAGGTTTTTGATCGACTCCAAAACAGAGCGTTCAAATTTGATGACGACGATAACCAAAATAACTAATGAATCGTGAACAGATAGAAGAAGAATTGAAAAAACTTCCTTCCAATCCCGGAGTCTATATAATGCATGACTCCAAGGGAGGGGTTTTATATGTCGGTAAGGCCGTTAATCTGAGAAATCGGGTGCGGTCTTATTTTCGTGTATCGACTAAAAAAACTGTTAAGATTCAGCGTATGGTTTCGCGAATTGATCACTTTGATTACATCCTAACCGACACAGAACTTGAAGCACTTGTTCTCGAAAATAATCTAATAAAAGAATATTCTCCCAAGTACAATACTCTTTTAAAAGATGATAAAACATATCCTTATATCAAGGTGACAATTGCTGAAGATTATCCAAGATTAATCTTTTCGAGAAGCTTGAAAAAAGACAAGTCCAAGTACTTCGGACCTTATGCATCAGCAGGTTCGGTTAATGATATGATTGAGTTTTTAAGTAAGATATATCATATCAGAACATGCAATACGAATATCGCTGCAGGCAATGCCAAGAGAGCTTGTCTTAACTACCATATGAAGCGTTGCGATGCACCTTGCATGGGCTTAATCTCAAAAGAAGATTATAGAGAAAACGTCAAGAAAGCGCTTACTTTTTTAGAGGGTAATTATGCTCCGCTTCTAAAAGAAATAGAAGACAGGATGAATGAGTATGCAGAGAAACTCGAATTCGAAGAAGCAGCTAATTACAGAGAGTTATTAAAGAGCGCAACCAGCATTGCACAAAAGCAAAAGATCACAGAATTCGATGGCGAGAATAAGGACTATATTGGTATCGCGCGTAGTGAGAGTGATGTGCTTGTTCAGGTATTCTTCGTTAGAGAAGGAAGACTCATCGGCAGAGAACATTTTTACATGAAGGGTGCTCTTGAAGAAAGCGATGAAGAGACGATAGAAACATTTATCAAACAGTATTATTCAGGCACTCCGTTTATACCCAAGGACATATATATTCCTGTTCAACTCGAAGAAGTTGAACTTTTGGAAGCATGGCTTAGCGAAAAGCGTGGCGGAAAAGTAAATGTAAAAGCACCCGTTAAAGGACAGAAAGAAAAGATGCTTGAGCTCGCTCATCAAAACGCAGTAATGCTTATTAAGCGAGATGAAGAAAAGCATAAAAACGAAGAAGCAAAAACACTTGGTGCAATAGAAGAATTGGCAAGTGCAATTGGTATAGATAGTGCGGAACGTATAGAATCATACGATATCTCCAATACGCAAGGATTCAACAGTGTAGGCTCGATGGTTGTCTATGAAAACGGCAGACCGAAAAAGAGTGACTATAGAAAGTTCAGGCTCAAGACTGTGGAAGGACCTGATGATTACGCTTCAATGTATGAAGTATTAAGCCGAAGATTTAAGCATGGACTTGGCGAAGAAGATACAGAAGAAAAGACAAGCTTTTCAATCTTCCCCAATCTCATTCTTATGGATGGTGGTCTTGGACAGGTTCATATAGCGGAGAAAGTTTTGGAAGAACTTGGACTTGATATTCCCGTCTGTGGTATGGTCAAAGACGACAGACACAGAACACGAGGACTTTTATATAAGGAACAGGAGATTCCACTTGATATTCATTCGGAGTGCTTTAGATTCGTTACTAGAGTTCAGGATGAGGTTCATAGATTCGCTATCGAATATCACAGGTCACTTCGTACCAAGGCACAGGTTCATTCAGTGCTTGATGATATAAGCGGTGTGGGACCTAAGAGACGTCGTGCACTTATGAAAAAGTTCAAGACTATTGATGAACTTAAGAAAGCCTCAGTGGAAGAATTGCAGGAGACCGAAGGCATGAATATAGGCGCTGCACAGGCTGTTTACGACTTTTTCCATACTGAGGAAAAATAATATTGTTTTAAGATTATGAAGTTTAGCGTATAATGGGTACTAAGAATGAAAAAAGAGAGGGCATAATATGGCAAGTGTTAGTTTAACTAAGATAGTTGAAAAGATGAAACTTCAGGCACTGACTCCCGATATCGATATCACAGGTATCAAGATTAAACAGCCTGATATTAACAGACCTGCGCTTCAGTTAGCCGGATTCTTTGAACACTTTGAAGCTACCAGACTTCAGATTATCGGATTCGTAGAATACAAATACATGATGGAATTATCCGAGGAGAGAAAGGAAGAGATATATACCAAACTTTTATCCTGCCCTATTCCCTGTATAGTATTTTGTCGTGATCTTGTTCCCGATGATCTTTTTATGAAGAAGGCCATTGAAAATAAAATACCGCTCTTTATGACTAAAAAGACAACATCTGCATTCATGGCAGAGACCATCAGATGGCTCAATGTTAAGCTTGCTCCCTGCATCTCAGTACACGGCGTACTTGTCGATGTATACGGCGAAGGTGTATTGATAGTTGGTGAGAGTGGTATCGGTAAGTCAGAGGCTGCTCTTGAACTTATCAAGCGTGGACACCGTCTTGTTACTGATGATGTTGTTGAGATTAGAAAAGTCAGCGAAGATACACTTATCGGTACAGCTCCTGAGACAACTAAGCATTTCATCGAGCTTAGAGGTATCGGTATCGTAGATGTAAAGACACTTTTCGGTGTATCAAGTGTTAAGGAAACACAGAACATTGACCTTGTTATCAAACTCGCTGAGTGGAACAAGGATACAGAATATGACAGACTTGGACTTGAAGAGGAATACACAGAGTACCTTGGCAATAAGGTAGTGTGCCACAACATTCCTATTCGTCCCGGACGTAACCTTGCAATCATTTGTGAGACAGCAGCTGTTAACCATCGTCAGAAGAAGATGGGTTACAATGCAGCAATGGTACTTTACAACAGAGTACAGAGTAACCTCGCTAAGAAGCGTGAGGAAGACGACGAGGATTAATTAGATTTATGCATTGACTGTATAGAGATACAGCAATGACAATATGAAAGGATTTTATAGACAGACATGAAGTATATTTTTGCAGTTGATTTAGGCGGAACCACCGTTAAAATGGGATTATTCAATGAGAGCGGAGAAGTTCTTGAAAAGTGGGAGATAGTTACCGTTAAGGATAATAACGGAGCTCAGATTCTTCCCGACATAGCTGAGAGTATCAAGAAGAAAGCCGCAGAAAAGAATCTCTCCAACGAAGATGTTTTAGGTGTTGGTATCGGTGTTCCCGGACCTATTGATTCTAAGGGCAATATTTTTGGTGCACCCAATCTTGGATGGGGCAACTTCAATGTAAGTGATACTCTTTCTTCGCTTACAGGATATAAGGTTAAAACAGGTAACGATGCCAATGTTGCAGCACTTGGCGAGATGTGGATGGGCGGCGGAAAAGGATACAATTCCATCGTTATGGTTACACTCGGAACAGGTGTTGGCGGTGGCGTAATCGTTGACGGAAAGATCGTAGCAGGTGCCAAGGGTTCCGGCGGAGAGATTGGTCATATCCTTATCGATGAGACTGAAACCGAAACATGCGGTTGCGGTAAAAAAGGATGCCTCGAGCAGTATGGCTCTGCAACAGGTGTTGTAAGACTTGCCAACAGAAGACTTGCCAAGGATGATAAGGCAAGCATATTAAGAGGAAAAGAAGTAGACTGCAAGGCTGTATGGGATGCAGTAAAAGAAGGCGACGAAGTCGCAATCGAGATTGCAGACGAATTTGGCAAGATTTTAGGTAAGGGTCTTGGAATGATAGCATGCGTAGTTAACCCCGAAGCATTCGTTATCGGTGGTGGCGTAAGCAAGGCAGGCAATATCATTCTTGATTACATTGTAGATAATTTCAAAAACACAACATTCAGAGGCTGCAAGGAGACAGACTTCCGTCTTGCCACACTCGGTAATGACGCAGGTATTTATGGTGCAGCTAAGCTTGTGATTGAATAATCAGTTTTTCTTAGTTAATCCCAATTACGGAAAGTACAAAGATGGATAAAACAGAACTTCTGGCTGTTTTGGGCGAAGATAAGATTAAGATGGATGAACCGCTTAAGAACCTTACTTCGTTCAAAATAGGCGGACCGGCAGACGCGCTTGCGAGAGTTTCGACTGTCGATGAATTAATAAAAATAATCAGATATGCAAAAGATGCTAACATTCCATATTTCCTTCTCGGCAACGGGAGCAATGTATTGGTTTCGGATAAGGGTTATCGCGGAATCATAATTCAGCTTAGTAAGGATGATGTGGAAGTTTCAGTATCAGGCGATACCATTACTGCGGATGCGGGAGTAACTCTTTCCAAGTTGTCTCAGACAGCTATGAATGCATCATTATCCGGACTTGAATTTGCTTCAGGAATTCCCGGTACCTTAGGCGGTGCACTTTTTATGAATGCAGGCGCTTATGGCGGAGAGATGAAGCAGGTAGTAACCAAGGTAAAAGTTCTTGATACCGACAGCTTACATGTGATCGAATTATCCAATGAAGAAATGGACTTTGGATACAGACACAGCATATTAAAAGAAAAGAATTACATTGCACTTGGTTGCGAGATTAGATTATCTCATTCCGACAAGGAAACAATCGGTGCATACATGAGAGAGTTGGCGCTTAAAAGAAAAGAAAAACAACCTCTCGAATATCCTTCAGCAGGTTCCACTTTCAAAAGACCTGAAGGATATTTTGCAGGTAAACTAATAGAAGATGCGGGACTTGGCGGATACTCAGTAGGAGATGCCGAGGTTTCAGAAAAGCATAAGGGATTCGTTATCAATAAAGGTAATGCATCCGCAAAAGATGTAAGGGAATTAATCGATTACGTCATTAAAACCGTCAAGGAAAAAAGTGGCGTGACACTTGAACCGGAAGTTTTATTTCTCGGAGAATTTTAGGGATGAGATTTGTTGTTGTAACCGGAATGAGTGGTGCAGGAAAACTCACTGCTCAAAAGATGCTCGAAGATATGGGATATTATTGTGTAGATAATCTTCCCGTTCAGTTGATAGTTAAGTTCGCAGAACTTTTATACGATTCAGAGAGGGACAAGGTTGTTCTCGGAATCGATGTAAGAGCTGATCAGTCATTTGATGAAGTTAAGCAGGCACTTGATGAGATTAAGGAAAAGGGCTACGGATATGAGATGCTTTTCCTTGATGCATCCAACAAGACATTGCTTAAGAGATATAAGGAAACCAGACGTAATCATCCTCTTTCTATGGGAGGCAGAGTCGAAGAAGGAATCGACAGAGAACGTATGATTCTCGAAGAGACCAAGGCTAATGCTGATTACGTTATCGATACATCACATCTTTTAACCAGAGAATTAAGGGAAGAACTTGAGAACATTTTTATTAAAAATGAAAACTACAAGTCCCTCATGGTTAATATCACTTCATTCGGATTCAAGCATGGAATACTTCAGGATGCAGACCTCGTATTCGATGTTCGTTTCCTTCCCAATCCCTACTATGTAGATGAATTAAAGCAGAAAACAGGTAACGACAAAGAAGTGCAGGACTTTGTTTTACAGTTCGAAGAAACCGAAGTTTTCCTTAATAAGATAAAAGATCTTTTGGACTTTTTGATTCCTAATTATATAAAAGAAGGTAAGAATCAGCTTGTTATCGGAGTGGGGTGTACCGGCGGTAAGCACAGGAGTGTTACTCTCGCCAATGAGATATATAAAGCGTTAAAAGAAGACGACCAAGAATACGGAGTAACCCTTAACCACAGGGACATAGGCAACTGATATGTCGCATACCGAAATATCATTTTCAAAAGAAGTAAAAGAAGAACTTTTGAAGAACATTCCGATGGCCAGACATTGCAGAATTGCTGAAATAGCAGTCATCGTTTCATGCGCCGGTAAGGTGGTCAATGATACACTCGTTGTCAGAAGCGATAACGAAAGAATTACTCAAAAGTACTTTACTTTATTGAAGAAAACATTTAATATTATTGCTGACGCCTTTGAAGAAAAAGGCTTTTTTGTGGTATCTGTAGAAAAAAAGGAAGATGTTTTAACCATATTGCAGGCAGTTAATATCCTGGGAAGCGACTCTTCTTATATATACCACAAGGGCATAATCGCTTCGCATATTATTAAGAGCGGTTGCTGTAAGAGAGCATTTTTAAAGAACGCATTTGTGTTTTTCGGAACGATTAATTCTCCAAGCAAGAGCTCACATCTCGAGTTCGTATGCGATAACGAAGAGTATGCCAAGCAGATTGTAAAAGAACTCGCGTACTTTGAAATCGAAGCCAAGATTGGTCTTCGAAAAAATAAGTTCCACGTTGTGTACTTAAAAGACGCCAGACAGATTGGCGATTTTCTACGACTTATCGAAGCCAACGTGGCTACAATGGAATTTGAAAACTCTCTTATATTAAGAGAGATTGCAAATAAAACCAACAGAATAGTTAATTGTGAAGTGGCCAACAGTGCCAAACAGATCAACGCCGCATATAAACAGCTTGATGACATCAACTATTTAAACGAATGTATTGGACTTTCAAATCTTCCGGAGACACTTAGAAGTGTAGCTGAGGCAAGACTTGAAAATCCCGAAGTGGGGCTCAAAGAACTTGGGGAGTTAATGAAGCCGCCTCTCGGCAAATCAGGAGTTAATCACAGACTCAGAAAGATTAGCGAGATGGCACAACAACACCGTGAAAAGAATGCATAGTTTAGGAGGAAATCATGGTTGCTAAAGAAATCGAAATCAAATTAGCCGGCGGTCTGGAGGCTAGACCTGTTGCAATGCTCGTTCAGGTTGCCAGTCAGTATGAGAGTAGTGTATACATTCAGACAGGCGAGAACAAGAGAGTCAATGCCAAGAGTATTATGGGTATGATGAGCCTTGGTCTTAACGCTGGAGAAAAGGTTACCGTAGAAGCTGACGGTGCTGATGAAGAGTCTGCAATCAATCATATTGAAAAGTATTTAAGCGGCGATAAATAGGATTAATGAAAAAACTTCTGTTTTTGTACAATGCCCATTCGGGCAGAGAAAAGATTAAAAACAAGCTGGTTAAAATCATCGATATTTTTGCCAAGGCCGGTTATGAGATTACGGTTCATCCGACACAGGCAAAAGATGATGCCACCAATACCATCGTGGCTGACGGAGCAAGATATGACATAGTAGTTGTATCCGGAGGCGACGGTACGCTTGATGAAGCGGTTAAGGGAATGATTGCTTTGAAAAAAGATATTCCCTTAGGTTATATTCCGGCAGGCAGCACAAACGACTTTGCCAAAAGTATCGGCATACCGGCTGATATGGCGAAGGCTGCGGAAACCGTTATATACGGAGAGAGTTTTCCGTGCGATATCGGTATGTTCAACGATTCGTATTTCGTATACATTGCAGCATTCGGCATACTTACAGAAGTTTCCTATGAGACGAAGCAAGAGTATAAAAACGTATTAGGTCATATGGCCTACGTATTGGAAGGAATCAAGTCCGTTGGTATGGGCAACTTCAAGCCTATCGAATTAACAATTACCGTTAAGGACAGAGTTATCAAGGATTCCTTTATATACGGAATGGTTAGCAATTCGTCTTCGGTAGGCGGATTCAAGAGCCCGATGTTCAAAGATGTTCAGCTTGATGACGGCAAGTTCGAGGGTGTATTCGTTAGATACCCTGAAGATCCCACAGATCTTAATGCTGTGCTTGCATCCATCATTGCAGGCGAACCCGATGCAGAATACATGTATTATTTTAAGGCATCGGAATTCACCATTACGAGCGAAGAACCGGTTTCTTGGACATTGGATGGGGAAAACGGTGGTAGCCATACTGAAGTCAATATAAAAAATCTTAAGCAGGCGGTTAGAATTTTTAAGCCTGAAAAGAAAAAGTAAGAGGGAAGACAATGAAGAGTATTAAACATATTTTGCTTGCATCAGCTATTATCCTTACAGGCTTCATGGCAGGATGTGGAAAAAATCCTAGCGGTGCTCCCAAGGTAAAATATATTGTTGAAGGAAAAGAAGCAAGTGCAGCTCCCGATAAGAATCTTTATAAGGCTGTATCTATAGAGAGTAACTCTAAGGAAGCAGTAATTATATGGGATGTAGCAACTTGGACTTTACAGACATCCAATACAACAGGAAAAGAAACTGTTAATGTGTATTTTGAATATCAGGACAAGCCCGTTACAGTTGATGGTATCGGATTTGATACATTACAGGATGCATTCAATTATATAGGTACTGACTCCAAGAGATTATATCTTACAAGAGATATTACAGGTGGCGGTAATACTGCCAAGGATTCAGATATCAATATCGAACTCGGTGGCTTCACTATTGATGGTGCAGGCAACGATTCGATTATCAATAACGGCAAGATGACTATCTACGGAGCAGGTACAATTACTAACTCTGTTGATGGTGAATTTTCCAAGAGTATAGTTAACTACGGCGAACTTACACTTCAGGGTGTAACAGTTACCAACTCTACCAATTCTGTTGCAATATGGAATTCAGAAAACGGAAGCAGTGTACTTACTATCAAGGATTCTGATATTTCACATTCACTTGCATCAGTTATGACTGTTGTCAATTCGGGAACAATGGAAATTGTCAGCGGTTCTATTACGGGTTGCGGAGATTCCTTCCATCCCACACTTTACAATAACAGATCACAGTCTGTACTTACACTTACAGGCGGTTCAATTACCAATACAGCTGACGGATATGCTATTTATAATGAATCAGGCACTGTTAATCTTGGGGAAGCGACATACAGTGAGTCTTACAATATTCCGTCTGCGGAGTAAAGGATAGAATGATAAAATGTTACAGTTTTTAAAAGATCTAGTTTCAAACGAAGTTCTTATGTCTGCTGCGCTTTCATGGGCGTTGGCACAGGTTATTAAAACAATTATTCATCTTTGTTTAACTAAAAAATTTGTCGCAGAGCGTTTGATTGGCTCCGGTGGTATGCCGAGCTGTCATTCCGCTGCGGTTTGTGCACTTACCACTTCGCTTGTTATCAACGAAGGCGTAGGTTCTTATCTTGTTGCCATAGCAGGTCTTTTATCCATCGTAGTTATGTATGATGCTACAGGAGTTAGAAGAGAGACCGGTAACCAGGCAAAAGTACTTAATGAGTTTATTGAACTGTTCCAGAAGAATGGTTCGGAATTATCCAATGACGAGAAGTTAAAAGAATTTGTCGGACATACACCTTTCCAGGTTCTCATGGGAGCACTCCTTGGAATCGGATTCGCATGTCTGTACTGTCTTGTAATTATCAGATAATCAATCGGAGGAAAAAGATATGATTTCATGGAACAATCTTGATACCCTTGAGGCTTACAAGGAACTCGGTAAAAAGAGTAAGGTTAGCGTTAAGGAAGTAATGAGCGGCGAATCAGGTGCTAAGAGAGTTAAGGCTTACAACGTACCTATGGCAGCAGGACTTACTTACAACTATGCAGCTAAGGCTGTTAATGATGATATTCTTGATGGATTTCAGAAGCTTGCTGATGAAGCAGAACTTGCTGATAAGTTCGAAGCACTTTTCAACGGCGAAGTAATCAACACAGGAGAAAAGAGACTCGTTCTTCATCATCTTACACGTTCACAGCTTGGTAACGATGTAGTTAAGGACGGAGTTAACAAGAGAGACTTCTATGTTGGCGAGCAGAAGAAGATTGCTGATTTTGCTAACGACGTACATGCAGGTAAGATTACCAATGCAGCAGGCGAGAAGTTCACAACAGTAGTTCAGATTGGTATCGGCGGTTCAGACCTTGGTCCCCGCGCTATTTATATCGCACTTGAGAACTGGGCTAAGAAGACCGGTAACTTCAATATGGAAGCCAAGTTCATCAGCAACGTAGATCCCGATGACGCAGCAGGCGTTCTTGCAGGCATCGATGTTGCACATTCACTTTTCGTACTTGTATCCAAGTCAGGTACAACGCTTGAGACATTAACAAATGAATCATTCGTTAAGGATGCTCTTAAGAAGGCAGGTCTTGATGCAGCTAACCATATGGTAGCAGTTACAAGCCAGACATCACCTCTTGCATCTAACAGCGGATATCTTAAAGCATTCTTCATGGATGACTTTATCGGTGGTAGATTCTCTTCATGTTCAGCAGTAGGTGGTGCAGTATTATCACTCGCATTTACTCCTGAAGTATTTGCTCGTTTCTTAAACGGTGCAGCAGAAGAAGACAAACTTGCTACAAGCAAGAACATCAAGGAAAACCCCGCAATGCTCGATGCACTTATTGGTGTATATGAGAGAAATGTATTAGGATTCCCTTCAACAGCTTTACTTCCTTACTCACAGGCATTAAGCCGTTTCCCTGCACACCTTCAGCAGGCAGATATGGAATCCAATGGTAAGTCAGTTAACAGATACGGTGAGTTTGTAAGTTATCCTACAGGACCCGTTCTCTTTGGTGAGCCCGGTACTAACGGACAGCATTCATTCTATCAGCTCCTTCACCAGGGAACAGATATCATTCCTTTACAGTTCATCGGATTCAACGATAGCCAGCTTGGCGTAGATGTAGACATCCAGGGCTCAACAAGCCAGAAGAAGTTATGTGCTAACGTAGTTGCACAGATTATCGCATTCGCTTGTGGTAAGGATGATGACAACAATAACAAGAAGTTCGCAGGTAACCGTCCTTCAAGTATCATCATCGGTAAGCAGCTTACACCTGAGTCAATGGGAGCGCTTCTTTCACACTTCGAGAACAAGATTATGTTCCAGGGATTCTTATGGAATGTAAACAGCTTCGATCAGGAAGGCGTACAGCTTGGTAAGGTTCTTGCTAAGAAGGTACTTGCTCATGAGACAGACGGAGCTCTCAAGGAATTAAGCGATTTATTCGAAATCTAATTCTTTTAGAAACTAATGATTAATAGTAAGACTGCAGTTCATTCGGACTGCGGTCTTTTTTACTGCGTGCATATAAGCCAGCAACTGCTTGATTTCTAATTGTTACTTTTTTGTCAAATATACGAAAAAGTTTACATAAAATATGGAAAACGAGGACAGAAAGTGCTATAATAAAACGGATAATGTGAGTAAGAATGTCTACTTTACGAGATCACAGGGGGACAAATATGAAATATGACGTAATTATAGTCGGTGCAGGACCTGGCGGTATCTTTTCTGCATACGAATTAACCAAGCTTAATTCCAACTTGAAGATAGCTATCTTCGAGGCAGGCAATCCGCTTGAAAAGAGAAAGTGTCCTATCGACGGAGTTAAGGTTAAAAGCTGTATTAAGTGCCCTTCATGTGCCATAATGAACGGTTTTGGCGGCGCAGGTGCTTTTTCAGACGGAAAATATAATATTACCAATCAGTTCGGCGGTTCACTCTATGAGTACATAGGCAAGAACGAAGCAATTGAACTCATGAAGTACGTTGATGAGATTAATCTTGCGTATGGTGGAGAAGGAACCAAGCTTTACTCCACAGCTGATACCAAGATTAAAAAGATGTGCTTACAGAATGGATTACATCTTCTTGACGCACAGGTAAGACATCTTGGTACAGACATCAACTATGTGGTACTAGAGAACCTCTACAATTACTTAAAGGACAGAGTGGAGTTCTTCTTTAGAACACCTGTTGAAAAGATGGCTAAGCTTCCTAATGGAGGATATGAGGTTATCACAGCAGATGCTAAGTATGAGTGCGATAAATGTATCATCTCAGTTGGTAGAAGTGGTAGTAAGTGGATGGAGACAGTATGCGAAGACCTCGATATTCCAACCAAGTCCAACAGAGTTGATATCGGTGTCAGAGTAGAACTTCCTGCAGAAATCTTCTCAGCACTTACTGATGAGTTATACGAGAGTAAGATAGTTTATAGAACAGAAAAGTTCGAGGATCTTGTTCGTACATTCTGTATGAACCCTCATGGTGCGGTAGTTAATGAGAATACCAATGGTATCATCACAGTTAACGGCCATAGTTATGAAGATCCTGCCAAGCATACAGAGAATACCAACTTTGCTCTTTTGGTTGCAAAGCACTTCTCACAGCCCTTTAAGGACAGTAACGGATATGGTGAGAGTATTGCAAGATTATCCAACATGCTCGGTGGTGGCGTAATCGTTCAGAGATTCGGTGACTTGGTAAGAGGTAGACGAAGCAACGAGGAGAGAATTCGTGAAGGATATGTAACTCCCACTCTTGCAGCTACACCCGGTGACTTAAGCCTCGTTATTCCCAAGAGAATTCTCGACGGAATCATCGAGATGATATATGCGCTTGATAAGATATGTCCCGGTACAGCCAATGACGATACACTTCTTTACGGTGTGGAAGTTAAGTTCTATAACATGGAAGTTGAGATAGATAACAACTTAGAGACCAGAAACAAGGGACTTTTTGTTATCGGCGATGGATCAGGTGTAACACATTCACTTTCACATGCTTCGGCTAGCGGTGTGTATGTAGCTCGTTATATTGCATCTGAAAAGTAATTTGAAAAAAGGAAATGGATAAACAGGAACTGTTAGCATGGTTCCGGGGTTAAGGGTCGATTGGGGAATAGGCCCAAAGGAATGAATTAAGATATTGGAGACAACATGATCAGACTTGGAAATGTAATTAGTATATCGAAAGCTGCGGCTATACAGACAGCAGGACTTGCAACTGTATTTTTCATTGTATTCATGGCATCGTTTACCAATTCGGTAGCGCATGATAAGGACCTTACAATACACGAGAATACACGTATCAGAAATGTAATTAATTTTGATCCGAACTCAATAGGTACGGATGGCGAAGTTGCTCTTGCGGAAGTTTCAGGCGACAGAGTTGCCGAGGCAGAGTACGGTGCCAATGTTGATGTCATATCACCTGAAGCAGAGCTTTTGATTGATATTGACAAGACACTCGGCGGAGAGATAGGTATCGCTTGCGTTGATTCGTATGTCAATGTCAGAACATCACCCGATGCGAGTGCGGAAGCCACAGCCAAGGTATATGACGGCGCAGTGGTTTTTGTTCAGGAAAGAGAAGGTGAATGGTGCAAGATTAAGTCAGGTAATGCTGAAGGATATGTAATGTCACAGTACTTCATGTTCGGCAATCAGCTTGCTCAATCCATTCTTATCAGTGAGCCTTATACGAGAGAAGAACTTCTGGTTGATAAGTCATATACCGTAGGTATTACTCTTGAAGAAGAGGAAGAGATTCGTCTTGCAAAAGAGGAAGAAGAGAGAAAAGAGAGAGCGCGTATTGCAGCCGAGCAGGAGGCAGCGCGCAAGAAGGCCATGGAAGCCGGCAATGCCAACTCTTATGAGGATGCTTCACAGCTTAGAAAGGACCTCTGTGACTTCGCTTGTCAGTATGTAGGTCTTAAGTATGTCAACGGTGGTAACTCACTTGAGACAGGTACAGACTGCTCAGGATTTACCAAACTTATATATGCGCATTTCGGATACGGTTTGGACAGAACTCCTTCAGGACAGTACAACAACAACGGTAGACTTGTATCATACGCAGAAGCACAGCCCGGAGATGTCATTATTTATGGTAAGAACGGTGTATGTACACATGCTGCTATCTATCTTGGTGATGGCAAGATTATCCATGCAGCTAACTCACGCCAGAATACATACATTGGTAATGCGACCTACAACACCATCATGGGTGTTAAGAATATCATTGACTAATCATTCAATTTGCAATGAATTATTAAGATTATTTCGGAGTAAGAGCTTTGATGAATAAACTGCCGGCAGAATTTGAAAATCGAATGAAGGATATGCTTGGCAGTGAATACGATGATTTTCTTCGTTCGTATGATGATACGAAAAAAGTCGGCATTAGAGTTAATACTCTTAAGAATTCGGTAGAAGAATTCAAAGAAGTCTTCCCATATAACTTAAGAGTAGTTAAGTGGTGCGATACAGGATTCATCGCAGACGGGGATGAAAAATACGGCAGACTTGCTCTTCATGATGCAGGTGCATTCTATATGCAGGAACCATCTGCCATGGCGGTGGTAAGTGCCGTAAAAAGCGTAGTCGATTTACGCGGATTAAAAGTGCTCGATCTTTGTGCTGCACCGGGTGGCAAGTCAACACAACTTGCAGCAGCGATGCAGGGTGAGGGCTTGCTTGTATCCAACGAGATTAATAGAGACAGAGCATTGATACTATCATCCAATATCGAGAGAATGGGTGTAAAGAATGCAGTAGTGCTTAACGAGACACCTGACAGGATAGCGGATGCTTTTGAAGAATACTTCGATGTGATTGTGGTTGATGCTCCTTGCTCGGGAGAAGGTATGTTTCGAAAAGACGACACTGCTATTACAGAGTGGAGCCTTGAGAATGTAAGTATGTGCGCCGAGAGACAAAAAGACATCTTGGACGCAATAGTACATTCACTTAAGCCCGGCGGAATACTTGCTTATTCAACTTGTACATTTGCTCCGTTGGAAGATGAGATACAGATTGCCAATCTCTTAAGCCAGTATCCTGAATTCGAATTAATGGATGTTCCGGTATTCGAAT
>JAEEQX010000043.1 GCA_016285575.1 Lachnospiraceae bacterium
GTGTAAGATAACCAAGGTTAATTCAGAGGGATTAAAACCTCCCTTTGTTCTTTTATGCAACCATAATGCTTTTATGGATTTCAAAGTTGCGACTAAGGTGATATATCCCTGGAGAGCTAATTACGTGGTTGCGATTGACGGATTTATTGGCAGAGAAAAGCTTCTTCGTAATGTAGGCTGTATATGCAAAAGAAAATTCACCAACGATACCACGCTTGTAAAGCAACTTATCCAGACGATTAAAAACGGAGATGTTGCTGTGATTTATCCGGAAGCAAGATATTCTCTTTGCGGAACAACTGCAGTTCTTCCTGAGTCATTGGGAAAATTATGCAAGTTATTGAAAGTGCCGGTGGTTACACTTGTTTGTCATGGACATCATGTCAATTCGCCTTTTTGGAATTTGACCGACCGAGGAGTGAAGCCTACAGAAGCTGAATTCACACAATTATTTGATGCAGAGACTCTTAAGAACACGTCAGTAGAAGATATTAACAAAAAGATATTGGAAGCGTTTCAGTACGATGATTATGCTTGGCAAAAAGAAAGAGGAATTAAGATAACTTATGATCGTCGAGCAGAAGGACTTCATAAGATTTTGTATCAGTGCCCTGCTTGCAATACGGAATACAAGATGTCATCAAAAGGAAGCATCTTAAAGTGTGATGCCTGTCAAAAGGAATGGAACATGACAGAACTAAGTGAGCTCGAAGCTGTTAATGGAGATACGGAGTTTTCGCATATTCCGGATTGGTATGAATGGGAAAGAGAAAACGTACGTCGTGAAGTAAAAGAGGGCAGATATTCATCAGGTGAACTACCTGTTAGAGTAGATTCACTTCCAAATGCAAAAAAGTTCATTCCTATTGGAGAGGGAATAATGATTCATGACATGAATGGTTTTACAGTTCGTATAAAAGATACGGATGGCGATACTCATGAGATGATTAAAAATGTCCCATCATTATACTCATGTCATATTGAATACGAATACCTAGGAAAATATGGAGACTGCGTAGATCTTAATACACTTAAAGATACTTGGTATGTTTACCCTGATCCTAATAAATGCGACTTTTCCGTAACTAAGATGGCATTGGCTACGGAAGAATTATATTTCAATTATTGGGAAAATAATTCAGATGGAAACAAACAGGTTATGGTATAATTACGCGTGAATAGTGGACCTGCAAAGGTAAGCATTTAACTAAATAATAATAGAAAAGAGGATAAAACGTGTTATCTGATGTACCAGGAAATAAATTGAATATATATACTGATGATTATTGTATTTTTGACTTGGAGACCACAGGTATATCACCTAAAAAGGATGAAGTCATAGAAATATCTGCGATTAAGGTTAAGGGTGGAGAAGTGGTAGATGAGTTTTCAACTTTGGTAAACCCCGGTATTCCTATTCCATATAGAGCGAGCATGGTTAATGGAATATATGATGATATGGTTGCAGATGCTCCTTCGATGGAAGAGGCACTTGCTGACTTTTCAGATTTCGTGGAAGATATGATTCTGATAGGTCACAATATTCATGTTTTTGATATGAAGTTTATATGGAGAGATGCCAGAAAGTATTTTGGCAAGACAATCGGAAATGATTATATCGATACACTTCCTATAGCATATCGCAATCTTCCCGGTTTGCCTCACCATACTTTAATTGCTCTTGCTGAACACTACAATATAAGTTCTGACGGTGCGCACAGAGCGCTTAATGATTGCCGAATGAATCAGCAGGTCTATGAATATCTTAAGAAAGAAACAAAATAGATTATTTCGCTACAAAGGTCAGATTGGAACTGTCGTTTATAATAATGGTTAAAACATTTCCTTCTATTTTTGCTGTGATGGACTTGCTGGCATTATTGGAGTTTGTTAATGTGTAAGTACCGTCGCCGTTATCTGTAATGGTGCCGGTATAAGGGTCCTTATCTTTTACAACTCTAAGAGAGAAGTTAACGCCATCCGCGGTAGAGAATTCCGGTTCGTTCTTATCTGAGATAAATAATCTTCCACTTGTTCCGTTTGCGGTAGTTACGCTATCGAACGACCACTTGGATGTGATTGGTGCGTTGGGAAGAGTCTTATCGGCAGCAGGTCTTCCTAAGCCACATGCCACCCCAAAGGACACCATCAAAAAACATGCAACTAATGCTAATACTTTTTTAATACTCTTGTTCACAGTTATTCTCCTTTTATAATATATTTTTTCTTAATAATATTTCCAAAAATGAAAACTGACCAATTAATTATACTACATATGCGGTATAATAACTTAATAAATTCTTAAACAATTCGTTACTTGTTTCTTAATATGCGTAACGCTATTATTAAATACGAACAGAAAAACCTGCAGGAATTTTCTTATCAATACTTGGGAGACAAATATGTACAACATCTTAATATGTGATGATGAAAAAGACATCGTTAACGCGCTCAAGATTTACTTAGCTGCACCGGATCTTACTTTTTACGAAGCAAAAGATGGGATTGAAGCATTAGACATAATCGAGAACAACGAGATCCATTTACTATTACTTGATATTATGATGCCCCGAATGAATGGAATCGAGACCCTTTCAAAACTAAGAGAGACCAGCAACATTCCTGTCATTATGCTTTCAGCCAAGAGTGAAGATACGGACAAAATACTCGGACTCAACATAGGCGCAGACGATTACATCACAAAACCCTTTAATCCGATTGAAGTGAATGCGAGAGTAAGGTCGGCTTTAAGAAGATTCTTCAATCTCGGAGGACAGGTTAAGACGGATAACGTACTGACGGTGGGAAGCGTTACTCTCGATAATTTAACTAAGATTGTAACAACAGACGGCGTAGAAGTAGCGCTTACTCCCAAGGAATTCGACATACTTAAGCTTCTAATGATGGCCCCGGGAAAAGTCTTTTCTCCCAAGGAAATCTACGAAAAAATCTGGGAAGAATCATTATTAGCTGGCTGTGAAAAAACAGTCGCGGTACATATTAGACATTTAAGAGAAAAAATCGAGATTGATCCAAACGAACCGAGACACCTGAAAGTAATCTGGGGACAGGGATACAAGATCGAGTAGGCACGAAGAGGTGTACAGCGTGAATGAAAATATTACAGATACTGAAACAATGAATAATAATGATATAACAACAGAGAATACAACCAAGAAAGCAAGTTTTCTTGCTAAATTACCTTCATACTTTGTTATAAAAATGCTCTCATTTTTGGGCATGGTTTTTTCAACTATAGCTTTGGTTGTTTGCGCTTATATAGCATTACTGTTCTGGCGAGACGGAATATATAGAGACGACTATTTTGACCAGAATATTTATAACCGTTATATGAAAGTAGCGGTTATGAACGCTAATCAGACGCTTAGTTATCTTGATTGTGATGAAGTTAACGATGCAGTAGGATTCCTCAAGGATCGTAACGTTGCGGTTATGGAAGCAAGTGGCGAGGGAATCACTTTTAAATACTATAGAAATCCATCATATAAAGAAGAAGTTCCATATAAATACGCATATTCCGGTACGAGAAATGGTGTAGACTGGAAGATATATGTAGTTCCTGTTCTTGAAGAAAAAGATGCTTATTACAATGCTTATATTGAAGTTTCCAGGCAGTATGAACTCAGATATCAGATTCTGATAGCCGGATTGATAGCGATGATAGTACTCATCATATCAACAACAGGTTTCATTCAGGGAATAGGACGTAAGTCCGGAAGCACAGAAATACGAAACACTTATTTGACCAAGATACCATTTGATGTGGTGACTTTGTTCACAATAATACTTATTGGCTTGACTTTGATTATTACATACGGTTTGAGGTATGAGGGAGCAATAGCAATAGCGGGTACAATCATTTGTCTTCTGTTTGCTTTTCTTTGGACGGTTAACCTCATTCATAGAATCAAACTTGGAAACGTATTTCGCAATACTTTAATAGCGCTACTTGTAAGCCATCTATCACTTTTATGGCAGAGCGCCGTTATACTGATAATACTTAGCACAATAGAGTTTTTCTTGTTGTTTTTCTTAGGAGTAATAACTTACGAATATACATATACATTTGCATTATTAGTTTTCTGGTTCATTGAAAAATGCATAGTAATTCCCATCTCCTTATACATCATTCTTATGATAAGAACATTGTTTAATGGAGGAAAAAAGATTGCGGCAGGAGACCTTGATAACAAGATTAATGTTTCATTGATGATTGGAGACTTTAGGAAACACGGCAATAATTTAAATGGCCTTTCTGAAGTAATCAATAATTCGGTTTCTGAAAAGATGAAGAGTGAGAGAATGAAGACGGAGTTGGTTACCAACGTATCCCACGATCTTAAGACACCTCTCACATCGGTAATCAATTACTCGGATTTAATCCGTAGAGAATCAGATAAATTATCAGAAGATTTAAACTATATACTTACAGACGAAAAATATACTAATGATAGAACTAATACTAACACTGCTGATGTTGATAATCATCTGGCGAATATAAGCGAGTACTCAGGAGTACTTAACAGACAGTCCAACAAGTTAAAGCGTCTCCTTGACGATCTTGTTGACATATCCAAGGCTACTTCCGGAAATATGGAAGTAATATATGAAAAAATCAATGTTGCAACAATTCTTTCCCAGGCGGTAGGTGAGTACGAGGAGAGATTCGAGGAAAAGAAGCTTGAGGTTATCGTAAGCGGAACAGATGAAGATATGTATGTTCGCGCAGATAATAGAAAGCTTTGGAGAGTATTTGATAATCTTCTTCAAAATATCTACAAGTATGCTCTCGATGGTACCAGAGTATATTTCAGCGCCGAGAAGAAGGATGATAAAGTAATTGTAATATTTAGAAATACATCCCGTGATATTATTCATCTTTCATCGGAGGAGTTAACAGAGAGATTTACAAGAACCGACGAATCCAGACATATGGAAGGCAATGGACTTGGGCTTGCAATTGCAAAGAGCATGATGGAAGTTCAGGGTGGAGTATTTAAGCTTGATGTTGACGGAGATTTATTTAAAGTTACATTGACTATCGATCAGTATATAGATGAAGTGGTTGAGACAGAAGAAGCTGCTGAAGAAAATGCGACAGAAAACGTAGAAGAAGTTGTTGCCGAAACAATCGAGGCAATCGAAGAGCAGGCGGTTTCAGAAGAAGTAGAGGAACACAAATAATTTACATATACATTTACTGCGAGAGGAAGTGATGCTACTTAAGATTAACCTATGGAATAATTAATGCTGCTTAGAGGACGGACATTTTTGTCCGTCCTTTTCTTTGTTTTAATTATCATAATATTGAAAATATAGATTCCATATAATATAATGTAACAAGTTTGGGGACAGCAAACAGTAGCGGGAAAAGAGACACAAGTGTAAAAGGAGATTATAAGATGAGTAACGCAGGAATTGCAGCAACTTTAATGGGAGTTTTAGCGCTTTATCTTGGTATCGTAATTATTGCATGTATTATAGGTTTATTAATTTCGGTATTCAAGGTAGTGTGTAACTGTTTGATAATTAATAAGGGCGAAGGTAACTGGTGGAAAGGACTTATTCCTTTCTATAACAAATATACATTATTCACACTGGCATTCAATCAGAAGACGGCAACGGTGATGTTTATTCTCTACGTAATACTAATGGTAATAACTTTTATTGTAAATGGTTTTTCCAATGTAGTACAGGCTATATCCAATTCAAGCTCTAATTATGGTAATACATCATCTTCTATGACAGCGATTGCGGCCGTAGTTGCAGGTGCAGGCTTAATTATTTGGCTTATTAGCATGATTGTTACTATAGGTCAGCTTGTAATAAGAAGTATCTATCAGTTTGCAATTGGCAAGTCATTTGGAATGGAAACTTGGTTCAATGTACTCTCAATTTTCTTCCCTACAATTACAGCAGCAGTTCTTGCGTTTGGTAGAGCAGAATATGAGGGCGATACAGTAGATATCATTCCCGATTAATGATAAAAAAGAGATATAGATTAAAAAAAGAGCCGAGAAGGCTCTTTTTTCTTGCAAAATAGGCTCCCAGGCAAGCAAAACAGGTTCCTTATTTATCGGATGACAGTATAGGCTGTTTCGTGGTATAATATACGTTGATTTATTAGGGTTATTTGGATTAATGGACAGAAAAATAAATACGTGTCGAGGGAGGTTTACATGACACCGTTTGAACAATACGGAAAATTACATGTAGAAGGTAAGAATCTTGTTGATGCTTCCGGCAAGCCAGTGGTTCTTAAGGGTATTAGTACTCACAATCTTAATGAGTATCCTGACTATGTTAACGAGGCAGCTTTTAAGCAGTTTAGAGACGAATACAATGTTAACATTATGCGTCTTGCTATGTATGCGGCATTTGCAGACAATAATCCCGGATACGCAGATTCTGATGATGAGCACAGAGCTAAACTTGAGGAACTTATTCTCAAGGGTGTAAAGATATGTGCAGACCTTGGATTATATTGCCTTGTGGATTGGCATATTCTTTTTGATTACAATCCCAACATGCATACTGATATGGCAATCAGATTCTTTAAGAACATTGCTCCCAAGTTAAAGGATTATGACAATGTAATCTATGAGATTTGCAATGAGCCCAACATGAATATGGAGACTAAGGAAGAGACAACCTGGGAAGACGTTAAGAGATACGCTAATCAGGTTATTCCTGAGATTAAGAATATCGATCATGAAAAAGTAATAATCGTAGGTACTCCTACCTGGTCTCAGAGAGTTGATACAGCATCTGATTCACCTCTTGAATACGATAACATTATGTATGCATTACATTTTTATGCAGATACACATAGAGACAAGTTAAGAGACATATGCAAGTATGCCAGAAGCAAAAACCTGCCTATCTTTGTAACTGAATTCGGTGTTGGTAGAGCAGATGGTGACGGAGACATCAATGACGAAGAGTCAGCCAAGTGGTTAGACCTTCTTGATAGTGAGAAGATTAGTCGAGTTATATGGAATCTCTCTAATAAGAACGAGACATCATCCATATTGGTTCCGAGCTGCACCAAGACATACGGTTTTGCCGAAGAAGATTTAACTGAATGCGGTAAGCGAATGAAGAGTATCATGAGCAGAATGTAATAGAGGAATAAAAATGTCATACATGGCATTATATCGCAAGTTCAGACCGCAGACATTTGATGAGGTTCGTGGTCAGGAAGCGATAGTAACCACACTTAAAAATCAAATAATTCAGAATCGTATCGGCCACGCTTATCTTTTTTGCGGAACCAGAGGTACAGGTAAGACAACACTTGCCAAGATTATGGCTAAGGCTGTCAACTGCGAGCATCCTGTCAATGGCAATCCTTGTATGGAATGCGATACCTGTAAGGCTATTGCTAACGGTACCTCACTTAATATGATTGAGATGGATGCCGCATCCAACAGTGGCGTTGATAATATACGAGAACTCATAAAAGAGGTTGATTATAAACCGACGAGAGGCAAGTACAAGGTATACATTATCGATGAAGCACACAACCTGTCGCCGGAGGCTTTTAATGCGCTTCTCAAGACTCTCGAGGAGCCACCCGAGCATGTAATATTCATCCTGGCAACTACTGAGGCTCATAAGATTTTAGTAACTATTATGTCCCGTTGTCAGAGATATGATTTTAAGAGAATCCCACTTGAAACAATCGCAGGCAGAATGAGAGAACTCACCGATCGAGAAGGAGTGAGCGCTACAGACGAGGCACTTAATTATGTGGCCAAGGCCGCTGATGGATCGATGCGAGATGGTCTCTCTTTACTTGATCAATGCATAGCATTTTACTCCGGAGAGGAACTTACACTTGATAAAGTATTGGTTTCTCTTGGTGCGGTTAAGACAGACATATACAGTAAGATTTTTAATGATGTAATCTCACAGAATGTTACACAGGTTGTAAAAGATCTTGAAGAAGTGGTTGTCGCAGGTACTGAGATTAGCAGATTCGTTGCTGACTTCACATGGTATCTTCGTAATCTTATGATTATAAAAAGTTCTGATGCTCCGGCAGAAATACTTGATGTTACGACAGAGAGTATGGCTGAAATGAAGGCTGATGCTGCCAAGGTTGAACTTACAACCATAATGAGATTTATCAGAATTTTATCCGATCTTACAGGTTCGTTAAAGTTGACAACACAGGCCAGAATTCTTACAGAGATGACACTTATAAAACTGTGTACACCTCAGATGGATAAAAAGCCCGACGCTTTGATGGATAGAATAAGAAACATCGAGAAAAGACTCGATGAAGGAGCATTTGTGGTAACGGGAACACAGAGCACTTCACAGACAGAGTCCTTTGCTCCGGTTGAAAAAAAGATAGAATTACCGGAAGCTATACCTGCGGATATACAGCAGATAGTTGATGAGTGGAGTTCGATAGTTGATAATGCAGAAGCTCTTCTTAAGGGATATATGAATAAGGTTGATTGCTCGATGGATGCATCAAAACCCGACACTCTTATCCTGGTTGCAAAGTTCAAGACAGCGTACGATGGTCTTATGGAAGAAGAGCACGCGAAGATGCTCTCTGGTATTATTAACGAGAGAGTTCGTAAGGAAGTAAAGTACGAATTGGTACTTGATGAGAATGGTACCAAGTATTCCAAGATTCCTCATTCCAAGCAGCCCAATATGCAGATAGTTGAGGAAGATAATTTTGATGAAGGATTTTAATAAACAATATTAGGAGGACATATAGATATGGCAAAAAGAGGCGGATATCCCGGAGGCATGATGCCCGGCAATATGAATAATCTGATGAAGCAGGCTCAGAGAATGCAGCGTCAGATGGAAGAGAATCAGAAGGCTATGGAGACTAAGGAATTTACTGCAACTGCAGGCGGCAACGCAGTAAGCGTATCCATGACCGGTAAGAGAGAAGTAACCAAGGTTAAGATTGATCCAGAATTACTTGATCCTGAAAATGTAGAGGATCTTGAAGATCTTATCATGGTGGCAATGAACGATATTTTAACTCAGATTGAAAATGCCAACAACGAAGCAGTTAATGCTATGACAGGCGGAATGAACTTCGGCGGATTAAATTTCTAAGATGGAAGTTAACAGCGGATATATCAATAGATTAATTGAAGAATTAGAGCGTCTTCCAGGCATAGGCAATAAGTCGGCACAGCGCATGGCATATTATATAGTAAGCCTTCCCTCAGACAGAGTGGACAGGCTTACATCTGCGATCGACTCTGCAAAAAAACATACGCATTATTGCAAGGAATGTCTTACCATGACGGACTCGGATCTTTGCCCGGTGTGTGCGGATGAGACGAGAGACCGTAAGACAATAATGGTCGTTGAGAATCCAAGAGATCTTGCAGCGTATGAAAAGACAGGCAAATACAGAGGAGTGTATCATGTGCTTCACGGAGCGATATCTCCGATGCTTGGAATAGGACCTGCAGACATCAGACTCAAGGAATTAATAACCAGACTTGAGGGAGATGTTGAGGAAGTAATAATCGCTACCAATGCATCCTTAGAGGGTGAGACAACTGCGATGTATATAAGTAAGCTTATTAAGCCTACAGGCATTAAGGTTACACGTATTGCATCGGGAGTTCCGGTTGGCGGAGACATAGAATATATTGACGAAGTTACTCTTCTTCGTGCACTCGAAGGAAGAGTTGAATTATAGTAAAACACAACACAGGAGGGTATTATGAGCGTAAGCGTAATTGATTTTGGCAAAGGACCTAATGGGGAAGATTTATTTAAGTACACTTTAAAGAATGAAAACGGAACAGAGTTATCCGTTATCAATTTTGGATGTATTATCACTAATTTTATTTTTGAAGGAAAAGATGGCAAGAAGAGAGATGTTATTCTTGCATACGATAAAGTAGAAGATTATTTCAATGACGACAAGTGTTTTGGCGCCATCGTTGGACCTGTTGCCAACAGAACAGCAAATGCTGTATTCGAGATTGATGGTACCAAGTATCAGCTTGAAGTTAATGATAACGGAAAGAACAATCTTCATACAGCAAGACTTGGTTCTTTACAAAAAAGAGTATGGAACGCTGAGACAACTGACAACACAGTTACATTTACAATAGACAAGGCAGATATGGATTTAGGTCTTCCCGGTAATCTTAAATGTAAGGTGGTATACACACTTACAGAAGAAGACGAGATTAAGATTGATTATGATGTAGTTACAGATAAAAAGACTATCATCAACATGACAAACCATGCTTACTTCAATCTTAACGGTCATGAGTCAGGAAGCATTCTTGATGAGTCCATAGTATTTGATGCAGACAGCTTCGTACCTGTAGACAACAATAGTATTCCTACAGGAGAGATTAAAAAAGTTGCTGGTACTCCCATGGACTTCACAACAGCTAAGAAGATTGGTGAAATGCTTGATATGAATTACGAGCAGCTTAAGTTCACTAATGGTTTCGATCATAACTACTGCATCAACGATTACAATGGAAAACTCAAGATTGCTGCAACAGTAATGGATGATAAGTCAGGAATAGTAATGGAAGTACTTACAGATCTTCCCGGAGTACAGTTCTATATCGGTAACTATCTTGATAAAGAACCCGGTAAGAACGGCGCTGTATACGGACAGAGAAATGGTCTCTGCTTAGAGAGCCAGTACTATCCCAACTCAGCAAATGAGCCGAATTTCTTAAGACCTGTATTTGATAAGGATCAGGCATTCAAGTCAACAACTGTTTATAGATTCTCTACACTTGCTGACTAAATAATCCTTTTAAAGAATTAATAAGATGGATACAGATACAACAAACTTAAGACAATTTAAAAAGAAGAACGACAAAAAAGATGTTCTTTTTGATGAGTTCAACAAAAAGCGTGCCGGTCGTGAAGTCAATAAAATGATGTGGATTGCGCTCGGCATAGTTGCTTTTGTATTACTCGCTGCAGCATCTTTTATAGGCGCCAGACTCTACTTTACCAACAAGGCATATGAAAGTGTCAGCATAGTGGATTCGACAGAGTTTTTCATATCCACAGGTTCGGTGGTTAAAAGATTTGGCAACTATTTTGTCGTATATAATTCCGATGGTATCAAGTGCATTGATTACAAGGGAGAGCAGATTTGGAATGAAGCATTTCAGATGCAAAAACCCCTTACCGATATCTCCGATGGCATCATTGCAGTTGCGGATTATAATGGCGGAACAATCTATGTGATGAACGAAAAGGAACCGCTTGGCAGAATTGATACCGGAATGCCCATAAGAAAGTTCAAGGTGGCAAGTGCCGGATATGTAATGGCAGTTCTTGATAATTCAAGCAATACTCCCATATATGTATACAACACTCAAGGCGAAGAGATGTTATACTTCAACACCACCATGAAGGGCTATGGATATCCTTTGGAGATTGCGATATCGGATAACGGTATTCTCGGTGCTGTATCCTATCTTAACGTTGATAAGGGTTCGTTCTACTCATCGGTCGGTTTTTATAACTTTGGAAAAGTCGGACAAAACTATCAGGATTGTTTGATGTCAAGCCACAGATATCAGAGCGCGCTTGTTCCCGAGATCAGATTTGCGGGCAATAACAAGGCAGTTGCTGTAGCTGATAACAGACTTATGTTTTACAGCGGAGATCAGATGCCTCAGAGTAACGGAGAGATACTTCTTTCCAATAAGATACTCTCGGTTTACGAAGACGATAAGTTCGTTGCACTTGTGTATGACAGCGATGACTCTGAGCACAAGTATATGGCGGAGATATATGATTATGATGCCAAACTTAAGGATAAGATGTATTTTGATATAGACTTCTCTGACATGTTCTTCGATGAGAACAGAGTGGTTTTATATAACAGCGAAGAAATAGTGATTCATACGATAGGCGGAGTGGATAAGTTTGTCGGTAATTATGATAGTGCCATATTAGCTATGATACCCACTACCAATTTAAGAAGATTCATTATAGTAACACCCGATGAGATTCAAACAGTAGAGTTTGAGTAAAGGAAAAATATGGGCAACGTAGATAATAACGAAAACAAAGACAAAAGCTTCTTCCCGCCCAAGGGAATGGAGGGCAGACCTCACGACACGATGGTTCTTCATATTCAAGGACTTATCTTGGTTCTTGTATTAATCATCGCTCTTGCTTCATCCTTTAGCATCCTTGGAAGGTCCATCCTTTCCATGTTGATGGGCTCGGTCGGAGGAGAATTTGATTCTGACAGTATGAATCAGGTATTCGAATTAGCTGGTATGGGTTCGCTTTTTAGCACGGGCTTTTCCATCTTTTCTTTCGTAAGTAAAACTCTTGGCGTTGTTAGTTACATTGCTGCATTTGTATCACTTGGCGCAGCAATCTATATAATAATTCTTATGAAGAATAGGGTAGCGATGATACTCGACGATCCCGTTCCTTTTGAAAATCCTATCAGAGTTAAGAAAGCAGCATATGTATGGCTTGGATTTTTACTTGGTGCTTATGGCGGACATCTTTTCTTATTAAAAAAGAAAAAAGCTTGGGCTTATCTTGCAATGGGAATAGTAGGAATGGAGATAGTTCCTTTATTCTTATATACATCCGGCATGAGCTTCGCAGATGCATTCCTTGCGTGCTTCCTTGAGAAGGATGACGAAGGATATATTGAGATAGAATATTATCCTTATTGGATATAATTTTACCATATGGAATACTATTCTCTTAACCAATACTTACAAGATACTTTTCATACAAAAGTATATAAAATACCTATCAATGCAGGATTCACCTGTCCTAACCGCGACGGCACTCTCGACACGAGAGGTTGCATCTTTTGCTCGAGTGATGGATCAGGTGATTTTTGTATGCCTTCAACAATGTCCATCACCAATCAGATTGAAGAGGGCAAAAAGAAGGTTGCGTCAAAAATAGGAGATAATGGAAAATACATCGCTTACTTTCAAGCGTATACCAATACATATGCACCGATAGAGCGACTAAGAAGAGTATATGAGGAAGCAATTAATCATCCTGATATTGTTGCAATTTCCATCGCTACAAGACCGGACTGCTTGCCCAAAGATGTGATTGATCTATTGTCTGAATTAAATGCAATTAAACCTGTGTGGGTGGAACTTGGCCTTCAGACGATACATGAAGATACTGCGAAATATATTCGTAGAGGCTATGCACTTAACGTATATGATGAGAGTGTAAAAGAACTAAAGAAGCGAGGCCTCTATACAATAGTTCATGTTATCTTAGGACTTCCCAACGAGAGTAAAAACGATATGCTTGAGACCGTTGATTATGTTGTAAAAAGCGGCATTGACGGAATTAAGCTTCAACTTTTACATGTTCTTAAAAACACTGATTTGGCGATAGATTATAACGAGGGCAAGTTTACTTGCATGAGTCTTGAAGAGTACGCAGACCTTATCGTTGATTGCGTACGTATCATACCTAATACCATCGCTATCCACAGACTCACAGGAGATGGCGCTAAAAAGGATCTTATTGCGCCCTTATGGAGCGGTGATAAAAAGAGAGTTCTTAATACCATTTATAAAAATCTACATAAATAATTCCCGGTATTCCCTAAAAAATTGGATTTATTATACATTGACGAAGGCTGTTAATTAGAGTATCTTTATCTGCATAAAGATTGTTAATGTTGTAACAATAGTAAATAACAGTTATCTGTAGAAAGGTTGTTATATGGAGAATACTATTTTGGAAAAAGGCCCTATCACTGATGAATTGATTGAAAAAATGGATAAGTACTTCCGTGCTGCCAACTATTTATCAGCGGGCCAGCTTTATCTTTTGGAAAACCCTCTTCTTAAGAAGCCCCTTACTAATGAGATGGTTAAGAAGAAAATCGTCGGACACTGGGGAACAGTTCCCGGACAGAACTTTATCTTTTTACACGCTAACCGTGTTATCAAGAGATATGATCTTGATATGATTCTTCTTTCCGGTCCCGGACATGGCGGAAACTTCTTTATTGCTAACGACTATATTGATGGTTCTTATTCTGAGATTTATCCTAACATTTCTCAGGACGAAGAAGGTATGCAGAAGCTTTTCAAGCAGTTCTCATTCCCCGGTGGAGTACCCAGCCACTGTGCACCTGAGACACCCGGTTCTATTCATGAAGGCGGTGAGCTCGGTTATTCTATCGCACACGCTTGCGGTGCAGTATTTGACAACCCTGAATTAATCGCTACCGTTGTTGTAGGTGATGGTGAGGCTGAGACAGGCCCTCTTGCAACAAGCTGGCAGTGCAATAAATTTATCAACCCCGTAGGAGATGGTGCAGTACTTCCCATCCTTCATTTAAACGGATACAAGATTGCTAACCCTACTATTTTTGGCCGCCTTTCAAAAGAAGAACTTACAGACTTCTTCCATGGTAATGGATGGGAGCCTTACTTCGTTGAAGGTGACGAGCCCAAGGTTATGCATAAGCTCATGGCAGAGACCATGGACAAGGTTATTGAAAAGATTAAGGACATTCAGAAGAATGCTCGTGAGAATAACGACGCAACACGTCCTGTATGGCCTATGATAGTTCTTCGTACACCTAAGGGATGGACAGGACCCAAGGTAGTTGATGGTAACCGTATCGAGGGCAACTTCCTTGCTCATCAGGTTCCTATCATGATGGATAAGCCTGAGCACCTTCAGATGCTCTCTGATTGGCTTCACTCATACAAGCCCGAAGAACTCTTTGATGAAAATGGTCGCGTAATCGATGAGATTAAGGAACTCTGTCCTGTAGGTGACAAGAGACTTGGTATGAACCCTCATGCTAATGGTGGTAAGCTCTTAAGAGATCTTCGTCTTCCTGACTTCAGAGATTACGGATTCGATATTGAAAAGCACGGAGCTAAGGAAAGCCAGGATACTGCTAACCTTGGATTATACATCCGTGATATCTTTAAGCTTAACGCAGAAACTAAGAACTTCCGTATCTTCTCACCCGATGAGAACAACTCCAACAGATTCACATCTGTATTCGAAGTTGAGAACAGAGACTGGAACGCAGATCAGTCCGATATGGATGATCATTTATCAAGATTCGGTCGTGTAATGGATTCCATGCTTTCAGAGCATATGTGCGAAGGTTGGCTTGAAGGATATCTTCTTACCGGTCGTCATGGTTTCTTCAATACATATGAAGCGTTCTCCAGAATCATCGATTCAATGGGTGCACAGCATGCTAAGTGGTTAAAGGTATGTAACCAGCTTCCTTGGAGAGAAGAGATTGCATCACTTAACCTTCTTATGTGCTCTACAGTATGGCAGCAGGACCACAACGGATTCACACATCAGGATCCCGGATTTATGGATCATATTGCTAACAAGAAGGCTGACGTTGTACGTATTTACCTTCCTGCAGATACCAATACATTACTTTCCACTATGGATCACTGCTTAAGAAGTCGTAACTACGTTAACGTTGTAATCGCTTCCAAGCATCCCCGTCCTCAGTGGCTCTCAATGCCTGAAGCAGTTAAGCATTGTACACAGGGTATCAGTATCTGGGATTGGGCTTCCAACGATCAGGGCAAAGAACCTGATATCGTATTTGCTTGTGCAGGTGAGACTCCTACACTTGAAGCACTTGCTGCAGTATCAATCTTAAGAAAGGAAATTCCTGATATTAAGATTCGTTTCATCAACGTAGTTGACCTCTTCAAACTCGTGCCTCACAATGAGCACCCTCATGGTTTGACAGATGCAGAGTACGATATGCTCTTTACTACTAATAAGCCCGTAATATTCAACTTCCATGGCTATGCAACACTTATCCATGAACTTACATACAGACGTCACAATAACCGTCTCATGCATGTAAGAGGATACAAGGAAGAGGGTACTATTACAACAGCATTCGATGTACGTGTACAGAATGATATCGACAGATTCCATCTTGTACAGGATGCTCTTAAGTTCTTACCTCAGCTTGGTAATACAGGTGCTTACCTCTACCAGAAGATGAGCGACAAACTCGTTGAGCATAAGCAGTACATCCATGACTTCGGTGTAGATCTTCCTGAAGTTGTTAACTGGAAGTGGGAAGACATCAATGCATAATACCTAACCATTCGGTCAGATGTTATAAAACAACAAAAAGGTGGTTCTTTGGAATCACCTTTTTCTTAAGCATACGTAACCAATTATTAATTATCTACTCGATTGCAAATGCCATCATAAGGAGTATAATTAAACCACTTAAGATAGTTTTTATTCGTATATTGATACAGAGGAATTATTATGGATAAGCACCCCACACTTTCTACACTATGCCACATTATAAAAGATGATAAGTATCTCATGATGCATCGTGTAAAAAAGAAAAACGATATCAATAAAGATAAGTGGATAGGTGTTGGTGGTAAGTTTGAATATGGAGAGAGCCCAGATGAATGTTTGCTTAGAGAAGTAAAAGAAGAGACGGGACTAACTCTTTTAAACTATAGTTTCAGAGGCATTGTAACATTCATATATGGAGAGGATGTAGTTGAATACATGCATCTTTATACTGCTGATAAATTCGAGGGAGAACTCATTGATTGCGATGAGGGAGAACTCGTATGGGTGCCTATAAAAGAAGTCTGCAATCTGCCCATATGGGAGGGTGATAAGATATTTTTCAGACTCCTTGAAGAAAACAACGGATTCTTTTCACTTAAACTTGTATATGATTTGAATGACAATCTTATAGATACAGAACTTCATATGAATTAGAAGAAACGCCGATTTGTTTGAATATTGAGCGTGAATGTGTTAAAATGCATGTGTTCGCATTTTAGGGAAAATATATCAACGGGAAAGATACGTCTGACCCGAAGAAAGGAATAA
>JAEEQX010000125.1 GCA_016285575.1 Lachnospiraceae bacterium
TAGCTATCATGGTACAAGTAAGATTGATTCAACATCCGGAGCAGCCGGTCTTGTAGCTTACCTTAGCTCAAAGGGTGTTACAGTAAACGAAGAAGATTTATATACAGACGAAACTGAAGAAGAATTTGCTTTAGCTATCTATGATGATTCTACTGGAGATACCACACCTGCTGCATGGGATTTAATCGTATACATGGGTGACTTCTTCGATTATCAGAGATTAAACAATAAAGACTTTGTTACTTACGCTGATTGGGGTGACGAGAATAAGAGATCATCAGGTGATTTGATTCCTGACGAGACAAGAGCTTTCAAGATTGAAGTAACAGATGATGACTTCGAAGGTAATCTTTCCAAGGATCTCTTTGGAGTAGCCGATGATACAGGTAAGTATCAGATTACCATGGAAGGATACTTCGACGAGAATGGAACTGTCCATGGAACTATAACCATTTCTCTTCTTTATGAAGGAATGGAAGATCCTTTTACCGAGAAGATTTCTTTTGAGGCGTCTAAGTAAAAGAATAATTAGTGATATATCTAATCTGTTAAACTAGATTTTTAATATTCTAAGATATAGAATACTTGAAATAATTGAGGCATATATGAGTAAAAAAGGTTTGCTCGATAAGACAACCCGTACTTCTTTAATGATAGGAGTTATCATATGCCTTTCTATCGCGATATTGTTCTGTATAATCCGTATAGCCGTAAGGCCAAAGGAAGTTGCAGAGGACAATAACTTTTATCTCCCTAAGAAGGAACAAATATCCGAAGAGGAGTTAGAATTACAGATAGAAAAGCAGAGAGAAGAAGTTAAGATTGAGATTGTCAATCGTGCGAGAATAATTGAAGACAACGTTAACGTTCGTTCAGGACCCGGTACAGATTATGATCGTCTTGGATCAGCATATAAGGGCTTTGACTACGAAGTATTATCTACTGATAATTCAGAGTGGGTTAAAATCAAATATGATGACAAAGCGGCTTACATCTTTGCTGAGTATGTAGAGATAGTTCCGATGGTACTTAACGATATGGGTGAGTACGAAGAGTATGTTGATATGAACAATACAGAATCAACAGATACTTCTCCCACAGATGATACATCAGCAGATACAAATACTGATGATGCAGAACAGAAGGACGACAATTAAAGAATAATTTAAGATAAAAATAGGGCGTAATATACGCCCTATTTTTTATTCATTTATATTTATTAATCTATTTATTATATTTATGTATAGTTTATTTAGTTGAGTTTCAAGTAAAAAAAGGTGTCTGAATTAATTCAGACACCCTACTTTTTTAGTTCTAATTTTTCTATCTGGAATTAATTTCCCACATCTGCTGGTTGATTATATCTTGATAATTAGGCTGTGCGAAGAACTGTGCATTATGACAGCAGTGATTATCCTTTAATTCAGATTGCTGACCATAGTCAAGCTCGGGTGCTTCTACAAGAGGAAGTTGAGCAACGCCATCGGTCTTGAAAGGACATCCGTCACATGCAATCTTGCCATCGTATGCACATACAGTACCCTTGTAATGAATATCGCATGTTTCTATTGGCTCTGTGCCTTCCTCGAAGTATTCTGTACGAATATGCTCATCACATAATCCTGGATTGGGAAGTTTTCCTGAGAGCGAGCATATTGCGCACTGTGTTATGCCATTAGGTCTGTCAAATTCCTGATCAGGAAGGTTGGCATGTATTCTAGACATACACTGCTTCCAGATAATCTTATTAAGTGTATGCTGACTACCGGGAAGATCAATATTATTATCATATCCAACCCATACAGTAGCGGTATAGTAAGGAGTATATCCTGCAAACCAAATATCATTATATGATGAAGTAGTTCCTGTTTTACCTGCTATATGCATACCGGGGAAATAACAATCATGTCCGGTACCGTAACTAACAACATCTTGCATAGCACTTGTAAGTAAGAATGCTGTTGTCTCGCGGAGAACTCTATGTGAATCAGGAATAGAATTATCAATAATAATATTTCCATCTGAGTCAGTTATCTTGGAATACAATACAGGTCTGTTATATATACCATCATTAGCTATAGCGGCGTATGCTGCAGTAGTCTCCATATTGGTAACGCCATGTGTGATACCACCAAGAGCAAGTGCCTGGTTAATATCACTCATTACTTGACCGTCTCTTGTAACTTCTCTATCAACCAATGTAGTGAAACCGAAATTGAGTAAATAATTGTAACCCATCTGAGGAGTTATCTGTGTAAGTACCTTAACGGTTACAATATTAAGAGACTGTACAATACCTGTTCTAACTGAACAGATGCCTCTATAGCTTTGTCCATACCAGTTCGAAATAGGACGACCATTGGTATATGTGAATGGAGCATCATCTTGAACATTAGCGAGAGTAAATCCGCAAGCATCAATCGCGGGTGCGTAAGTAGAGAGTACTTTAAATACTGAACCGGGCTGCCTAACTGTATCGGAAGCTCTGTTAAGGGTCTTACTTGCAAGCTTCTGACCACGTCCACCTACCATTGCAAGAACATATCCGGTATGCTGATCCATTACAGTAATGGAAGCTTGCGGCTGAGGAGTGAGTGTATAGTTTTCAGCTCTTTCCTCGTCTCCTTCACCCATAATAGCAGCTTTATAATTTTCTATAGCTTCAAGAGCTTCTTCTTCGGTATTGAATACTAATTCGAAGTTTCTGTTAACGTTTTCTTTGTACCATTCTTTGTACATCTCTTTTGAGATGTTTTCAAGTGACCCATCTTCATGCTCGATTGTTAACTGATAATCAAGCAAATATCTGGGAGCGCCTCCAAAATACTCATCATTGGCAAATACTTCATCGCAGTATCCCTGAATCTCAGGATCCTGTGTTGAGTATATTTTAAGACCGCCTGAATAGAGCATCTTATATGCCATATCCTCATCGTAACCGGCAATTTCCACTAGGTCATTTGCTACCTGATCGGTTAATTCATCAACGAAGTATGAGTTTACATTTTGATTAACAGCTACGTCATTGTATTTTTTGATTCTGGAATATACGTCATCAGCCATAGCTTCAACGAACTCTTCCTGAGTGATATATCCCTGGTCACGAAGAGCCTTGAGGATTGAATCACGTCTGTCAGAGTTCTCTTCGGGATGGGAGATAGGATTGAATCTTGCAGGGTTCTGAGTAATACCGGCGATAAC
>JAEEQX010000126.1 GCA_016285575.1 Lachnospiraceae bacterium
AGGATTAATTACTATATGGATTACGGCTTAATAGGTGAAAAACTCGGACACAGTTACTCGAAAATAATACATGAAAAATTCGGGTTTTATAATTATGAATTACGGGAGATTCCCCGCGACGGTCTCGATGCTTTTATGCGTGCTAAGATTTTTAAGGGAATCAATGTTACTATTCCATATAAGCAGGATGTTATCAAATATCTTGATTATATTGATGATAAAGCGCGTGCCATAGGTGCAGTTAATACGGTAGTTAATAAAGACGGAAAATTATATGGATATAATACCGACTATTTTGGTCTTAAGACGCTTCTTGATTGCAATGGATTTGATTTAAATAATAAAAAAGTTCTAATTCTTGGAACAGGTGGAACAAGCAAGACAGCATATGCTGTATGCGAAGATAGTGGCGCATCTTTTTTATGCAAGGTTTCAAGATCTGCAAAGGATGGCGCACTATCATATGAAGATGTATATGAAAAACATAGCGACGCTTCTTATATAGTCAACACAACTCCTGCAGGCATGTATCCTAATCTCGATGGTATGCCTATTGATCTTAAGAGATTTACCAATCTTGAAGGAGTGGCAGATGTTATATACAATCCGTTAAGAACAAGGCTTATTGAAGAAGCAGAAGAACTTGAGATTAAGAATTGTTCGGGCCTTCGTATGCTGGTATATCAGGCGGTTGCTGCGTGTGAGTTTTTTATCGGTAAAAAGCCGGATGATAGTGTTTCCGAAAATATTATTTCTGAACTTATAAAAGAGAATGAGAATATAGTTTTAACAGGTATGCCTGGTAGCGGAAAGAGCACGATAGGAAAAGAACTATCCGGTTCACTTAAAAAGGAATTCATTGACACCGATGCACTTATAGTTGATAGAGAAAAAAGAGAAATCTCAGATATATTTGCTACGAATGGCGAGGCATATTTTAGAAACGTAGAAAAAGAAGTGATAAAAGAAGTATCGCTTCGTAAAAATGTTATTATATCAACCGGTGGAGGGTGCATTCTAAACCCTGAAAACATTAAGAATCTCAAGGCAAACGGACGAATATTCTTTTTGGATAGAAAACCGGAAGACTTGGTTCCCACGGATGACAGACCCTTGGCTAATGAGAAGTCAAAAATTATGAAATTATATGAAGAGAGACTTCCGATATATCAAAGAACAGCAGATTATATTATCAATGGTGAGGTTGGAATTAGTCAGACAGTACAAGATATAATTGGAATGATTTGAGCCATCGTACCTAATTATTCTAAAGAACAGATTCCTTTAGAGGCAATAAAAGGAGATAATATGAAAACAATAAGAGTTATAAATGGCCCCAATCTTAATATGCTTGGCATAAGAGAGCCTGATATATATGGCAAGACTGATTATAAAGCACTTGTTGAGTTAATTGAAAAACACGCAAAAGAAATCGGCGTTAATGTTGAGATAATGCAGAGCAATCATGAGGGGGATCTCGTTGATTGGATTCAAGAATCATATAAGAAGATAGACGGCATCGTAATTAATCCCGGTGCATACACACATACAAGCGTAGCGATTCTCGATGCTGCCAAAGCAGTCGGTATTCCTATGGTTGAAGTACACATATCTGATGTTGATGCCAGAGAAGAATTCAGACAGGTTAGTTTTATTAGAGCAGCTTGCAAGAAGACCATATCCGGCCATGGAATCAACGGATATCTTGAAGCAATGGATTTTCTTAACCAGAATTGTTAAACACAAAAATATTATTGAGATAAGATTTATAATTCTTTTTAGTTAAAGAAAATAATACATTTATAATTTTAAAGAATTGTCATAAATTTGGAAAAGTAAGAACAAGTATTTTAGGCATGGATTGATACTGGATATATGAACATAGAAATAAAAAAATCAACTGCACACGGAACAATAACTGCTCCTCCTTCTAAGAGTATGGCACATAGGTATATTATATGTGCAGCACTATCCAATGGAGTGAGCGTTATTTCCAATGTTGATTTTTCAGAGGATATAAAAGCAACCATTGATTGTATCAAGTCTCTTGGCGCCAGTGTGGATATTGAGGGTTCCACGGTTACTATTGATGGTTCGAATACCATTTTCGATAAACTCAGCGAAAACACATCCGCTATAGATTTTATGTGTCGCGAAAGCGGTTCCACTATGCGTTTCTTTATGGGTATTGCCATGACGCTTCCAATGAGAAGCAGATTCTATGGAAGTGAGACACTCAGGAACAGACCTTTTGGAATATATGAAGATGTCTTAAAGAAGCAAGGACTGACTTTTTCAAGAGAGGCAGAATACATAGAATTAAACGGTGCAATAAAAGATTCTGAATATACTATCCAAGGTAATATCAGCTCACAGTTTGTAACCGGACTTTTGCTTGCTCTTTCATTGAGCGAAGATGGAGGAAGAATCAATCTTATTCCTCCGGTGGAGAGTAGATCCTATATCAACATGACTCTTCAAGCAATGAGAGAATTTGGTATTAATGTTGATTGGCAAGATGAGAATACACTGGTTGTTAAGAGCAATCAGAAATATCAGGCAAAAGATATAGCTGTTGAAGCTGATTATTCCAATGCAGCATTTCTTGATGCATTCAATTACATCGGCGGAAAAGTTTTAGTTGAAGGACTTAACGATAAGAGTCTTCAGGGTGACAAGGTTTATAAAGAATGTTTTGAAAAACTTTCAAAAGAAAAAGCCACTATAGATATAGCGGACTGCCCCGATCTTGGCCCTGTACTTTTTGCAGTAGCGGCTGCAAATCATGGTGGATATTTTACTTCCACTGCGAGACTCAAGATAAAAGAGAGTGATCGCGGAAGTGTAATGTGTGAAGAACTTTCCAAGTTTGGTGTAATCACGCATATGGAAGAGAATTCCATTGAGATAGAGGGCAATGGCATCAAGAAACCATCATCAATTTTAGGTGGCCACAATGATCACAGAATCGTTATGTCACTGTCGCTTCTTTTAACACTTACAGGTGGAACGATTGATGATGCGCAGGCAGTAAGAAAAAGTTATCCCGGTTTTTTTGACGATATTAAGACATTGGGAATTGCTACTGAGCAGTTATCTTAATTACCAAGAGAAAAGATATATTTGATTAA
>JAEEQX010000044.1 GCA_016285575.1 Lachnospiraceae bacterium
GGCTTCAAGTTCTTCTCTTGTATTATACTTAAACATCAGGGCAAAATTGGCTGATGCATAATGACCGGCTGCTTCGGGCTTTCTCTTAATCATCTCATTTAGGATGCCATCCACCTTAACAAGCAGCTGCTCACCCTCTGTCACGGAATGACATATACAGTAATTGCGATACTTAACCAATACTACGTCCAGTACGGCAAAGTTCATCTTTTTCTTTCCCTTTAAGAGGCCTTGTGCACGGGTAGCAAACCACATCCAGTTGTTACCGCCCGTAACTGGATCCGTGTAAAACACTTTATTAATCTTTTTCTGGCTTATGACACTCGATATAAGATTAATCAAAAGTGCAAGCACAATTATCGATACCAGACCTATACCCGCCAAGAAGAAGATGAATATATACATCGCATCGGAAAAGTATATCTTAAGATTGGCTTTGCCATAGAAAACCTGAGTACCGTTTTTAACATCTATTGCAATCCATACCGGCAGTTCAACCGAGGACTCTCCTCTGTTAACGGCTATATTGGTGTTGTCTGACAGATTGTTCAACAACTTGACTATTGTCAAAAAATCGATTTTGATTTCGCCGCCCTCATCGATATATACGAAGTCCTCTGTAGTCTTGTCCACATATATGGTAATATCCTGATTAAGACGTGTGGAATCCGAATCACTGTTGATTCTCGGAAGCGTAACCTTACCGTTGGAGTTGCCTATTGTATTCTCGCCGTTTTTATATATGGTTTTTCCGTGCATATCAGATATGCAGTAAGTTCTTCCTTCCTCATTAAGAAGAGAATACACACCTTCATCCGAAGCTGCATCGTACATCTTGGCCATATAAGATACCGCTTTGTACTCCTCTGTAAACTTGGAATCAACAATATAGCTGATAAGCATACTGGAGAACAGAGTAATCAGAAAATCTGAAATAAGCGCTATAAAAACGCACATGATAAGAGTTAATCCTATCTTGTTCTTTCTTAACCTCTGATACTTCTTTTTCTTCTTAACCTGCTTCTTTCTGGCCTTTTCTTTTTTTATTTGCTCGTTAATTGAGGCCGTGTCCTTATTAATCGGTTCTGCCTTCTCAAATTCCTGAGACATATTCCCGTCCTTGTTGTTTTCAACTTCCGCTTGCAGATTGTTTTTGATCTCTTCCATTTTCATCCTCAAAATAAAATAGTTTTCGAATCAAACCTCATTTTCATTATATGTATTTATTTTACAGCGTTAAACCGCTAATTATGAAAAATAAGTCAGGATAATTCATTAAATTTCTTCATAACATTAATCATGTATTCAGATATGCAACAAAGTATGGCTCCGATTGTGTAGCATAAAAAATCTACAATTGAGAAACCTGTTCCTATTATTATACGAAGAAGTCTGTTCGTTATTCCGAATCTGTCACAAAATCCCCACAATTGAAGGAACTCTACAGCATACGCGAATACCAATACCGCTGTCGGAAGTATATACCATTTGGCAGGCTTATCGGGAGTAATGGTTCGAATTATCGTATATATAAGGATAACAACCAACACATCGCCCAGGTAATTACGTATCCAGCCTGTCGCAAACATACCGATTATTATTTCTATTGCCAAAAGCAACACAGATGTCACGCCAAATATCAGTCTTTTCATAAAGCAATTATATCATAAAATGCACTATTGAAACCTATCAAGAATTGATTCTAGTTTTTCCCAATTCAAACAACGATGTTTTAGTTGTTTACTAACTTTTTTATTCTTAGTCATCTTATATAATTTGTTTGCTTTCTTGATTATTATATCTTGATTTTTTCTACAGTAATTCAGTTGATTCGATACCAATTCTTTATACCTTTTCGTTTCCGGTAAATCACCTGGTTTATTTGAAATATCAACTCTCTTTAACAAATCCTTTCTTACCGGAATCATATTATTGATATCCAACACTCCTATGATTTTACCCTTATCATCCAGTATTTTATGAAAATCAATATCGTTCTTCATTTTCAAATGTTTTTCTTTGGGTGAACTAAGTGGAATACAATACTCCTTATAGCAAATAAAAAAAGCCATCAAAAAATATCGACGGCTTTATACTTCCACTTTTGAAATGATATGTCTCACGGTAGGATTCACCGCTATTAAATAATTGCCACTTCAATGGTTCCCCATTCAGTAGGCCTCACTGCTTGCTCATATTATACGTACGTTATTTGTTATCGTCAATACTCTTTTCAAGCCTCATGCTCTCGGATGATTGCACGGATGGTATTGAACAGATAGGGCTTAATTACCGTAATATCGGCAGGCTCCTCGTATAGAATCGCAGAAAAGCATGTGGAACCGACAAGTTCCACTATCATAAAGAGCATTATCTCAGGCTCTTTGAACTTAGTTTCTTCCTCTGTAAGCATCTTATAGTATATTTCCTTGAAGTCCACCTCGGTATCGGTCGGATTATTGGTGAGCGCTTTCTTAAATACTCCCCAGCTCAAATTCTTGGATATAAAGGAAAGAAGAATCTTGTTTTCGCTTAACTTGTTAATGATATAGTCCGCAATAAATACAATTTTATCCTCAAAGCTCATAGGTGTACTCTTGCATGCAGCCACGGATTCGAGCGCATCGGCCGCCTCCTTGAAAAGCTTACTGGACTTGTGATATATGAGACGGTTTCTAAGTTCATGCTTATCCTGAAAATAAAGATAAAAAGTACCCTTAGCCACACCTGCATGTTTGGCTATATCGGCTATGGATGTGTTCTCGACGCCCTGATTGGTGAACAGATCGAACGCCGAATCAAGTATCGTATTGAGTTTTTTGAATTTGTTGGCTTCAACTTTTCCCATATTAATCACCTGTAATCGCCCTCTTTTATGCGATTATCCGAATTTCCCTTATGAAAATAATACCATACCGATGGCAAAAATCAACCCGTAAAATAAAAAAATGACCAAAAGTCATATTTTGTATTGACAAGGAAAAACTCGGTGTTATAATTACTTTTGAAAAATGACCAACGGTCATAAATCAAAATAATGACCGCAAGTTCAAAAAACACAAGGAGATGAATTGAAATGGAAAAGTTTGGCAGAGTAATAGTTAAACTAAGAATTCCTATTCTGATACTCGGTATCCTCTTGGTAATACCTTCAGTAATCGGATATGTGAAGACAAAAGTCAATTATGATGTTTTGTACTATCTACCAAGCAATATCGAAACTATCCAGGGACAGGATATATTGCTTGATGATTTTCATAAAGGTGCATATGCAGTTGTAATGGTACAGAATATGTCGCCTTATGAAATAGAAAAACTATCGGAAAAGATAGAATCAGTTGATCACGTTGCAGAACTTATTTCTTTTAACAATTTATTAGGCGACTCGGTTCCAGTTGAGATACTTCCTGATAAATACGCATCCAAGTTTTACAACAAAGAAACAGATACAACTTTGATGGCTATCTTCTTTGATGATACGACATCAAGTACCGATACGATGGATGCAATTGTTAATATAAGAAACATTACAGAAAACCGTTGCTTCATCGCAGGTATGTCTGCAGTAGTTACAGATACCAAGTTGTTATCTGAAAAAGAAACTCCTCTCTACGTAGGAATCGCAGTACTTTTGGTATGTATCATTCTTGCTGTATTCATGGATTCATTCTTAGTACCGGTATTCTTCATGATAAGTATAGGAATGAGTATTCTTTATAACTTAGGATCGAACGTATTCTTAGGAGAAATCTCCTATGTATCAAAAGCATTAACTGCAGTATTGCAGCTTGGTGTTACACTTGATTACTCGATCTTCTTATGGCACAGCTTCAAAGAAATGAAGAAGGAATATCCTGATGATTCCAAAGAAGCTATGGCACATGCAATCGGCAATACATTCACATCAGTGCTTGGTTCATCCATAACAACCATCGCCGGATTCATTGCACTCTGCTTCATGAGTTTCACACTTGGTAGAGACTTGGGAATAGTAATGGCCAAGGGTGTTATCTTCGGAGTTATCGGATGTGTAACCATTCTTCCTTCATTCATTATGATATTTGAAAAAGCACTCGATAAGACGATGCACAAAGAGTTAATGCCCAAGTTTGATAAGGTTGCGGGATTCATCGTTTCCAAGTTTTGGATTTTCTTAATTCTGTTCATCCTCTTACTTGCACCCGCTATCTACGGATACAAGAATACAAAAGTATATTACGATCTTTCAGATACACTTCCTGATAAGCTTAACTGCTCACAGGCCAACAAGATGCTAAAAGAAAACTTCGACATGAATTCACTCTACATGATCTTGGCTGATTCAAATATGTCTTCAAAAGAAATCAACCAGATGACTGATGAGATCAAGTCGCTCGACGGAATTACTTTTGCACTTGGACTTGATTCCGCAATGGGAACAAGCGTACCGGAAGAAATGCTTCCTGCAAAACTCGTTAATAACTTAAAAGGAAAAGATTACCAGATTCTTCTTGTAGGATCTGATTACATCATCGCATCGGATGAGATTAATACACAGATAGATACAGTTAATGCAATTGCTAAAAAGCATGATGCCAAGTCAATGGTTGTTGGTGAAGCACCTTGTACCAAGGATTTGATTACGATTACAGATCACGACTTCAAGGTCGTATCACTTGTATCGATAGCAGCAATCTTTTTAATCATTTTCTTTGTACTTAAGTCGATATCACTTCCTGTTATCTTGGTTGCAGCAATCGAATTTGCAATATTCATCAATATGGGAATTCCTTTTTACACAGGTACCGAGATTCCTTTCATCGCATCTGTTGTAATAGGTACCATACAGCTCGGAGCAACAGTTGATTATGCGATACTGATGACGACAAGATATAAAAGAGAAAGATATGCGGGTAAGACCAAAAAAGAATCCGTCACCATTGCTCTTGCAACATCAATTCCTTCGATAATAGTAAGTGCGCTTGGATTCTTCGCAGCAACATTCGGTGTGGGAATGCTTGCAAGCATAGATATGATCTCGTCCTTATGCATGTTAATGGCCAGAGGCGCCATCATAAGCATGTTTGTTGTAATACTTATTCTTCCTTCGTTCTTTATGGTATTCGATCCCATAATCATTCATACGAGCGTTGGATTCATTAATAAAGAAAATCAGGGAAAACTGATATTAAGTTAAGGAGGCGTAATAAAATGAAAAGAAGATATCTCAAAGGATTATCAATAGTTTTATCTTCGGCAATGATTCTTACCACAATTGCCGGATGCAATGTTAATACAGATTTATTGAAAAAAGATGCAAAAGAAGAAGTTGTTACAGATGTGCTTACACAGACTGTCAAGCCTGCAAACAGTGCATCAGGCGAGACCGATAAAGTTAAAGAGGAAACCGTATATGTATTCACCAATGCCAACGGAAGTCAGAAAAGCGTATTGGTTAACGAAAAACTCTCTAACCCCAATGCTTTAAAAAACATTGAAGATGAGACAACTCTTACCGAACTTGTCAATCTCTCGGGCGACGAAGATTACAGCAAACTTGATAACGGTGTCAATTGGAACGCCAACGGCAATGCAATCACATATCAGGGAACAACGGATAAAAGTGCTCCCGTTACTATCAAGGCAACATATTATCTTGATGGAAAAGAGATTGCACCTGAAAACCTAGCAGGTAAAAGCGGTAAGGTAAAGATTAGATTTGATTACACTAATAATGAAAAAAGAGAGGTAGAAGTTAATGGTGAGAAAAAGGAAATGTATGTACCTTTTACAGTTGTAACAGGTATGCTTCTTCCCGCAGATACTTTCTCAAATATAGAAGTAACCAATGGTAAAGTAACACAGGTCGGAAATGATTCACTTGCAGTAGGCATTGTACTTCCCGGCATGAAGGATTCACTCGCATCCAAGCTTGATGACCTTGATATCGATATGGATATTCCTGATAACTTCGAGATTACAATGGATGCAAAAGATTTTAAACTCGACACTGTTATATCGGTAGTTACAGCCAATGTCAGCACAGACATTGATATGGGTGAGATTGATACAACATCAATCGAAGATAAGGTTGATGAGTTAAAAGATGCAGGCGATAAGCTTTCTGATGGTACAGATAAGCTTGCAGAAGGAACACAGAAACTTGCAGATAATATTCCTGATCTTGTTAACGGTGCAGGAGATCTTGAAAAAGGTGCCAAGGATTTAAAGGATGGTGCAAACAAGATAAAAGACGGCGTTGGTGCATATACCAAGGGTGTAGATGCAGCAGCAGACGGTGCTAAAAAGATTGACGAAGGTACAGCTTCAGTTAACAGTGCAGTTACAACTCTTAATAAGAATATGAAAGAAAAGATTGTGCCTGGCCTTGCACAGATTAAAGCAGGTATGGCACAGCTTACAAGCGGACTTGGTGCTGCACTTGAGCAGGGCAAGACAGATGCTGTTACAAAAGCTAATCAGGGATTGGCAAGTAGCGGAATTACATACGATGACATAGATAATACAATCAATGATTTAAATACTAAAAAAGCACAGTGCCAGGCATTAATGATGCTCTCAGATGATGAAGCAGCAAAGCATGCAGTTGCCTCTCAGATTAAGGCACAAAACAGTGCAATAACCGATGAAGAATTAGCAGTAGCACTTCAGAATCAGCTTGGTGCTATGAGCGATGAACAAAAGAAACAGGCTGCAGCTGGACTTAAAGCAACAGCTAAGCAAAACTTAGATACTATTGATAATACTATCCTTCAACTTACGCAGGTAAAGGCTCAGGTTGCAGGTGCGCAAGGAGCGCTTACAGAAGTACAGAATCAGCTTTCAGGAACAAGTACTAGTACAGAAGGTATCGCACAACTTACAGCAGGTATCAATCAGATACAGGCAGGTGTTGGTACATATGATGAGACAGAGATTAAGACAGCAATCGCAAGCGGAAATAATACAGTATGCTCAGCACTTTACCAGATTCAGGCAGGTACAGAGACACTTTCCAAGGGTACCAAGGATTTATCTACAGGCCTTAATACTTTAAAGGGTAAGAGTAAAGATCTCAACAACGGTGTTTCAACACTTGCAGACGGAACTAAGAAATTAGCAGACGGAACTACCAAGTTAAAGGATGCTACAGTTACACTTAATGATGGTGTTGGCGAACTCAATGCCGGTGCAATTAAGCTTAACGATGGCATGATTGAATTCAACGCTAAGGGCATATCCAAAGTTACAGATGCTTTTGATGAAAACTCCGATAACCTTCTTGCAGAATTCAAGAAACTCCTTGATCTTGGCAAGGAATACAAATCATTCGCAGGTAAGAGCGAAGATTACGACGGAAACGTAATATTCATCTATAAGATGGATGGTATTGAATAACGACATATATCGTTAAAAACGATAATTTCATATTTTCGATTCATTTCTCCTCTTGGCGCCGGTTATCCCCTCCGGCGCCATCTTTTTGTCCATGTTGAGTTTACAGTTTGCCCTTTTTTTATACATTTTTTCCTATTTTTGAGTTATAATATTTATATATGTTTTCGGGAGAATTCAGCTTATGAGAAAACGAATCTGTGTATTACTTGCGCAGTTGGAAGAAAAAACTCAAAAAAGCTTCAGTAAAGCCTTCATCAAGGAGGCTTATTCGCATGATTACGATGTCTGTATTTTCTCCATGTATCAAAAATTTCAGGAAAGAGATCTTCGCGATATCGGAGATTCCAATATATACTCGCTCGTCAATTTCAACGAATTTGACGGAGTAGTTATTATGCTGGACACCATCCTTACTCCCGGTTTTGATAAAAAACTGCTTGCGAGAATCAAGGAAGAATTTAACGGTCCCGTAATCGTTGTCGACAAAGAAGTTGATGATTTCGATTACATTCTTATCGACCACTATACTCCCATTAAAAAGATAATGAATCATCTTATTGATGATCATGGTTATAAAGATATTGCTTTTCTTGGCGGAAAAGAAGGTCATCCTCATTCCATACAGCGTTTTTACGCTTACCTTGACTCGATGAAAGAACATCACCTCGAGATTAAAAATGAGCGTGTCTATCACGGTAATTACTGGTATGATTCCGGCAATGCTTTTGCCAAGAAACTTCTTGAAGACAGAGACAATCTTCCCGAAGCCGTAATGTGCGCCAATGAATATATGGCAATCGGTCTTGCTTCCACTCTTACTGAAAACGGTCTTAAGATACCGGAGGACATAGCTCTCGCAGCATACGATTCAACCGAAGAAGGTGTGACTGCGCCAGTTCCTCTTACATCTGCTGATATTCCTGCTTCCGAATGCGGTAAGTTATGCTTTGCCAAAATTTACGCTGCCATCAGCAACGAAGAATACGTGGAACCTGCCATTAATTCTCATATTATTATAGGCGGAAGCTGCGGTTGCAAAAACTTCAAGTCCACCTATAAGCGAATTAACCGAGACTTATGGAAGACAGATCATTCTGCCATGAGTTTTTATTCCGACTTCAATCACATTACAGAAGATCTTCTCTGTCAGACGCATTATGATAAATTCTTTGATATGCTTGCCGTATATTCATATCAGATACGTCCTTTTACCAACTTTTGGCTCTGTGTTAATGAAGGATTCAGAGATCCCAATACTTTTATCGGAGGAAACGCCAGAAGAAACGGATATGCTTCCAATATGAATATGATTATAAAATGTGGCGAGATATTGCCCGATCTTGACAAAAATGCCGTAAGTTTTAACCGTTCATTTAAGACTACTCAGATGCTTCCTGAGCTCTATGAAGACAGGGATTATCCTACCACATACATATTCAGCCCCGTTTTCTTCGATGACAGATGCTTCGGATATGCCGTGGTCAACTTTGGAAAATCGGTTGAAGTATACAACGAGATATACAGAGTTTGGATGCGTAATATCAATCAGTGTATCGAAGCCTTTTATCGTCAAAAAGCATTATCATCTCTTGTTGAACAGATTAAGGCTGAACAGATTCGTGACAAGCAGACCGGTCTCTTTAATTATTCAGGCTTCTTTAAAGGTCTTAATGAGCTGGTTGAGGAAAATATCGCCAAAGGAAGATCTCTTGCAATCATCGCTATCGATATTAACAATCTGACCGATATCAATGAGAAATACAACCGTATCGGCGGAGACTCTGCAATATTGTCACTGGCAAAATTCATTGCAGGCAATACAAAGGAACATGAAATCTGCGGCCGACTCAGCAATGACGAATTCCTTATCGGAATTGTAGACATCGATTGCGAAGGCAGATATAAGGAACTGATGTCATTGGTTCCCAAAGAAGGCATTGCATTCTATGATACCGAGCAATGTCTCCATTATGCTACCATTCACCACAATATGAAGACCGTCAGCCTCAATACGGTTCCCGATATAGACTTTATCATCAACCAGGCTGTAAACGACAAGAATCACGCCAAAAAGATTGTATCTCAAAAAGATATCGCTCTCTCCGAAATGTCAGAAGAAGATATTGCCAAGTGCAAAGAAGTGGAAAAGATTCTCGATAATAATCTCTTAACATTCCACTTTCAGCCCATCGTCAAAGCTGACAACGGCGAGATATTTGGATACGAAGCTCTCATGCGATACGAAGGCGATATTAAGCTTAATCCGCTTGAGATTATCAAGTATGCCAAGAGTATGAACCGTCTATATGATATAGAAAAAATTACCTTTAACGGCGTATTGGATTGCATGGAAGACAATCCCGGCAATTTTATATCCAAAAAAGTATTTATCAATTCGCTTCCGGCTTATCAGCTCAAAGGCGAAGACGAAGAGAATCTATTTACAAGATTCAAACGACATCTCGGAAGAATAGTTGTTGAATATACGGAAGCATCCGAGTTTTCTGATGAAGCTCTCAACAAGAGGAAGTCCGATTACTCTTCTCTCTATGTCGAGATTGCTCTTGATGATTACGGCAGCGGATACAGTAACGTCAATAACCTTATTCGCTACAATCCCAGATACGTTAAGATTGATCATGCTCTCATTCAGGGTATTGATAATAATCCTCAAAAGCGTCACTTCGTCAAGAATATCATCTCTTATGCCAACAAGAGCAACATATCCGTACTTGCAGAAGGCGTCGAAACCAAGGAAGAACTGCGCACCGTCATAGAACTCGGTGTTAATTATATCCAGGGATTCTATACCGGTCGACCCGCTAAAGAACCCATTCAAAGAATCCGCGAAGAGATATGTTCGCAGATTAAGCGTTTCTCCTATGGTAACGATACTTCATCTCTTAATTTTGATGACAATCTCTTTGGCTAAGAGTTTTCCTGTCATGGAGTTACAATGAAAAATTTTTACGCAAAACACAAAAACAAAATATTGCTTGCATATACTTTTGCGTTTTTCATATATCTATTTATCTGGAGTGTACTCAAGCCCTACAACTATGGACCCGATGAGTATCATAGATTTCCCGCATATTATTATGTATTTATACACAATTATCTTCCTTCGGGCTGGCTCGAAGAAATACGTAACCCCATCTGGGGTTTTTCGTATGCATTTTTATTTACTTGGCTTCCCGGATTATGCAGTGTATTTTGTATGAAAATATCATCCTTGTTTTTCCATACTCCAACATCCATTCTAATAGCAGCAAGATTCCCCGGTGTAATCATGGGGGCTCTGTGCGTATTCTTGATATTTAAAATTCTCGATGCTGTATTGGAAGATGAAAAAACAAAATGGATTGTAACTATTCTTGTTACCTCCATTCCGCAGTTTGCTTTTATATCAAGCTATGTAAATAACGATATATTCGCACTTGCAGGTGCCTTCTTAATCCTGTATTCCTGGGTAATAATTCTTAAGAAAAAAGAGTGGAATGTATGGCAGAGTTTCATAATGGCAGGAGGTATATTCATCGTAGTATTGTCGTATTACAATGCATACGGATGGATACTGTGCTCTCTCATTTTTGCAGCATATTACGCATACAAAAATAAAAAATACAAAGACAAATATTTTTGGTGTCAGCTTATTATTATTTCGACCATCGCCATCAGTTCCACCGCGTATTTTTGGATAAGAAATATCATCATATATGACGGTGATATGTTTGGTCTTAAAACCATGTTAAATTCATGTGAGATGTATGCGTGGGAATCAATTAAGCCAAGCAACAGAATCACTCCGAAAAGCAGCGGAATATCATTATTGTCACTTGCAATGGACCCTTCTTATATTAAGACTCTATTCTTAAGTTTTATCGGGCTCTTTGGATATATGGAGTTTGGTCTTAGAGGATTCGTATATCTCTTGTATTTAATAGCACTTTCACTCGGATTTATCTTCAGCGTAGTTGGAATAATAGTTAAGACTGTTACCAACAAAAAAGATGAATTAAAAGATAATAATAGAGATAATAATACAGTTATTACAATGCCCATCTATATTATCTTAATCATATCTGCAGGTATTGTATGTGCATTGACTTTATACAACAGTTGGAACAATGATTACTCACCGCAAGGAAGATATCTCTATCCTGCTCTTCCATCCTTAGTTGTAATTCTTGGTATTGGATATGAATATATTTTTACTCTCATAAAAAAAATATTCTTCGAAAAATATATCAAGAAAACTGATGAAAATTCTGATAAAAAAAATGAAAATAAAAATGAAAAAATCGAATTGATTTTTGACAAAATAAAAAGCATTTTATGCGTATCATTTTCAGTCATATTTTTGTCCGTTTCATTATACAGTTTTACTAATGTATATTTACCTTCAGAAGTAGCTGTAGGAGAAGGTGATCCTACACCTAACGAAACCTTTGAAACCCTTATAAATACTATGAATTCAGGCATTGAATAATTTCAAAAAAATCATCAAATTCTTAGTGATTTTTTCAATAGAATAGCAACAAAAAATGACGTAAATAAATAAGAGACTGCTGATAAAAAACTATCATGCAGTCCCTTATTTATATGAGTTGTTTTCTAACATTTTTAATATTATAACATTATTAAAAAACAGTCAAATCTTTTCAAAAATTTTTTATAATCTACTTTTTTTTATCTCGTTTTTTCAATCAATTATTCAATCGTTTTTCACTAGAATTTTATAACTTCAGGTGCAGCTGTAAACGATGAAATTGTTGCAGTTGCATCTTCGAAATAAAATACTTCTGTATTACCATCATCAGGTGAATACATATTCTTAAGATCAGGATATGCATCGAGCATTGATACACGTGCATCTCTGTTATCATCTTCAATTAGTTTTCCTGCTACTCTAATCCATGCACCATCTTTGAATGCACAAATTTCTGCTTTGGGATTAGCATGTAATTGCTTTGATACATCCTTTGCTTTTCCTGTCTGAATATAGAGCTTACCATTGAATACATTAACAGTACCAAAAGGTCTTACTCTGGGCTGATTGCCATCTACTGTTGCAAGATAATATACGCCTGCTTCTTTTAAAAACTTAACTACTTTTTCCATAACGCAACCTCCAAGTTTTTTTCTTATTATATCATATTAATTTACTTTGTTAATTATTCTCCTGCGTATGCAACTCCATCTACTTGGAATAATAATCCATCCGGTCCACCTACATGCGCAAACTCAGTTTGAATAGATTTACGTGCAGGATAATGTCCATGGAATCTCTCCTTGATTACTTTTTCCATTACAGGAATATTCCATACGTCTCTGAAAAGACAATCCATCTGAACTACATTCTCAAGAGTTAGACCAACCATTGATAAGCGGCGTTCCATCTCATCAAATGCACCGTTAATCTGCTCTTCTATTGTTCCACCAACATTACCGGCGCAGTAATTAAGATAATAAGTATCTCCTGCTTTTACTATCCCTGAGTGCGCCCATTCTTCATTAACATCATATCTTTCAATAGCACCCATTTATTATTCCCCCTTATTACAGTTTCAAAAGTGTAGCACGACAAGGTGCGCCATCAGAGCCACCAAGATTAATTGGAGCTGCATTAAGTAAATATATTCCTTCTTCTACATCTTGCAAACGTATTCCTTCAAGAAGAACTACCTGCGCACCAAGCATAATAAGATGAACAGCCATGGGCGCATCTTCAGGTCCTACGGTTTGTGATTCGTTGCCATAGAGCAACAGATTGTTATCTGCATATACTTTTGCTGCATCCTCTGTAACAATTGCATGACCCTTTACAAGGATTCTTTTATATGCATCGCAATCTTCTATACCAGAATTATCTGAAGCCGCTTTAGCCTCATTAATTATTCTTCTGGCATCATCTGCAGTAATATCTCCTTCATGTGAAGCGACATAAGCATAACCAATGAATTTAGACATATCTACTTCATCAATCTTCTTTCCGTCGTCTATAAAATGATAAGGAGCATCTACATGCGTTCCGTTATGCGCACACATATTAAAAGCTGTCAGATTGCATACTGCTCCATCTTTAATACTCATCATCACTTTTCTTTCCGGAGAAGGATCACCGGGAAAAACCTTGCATGAAAACACTTCTTGAGAAATATCATATATTTTCATTTTTTCACCTGTTTTTTTATCCTTAGCTTTAAAATAAATACGTTATTGTGAGTTAGGCGTTCTAACCGTGTATTCTGTTGTTTCAGAGTGAAATGAACGATAATCCGGAAGCAATTCACCGTTTTGTTCGGATTCTTCATTATATCCGTCAAGTGAGTTCTTTAGAGCTTTCAAACAATCAGTTTTTTCTGGAATATCTACCCATTCTACATGCACACAAGGCTGTTTTTCATAATCCGCCCAATAATCTTCAACCACCTTGTCCAACTCTTCTGAACTTCCAAGAAAAGCCTTGTCTGTATCATAGAACTTAACTGATACGGTTTTGGCACACCATCTGTCATAATCAAACTCATCGATATGCAGATGATAACCTCCGATTAATTCGCGCTTAATACAGCCCTCAAACGAATATGCATAGAGGCACTCTTCAATCACGTTCGCTCCGCTTGGTGTATAATCATCCAGAGCGTAGTAATATATTCCGTCTTTTTTATAACAATTAAAATCGGAATGCCTTATAAAATCGCCTCTCATATCCACTCCATCGTTTCGATCCAACGGATTAAGTCTGACAAGATTAGATTGTGATTCATCCGGTTCCAATATAAATGTTACACAAAATAAACCCGTTCCCTGAAGACTGGTACATATTAATTCCAAACGGCCGTTTCGATTCAGATCAGTTACCGCTATCTTATACTCATCGTCATCATTCTCAGCCGCCTGCCACTCTTTTATTTCACTTATCCAGTTGTCATAGTCCTCTGCAAACAGATTAAGCTGCGCTTCATAATCTGCAGCATCGACGGTAACTGAACCTTCATCTGATTCCTTATCGGTTTCCTTACCGGTTTCCAAAGCGTTATTTTCTATACCTTCATCTCCTGTTACAACATCTGAAACCGCATTGGGTCCGGCGCACGCCACCATAAATGTGATCAAAGTAATCCCTGCCAATAAACTCTGCTTTTTCATATTTTCCCCTTTCTGACGATTTTGCTTACCTCTGCAAAATCGATTGATATGGTACACTACTCATACTACTGAATTAATTATATCACATATTTTTTAACCAACGACTGCGTATTTATTTCATATAATTGCTTTTATCAAAAAAATGAAACACTATCCCCGTCCCCTAGTGTCATCAATAAAAAAGCCACTGCAAACTTGCAGTGGCTTTTATTATTAACGCTTATGCGCTCATCTCATTACTTACGCGGAGATTACTCGATGATAGTAGCAACTCTTCCTGAACCTACTGTTCTACCACCCTCACGGATAGCGAATGTAAGACCCTGCTCCATAGCGATGGGATGGATGAGTTCGATTGTCATCTCTACGTTATCACCAGGCATGCACATCTCTGTACCAGCGGGAAGGTTGCAAACACCTGTAACGTCTGTTGTTCTGAAGTAGAACTGAGGTCTGTAGTTGTTGAAGAAAGGAGTATGACGTCCACCTTCATCCTTTGTTAATACGTAAACCTGAGCTGTGAATTTCTTGTGGCATGTAACTGAACCGGGCTTAGCAAGAACCTGTCCTCTTTCGATTTCTGTTCTCTGGATACCACGGAGAAGTGCACCGATGTTATCACCAGCCTGAGCCTCGTCAAGCATCTTACGGAACATTTCGATACCAGTAACAACTGTCTGCTTGTTCTCTTCCTTGATACCAACGATTTCAACCGGCTCGTTGAGCTTTAATGTACCACGCTCTACTCTACCTGTAGCAACTGTACCACGACCTGTGATTGTAAATACGTCCTCAACAGGCATAAGGAAAGGCTTATCTGTTTCTCTCTGAGGATCAGGAATGTACTCATCAACTGTTGCCATGAGTTCCATGATCTTGTCGCCCCACTCGCTTGAAGGATCTTCAAGAGCCTTAAGAGCTGAACCCTTGATGATAGGGCAATCATTGAAATCATACTCAGCTAACTGATCTGTAACTTCCATCTCAACGAGCTCAAGAAGTTCAGGATCGTCAACCATATCACACTTATTCAAGAAAACTACGATCTTAGGAACACCTACCTGACGGGAAAGAAGGATGTGCTCTTTTGTCTGAGCCATAACACCGTCAGTAGCAGCTACAACGAGGATAGCACCATCCATCTGTGCAGCACCTGTGATCATGTTCTTTACATAGTCAGCATGGCCAGGGCAGTCAACGTGAGCGTAGTGTCTCTTCTCTGTCTGATACTCAACGTGAGCTGTAGAAATTGTGATACCTCTTTCTCTCTCTTCGGGAGCCTTATCGATGTTCTCGAAATCTACCTTTTCGTTACCTGCTACTCTCTCAGCAAGAACCTTAGTGATAGCTGCTGTAAGAGTTGTTTTACCATGATCTACGTGGCCGATTGTACCAATGTTACAATGGGGTTTTGTTCTTTCAAATTTAGCTTTTGCCATTTTAAAAATTCCTCCTAAAAATTTTTCAACATTATGTTCAATTTTGGGATAACGGTCAGCTAAATTTGATTGGGCCGCCGTTATCCTTAATTATATTAAATCTCTACAACATTTTCAAGTATATTTTATGCTGTATCCGCCGTATTAGTTGGCACTCTTGCCTTCAAGAACCTTAGCCTGAACGCTCTTGGGAACGGGCTCGTACTTCTCGAAGAACATTGAGTAGTTACCTCTACCCTGTGTTCTGGAACGAAGGTCTGTAGCGTAACCGAACATCTCTGCAAGAGGAACGAAACCTCTAACGATCTTTCCGCCACCTACATCGTCCATACCTTCGATACGACCACGACGTGAGTTGATATCACCGATTACATCACCCATGTATTCTTCAGGCATTGTTACCTCAACCTTCATGATAGGCTCGAGTAATACGGG
>JAEEQX010000045.1 GCA_016285575.1 Lachnospiraceae bacterium
ATATATTATATATTGCTTCCGGAATCTTTTTATGCCTATTGACTTTGATTCCTTTTTTTGTAATGGGTGATAAATCCATTATTACTTATAACGATCAATTGGATGGAGAACTCATCACATACATACTAAATGCAAAACATCTTTTTGAACATCTCGATGTCTATCCCGAATTAATGAACGGGATTCCTGTAGCAGGTATGATGTCTCCTGCACCGGCATTTGTTTTACTTTTTAAAATCTTCAAACCGTTTACGGCATTCATGTGGATGCTCGTTATTACAGAGGTATCATCATTTCTTTCCGTATATCTTCTTACAAAAAAAGTTACGGGCAAAAATTGGATAGGTCTTATTACAGGACTTGCTTTTATGATGACTCCGTATTATCCAGTGTATGGATTATGTATTTCGGGACAGGCTTTTGTATGGTATGCAGTTTGCGTATTTTTATCAAAAGAATCTACGAAGAGTGAGACTATCGCAGCATATGTTTTAACAATAATTTACGCACTTACATCATCGCTTGCCCTGGTCGGATTTGGAGTTATAGTTTCAATCGCGGTAGTATCTGCAATCTGTATTTTCAGAAATCGAAAAGCACTTGTAAAACTGGTTATAGCTGAAGCAGTCTTAATAGTTTCATATTTGTTGATTAACATTCCTCTTGTAAGTCAGCTTATTAAGGGCAGCAGTTTTGTGTCTCACAAATCGGAGATAGTAATTGCAAAAAGAAATCTTTTTGATGTAATCAAAATTTATCTTTTGGGTGGGGATTACTATACTCCTGTTTGCCAAAAGATTATTCTTCCGTTTTCTTTAATAGCAATCGCTATATGTGCAATCATTTTATTCGTATCGAAGAAAAAATCGGATGAAAAAAAAGAATGGAAAAAAATACTCTTTACTGTTGGCTTTATAGCTACAGCTATGTTATTGATATTAATTTACAACCTGCCGTTTATAGTTGATATCAGAAACAATTCAATCGGAGTATTACATGATTTCAGCTTCGAGAGAATCTCATGGATGCTTCCTATTGCGTGGATTCTCCTTTTGGCAGAAGCAATAGATTTATTGTACGTATCTTTAACACAGCTATCTGACAAGAAATGGATTAAGGTAATAGTAGCAGCATGCGCTACGATAGTTTGTTTTGCAATCTTTGCGGTATTGGCATTTACTAGCGACAACAAAACAACTTTTATGAGAATGATTAAGGGCAGTGAATACAAACAGGTATCCTTTGCTCAATATTTTTCTGAAGATTTGTTCAATGAAGTTGATAAGCTTATAGGACGTGACAAGAGCGAGTACAGAGTAATCAGTCTCGGTTTATATCCTTCGTCGGCTGCATATAATGGCTTCTATTGCTTAGATGCATACTCAAATAATTATGATGTTAATTACAAGCATGAGTTCAGAAAGATAATGTCTGATGAACTTTCAAAGAGTGATTATTACAGAGCGTATTATGATGAGTGGGGCAACAGATGTTATGTATATCTCGCATCATACAAGACTGGAATTAACGCGAATTTCTACAACATAGTTTTTGATAATATATCTCTTGATTTCAATGCAGCCAAAGAAATGGGTGCTGAATATGTAATAAGCGCTTCCCCGATTATTAACGAAGAAGCGCTTGGTCTTACTCTACTAAATGATACCCCGATTACATCAGATGATGCGTGGTATGAACTCTATGTATATAAAATCGATAAATTATATAAATAATATCCGATAGTAAATCATACATTATAAATTAATTAGGAGTAATGTCATATTCCTTAAGGATTCTTATAGGCGGACAGTAACCGGTCAACTCTTTGTCAGCCATCTTAACTAACTCGTCGTATGAATAGAATGGAGCCGCATAGATTGTTTTGTCTACTGAAACATAGGTAATTAGGTTATCTTTTGGAAGGTAATGTATTTTTTGGTTGAACGAGGCTATAATACATAAGTCTTTATTCATAATATAGCTTTTGGAAACTCCACCGAAAACATATATTTCCTTTTCAGGGAAATAATCGAATTCAGTATGAAGACCTACCCCTTCCAAATTAAAAGCGGTATTAATCAGTTCAACTTTATCTGTAGAATAATCAAAAAATTCTACCATTCCGGTGCTATAAGCAATGCAAAACATTTTCTGAGAAGAACAGGGCATTAATGTATCGAGGTTACCAGTGTATCTTGTAAATATTTTTTTGGCCTCATTATTTTCAATATAAAGAATTTCATAGCAATCCCTGTCAGGAGATTCAATCAATACGTGATTTTCATCTAATAGACTAAGGGCACTGGAGTTAATATCTAATTCGTCCGGCAAATCAAATTCACAAGTACATTTCATCGTTGTGAGCTCTAAAATTTTATAATGATCCTCATAATCTTTGGATAATACAAACGATTTATCAGGCGAATAACCTTTGTAATAAATGTTATCTAACGCGATGGTTTTATTATTTACGTAATCGTATAAACATAGTGTAAATTCTTTTGTTGATCTGTAGACAACATATTGGCTTCCGTCGCCGACGAAAGAAAAATCAGAAACATTATCTATTGAGAATAATGTTTCATTAGTTTCTGTAGATTTTACGAAATATGAACTCCCGCCTTCAGAGCAAATATAGAGATTCTCAGCTTTATTGTATTGTGATACTTTGTCAATTTCTTTTCCGTACTCTTTAAAATATTCTGATTTCCCAGTTTTATACCTTGTTATATAGTCGGCATTTTCGAAAAGGACATAGAAATCACCGGAAAGAACGAGGGTTTTGGTTATTAAATTGGGGTTCTCTTTATAAGTGTTTACCGAAAAGTAGCGTACAAAAGTGTTGGATGAAGTATTAAGTATATAATTATTTCCGCTTTGCGTAGCAACAAATAGATTGTCAGTACCACCAACTTGGAAAATATCGGTAATATCTTCGGAGGGGTGATCACTAGTTATTATTTTTCCGGTATTATAATCAAGAGATGTAATTCCGGCATAACCGGAAAGAAAAACTAATTTTTTATTACCACTGACTACAATCTTGTTTGCGTAGTCAGTTTTATCTGATTTCCAATTTACCTTTTTAGAATCGCAGTCGAAAGAATAGCAAGAATGATTATAATCTTTTGGAGAATCTGTTCCGGAAAGACCGGTTCCTGCTACATAGTAATACAAAGTATGGTCATCAAACAAAATGTTATTAATCGAAAATGTAGTATACGTTTCTTTTAAAATAATTTCATTGGTTTCCATGTTAATGGCTAAAATGGTCACTGTATCATCTAAGGCGGAGATGATTTCAAATGCCATATATTTTCCGTCATTTGTCGCCGAGTATTCTCCTAAAGTAGTTAAGTTCGAGGAACCCGAATAGTCAGAGAGAGAAAAAGAATACACGGACTTTCCGGTGTCGTCGAGTACAAAAACATCTTCCATGTCAGAAATCAGAAAAGCATAAGGAGTATTGCGATTATTTGCTTTTATAACGTTACCTTCCAAAGCTTCTCCGGGTGTTTTAGGAGAGTCCAGAAGAATATCTTTTCCATCAGAAATAGAATATTTGTGTATTCCGTCAGATTCAGATACAACAAGGTAGTCATTTCCACAAAAAGCCGCTTTTTTGTTGGAATCGGAAAAGAGACTTTCGCATTGTTCAGAAAAAAGAAGCCTTCCGGATTCAATGTCATATACTTTAACGTTGTTTCCGGAATCGACAGTGAGAACACGAGTATCATTAGGTGAAAAAGAAAATGTTTTTATCTCATATTCGGAAACATACGTGTTGCTGATTGTCAATTCGGATAATGGTGCATATACATCGAGAGCATCGACAAGAGCCGCTTCTGCTTCAGGGGTGTATGGCTTTGATGTATCTGAAGTTGAATCGGGAATAACCTGTCTAAGCATGTACAGAGCATCCAGTTTCCTTCCTTTTTTCAGTAAATTTATACTGTCGGCTGCAGTCAGTCTGGAGAGATTTCTTGCGGCTTCTTCATACTGTTGGTTAATCAAAGCATTCTTTTGGGATATCTCATTACTCTGCTCTTTAATCTCAGTATTTTGCTCCATAATCATATTGGACTGATTCATAATCTTAATCATCAATCCGATACAGACAGCCGAGAAAAGCATAAAGGCAGCAGCAACAGAACTGATAACAGAAAACATACGTCTGATTCTGCGTTCACGATGTCTTTGCTTTAAGTCATCATAATTAAGCTCAAAGATGGAAGCAGCAATTCTAAGTACCGCATCGTCGAGCTTTTTTCTAACTTCTTTATTATTCTTACCACGTACATCAGCTGCAAGAGGCTCGAAACTTCTATGCTTGGTAACTCTGGTTCCGTCGGGAAGGGTTTCTTCGTAATCCTCACCTGTCAAAAGAGGAGGGAAGGATTCTGAAGGCTCGCCTTCTGCCAATACAGCAAGGATTTTCTCTCTTCCATAGAGTTTTATGAATGTGGAGATTTCCTCTTCGCACCACTTTGATTCGGGAAGACGAGGAGTACAGATAACAATTAAGAAATCAGTATTATTAAGAGCCAGATGAATAGGTTCACTAAGATTGCTTGATAAAGGTAATTCATCCTGATCACGGAATACTCGCTCAATACGTTTTTTCTTTGTTTTAGACGTAACGCCTTTAGGCAAAGAAAAGGCTTCCAACTTTCTTTGCAAAGTTGTGGCAACAAACTTATCTAATTCAGAATGTCTGTAACTTATAAATGCATCATATTTTCTAACTTCAGCCATCTTTTCCTCCGAATAGAAAAATCATCATAATTAAGGTCATTATATCCTATTTATATGTCAAATAAAACTATCGTTTCGATTTTCATAAGAAACAAGGCATTTTTAGTGATAAAAATATTGCAAACAGCCTCTTAAAAAGGTATTCTTTTAATGACGGCGTTTGTCGGACAAAAAAAGCTAGGAGATTGTTATGGACAAGAGTTTTCTTGAGATGGCGGCATTTTGCGTATACTTGATGCTGGTGCTGGCCGTCGGTGTATTTTTCTTTATTAAGAGTAAGAATCAATCGGGAGATAAGGCGTACTTCCTCGGCGGAAGACAGATGAACGGTTTTGTTGCCGCTCTTTCTGCAGGTGCATCTGATATGAGTGCCTGGGTTCTTATGGGCCTTCCCGGTTCCATATACCTTCTTGGTATGGGTCAGATATGGATTTCAATCGGACTTATGATTGGTACAATCTGTGCATGGATTTTTATAGCTCCAAGACTTCGTAGATTTTCCATTAAGGCTGATGACTCCATTACCATTCCTCAGTTTTTGACCAATAGATTTAAGTCCGAGAGCAAGGTTTTGCAGGCTGTGTGTGCAATCATCTTCATCGTAGTTTATTGCATCTACTCTGCATCAAGTATCTATGCTTGCGGTTCACTTTTTAAGAACATGTTTGGATGGAACCCTCTCTACGCTATGATAGGAGCTACGGTTATCATCCTTCTTTACACATTCCTTGGTGGATTTAATGCTGTATGTTGGACAGACTTCTTCCAGGGTATGTTAATGCTCATGGCTCTTATGGCAGCTCCCATAGTTGCACTTATCGTTATGAATAAGCCCGGATTTGCTCCTCTTGCAGAAGTTGTTACAGGCGAGAACTATTACAATATCTTATCAAGCGGTAAGTTTGATTGGAATTCCGTAAAAGATATTTTAAGTGGTCTCGGATGGGGCCTTGGATATATGGGTATGCCTCATATTCTTGTAAGATACATGTCAATCAAGTCCGAAAAAGAGATGAAGAGATCTCAGATTATCGGATCATTCTGGACTACAATCATTCTTATTATGGCATCCGTAGTTGCGCTTGTTGCACATCAGTATCTTGGCACAAGCCTTTCTGCAGATGACAGCAGCTTCGTATTTATCGCAATGGTTAGAAGCCTTTTCCCTGCACTTTTGGCAGGTGTGCTTTTATCAGCAATCTTGGCTGCATCTATGTCAACGGCTGACTCTCAGCTTCTTGCTTCATCATCAGCATTTGCTTCAGACCTTTATAAGCCCGTATTCCGTAAGGATGCAAAAGAAGCAGAGATGCTTTGGGTGGGCAGAGGAATCGTTGGTTTGATTTCTGTAGTTGCATTAATCATAGCAATCAATCCTAACTGTCAGGGTATCATGGCATTGGTTGGATGTGCTTGGGCAGCATTCGGTTCTGCATTCGGCCCTACAATCATTCTTGCACTTTACTGGAGAAGATTCACATATAAGGGTGCTATCGCAGGTATCATCGCAGGATTCGCAGTTGATGCATTCTGGTATTGCTGCTTCTCGGGTTCCGTAGAAAACCTTACAATCTTCAATACAGGAATCTATGAGATTATACCCGGATTCATCATCAGTATGATAGTTGCAGTAGTTGTATCATACTTAGACAAGAAGCCTTCAGGTAAGGTTGAGACTCTCTTTGACGAGGCTGTGAAGTCAAGAGATTAATTAAGAACTTTTGATATAATATCTAATATAAAAAACAAAAGTCAGTAGCGTATTTTAGTTGGGTCATCCTTATCGGATGGCCCAATAACACATAAGGGGATAGGGATGAATAAATTTCGAAAAAGACTATTTGAGATAGTTCAGATAGGAGCGGCGAAGGATATAGTCAGCCGTTCTTTTGATATTATTATCACTCTGTTTATTTTCGTTAATATTGGCGTGACGTTTCTTATGACGTTCAGCGAATTCGATTCCATCTCCAATGTACTTAAGACGATAGAGCTTATAACCATAATCTTTTTCACTATTGAGTACGTTGCACGACTTGTTACTGCGGACTTTTTATATCCCGGTAAAAAGATGGGTAAGGCGATGCTTTTATTCATCTTTTCATTTTCGGGTATAGTTGATTTCCTATGTTTCTTTCCGTTTTACCTTCCGTTCTCGACGCCGACAGGAATGGCAGTGTTCAGACTTTTCAGAGTATTTAGAATCTTTAAGCTATTCAAAATTAATGCGAGATTCGATGCTTTTAATGTAATAGTCAGCGTTCTTAACAAAAAGAAGATGCAGCTTTTATCGTCAGTAGTACTTATACTAATGCTCATGATGTCTGCTTCGCTTCTTATGTATGGTGTGGAACATGAAGCGCAGCCCGATGTTTTTGAAAATGCTCTTTCGGGATTCTGGTGGTCGATGGCCACGATATTTACGATAGGATATGGAGATATTTATCCGGTTACATTTTTGGGAAAGACATTGGCGCTTATCATATCATTCCTAAGTGTTGGAATAGTTGCGATACCTACAGGTATTATATCCGCCGGCTTCGTTGAACAGTTCTCCAAACTCGATATGTATAAGGGTCATGAGGAAGGTCATGAGCTTGAATATGTTACCGGCAAGATAGATGCCAATCACACTTGGGCTGACAAGGCAGTAAAGGATATAGTTTTCCCTCCTCAGTCTATGCTTATTATGGTCATCAGGGATTCAAAAAGCATTGTTCCTGACGGAGACTTTGTATTAAAAGCGCATGATACATATGTGCTTGCTGCCAAGAATTACAAGAATGAAAATATACATATAAGCGAGATAATAATGCTCGAAGAGGATGATTGGATTGGAAAGAGCATTAAGGACTTAGAGCTTACGCCGGATGAGAAGATAGTGATGATAAGGCGTGGCGAAAATATTATTATTCCTAACGGAAATACAGTCATTAGAAAAGGCGATGCCATAGCCATGTATCATATCGCGTAGATTATCTGAATTATTGATATAAAGCACAATATATGGTAAAATATCCTTCAGTTGGATACAATTTATGAACATTTACTGACTCACGAGATTATAAGGGGAAATTAAATGATAGAAGAAAACTATTATGCTGAATTTGACAGAAAAGAAAACTTGGCTTTTGACAGCAAGGTTGTTCATGGAGCGCTCGGCTGCGATCCTATTAGTGGCGCGGTAAGTTTTCCTATTTTCCAGTCTGCAACATTTAGACACAGAGATTTTGGAATCTCTACGGGATATAATTATTCAAGACTTCTCAATCCTACCAGACAGGAGCTTGAGAGAACAATGGCCATCCTCGAAGAAGGCGTGGAAGGATATGCTTTCACATCAGGACAGGCAGCCAATATGGCGGTATTTGATTATCTTAAAAGAGGCGATCATTGTCTTTTATGCGATGACTTATACGGCGGTACACATCGTATCGTAGAAGATATATTTAAGGTTAACGGAATCGAGATTTCATATGTGGATATGGGAAATCTTGATGATGTGAGAGCGGCTATGAAGCCTAATACCAAGATGGTATTTTTGGAAACTCCCACCAATCCTATGATGAAGGTTGGAGATATCAAGGGAATCGCAGCAATCTCACATGAGCATAATGCATTGTTTGTAGTTGACAATACATTCATGACTCCATATTTCCAGAGACCTCTTACGCTTGGCGCCGACATAGTAGTTCATTCAGGAACCAAATATTTGTGCGGACACAATGATGTTGTAGCAGGTATCGTTGTTATCAAAAACGAGGATTTAAAGCATCATTTTGAGATACAGCTTAAGAGCCTTGGTTCTGGACTTGGACCTATGGACAGCTGGCTTATCATTCGCGGTATTAAGACATTGTCTCTTAGAATGAAGAAGCATAATGAGAATGCTAAGATAGTTGCCGAGTGGCTTAGAAAGCATCCCAAGGTTAAGAAGGTATATTATGTCGGATTCGAAGATCATCCGGGATATGCGCTTAACTTAAGCCAGGCATCAGGATTTGGCGGCATGATATCTTTTGAACTTGATTCAGAAGAGAGTGCTCACAAGATTTTATCCAAGGTTAATATGATTCTTTTTGCAGAGAGCCTTGGCGGAACAGAGACACTTGTTACTTATCCCATTACTCAGACACACGAAGATGTGCCTGACGATATCAGAAGAGCACTTGGTATCAATGAAGCATTCATTCGTATCTCCATTGGTATTGAAGATCCTAACGATATAATTGCAGACCTTGAGCAGGCTCTTGCGTAAAGCTATTCAAAAGGGCTTAAGCTCAAACAAGGAAAAGACATGAAAATCGAATTTACAAAAATGCAGGCATACGGCAATGACTACATCTACGTAGATGTAAAAGGTATGCCGGAAAATATTAATTGGAATGAGGTGGCGATTCAGATTTCGGATCGCCATTTTGGCATTGGTGGAGACGGTCTTGTTCTTATCTGTCCCTCAGAAAAAGCAGACTTTAGAATGAGGATTTTTGATCCCGACGGAACAGAGGCGGAGATGTGTGGCAATGCGGTAAGAAGCGTTGCTAAGTTCGTCTATTATCATAAGATGACAGACAAGACAGAACTTACCATAGAGACACTTGGCGGTATTAAGAATCTCTATCTGACAGTTGAAGGAGATGAGGTTGTAAATATTGAGGCTGAGATAGGTAAGCCTATTTTTACTCCTGCATCAATTCCTGTTGATACGGAAAACGAAGAGTTTTTCAATGAGACCGTTAAGGTTAATGCGGGTGGCAGAATAATGCATCTTCATATGTCATCACTTTCATGGGGCAATCCTCATACAGTGATTTTTATGGATGACTTAGAGAATCTTGATATTGAGACTATCGGTCCTGCTATCGAGACTCATCCACTTTTCCCTAAAAGAACCAATGTTACTTTTGCCAGAGTGGTAGACAGAAATAACATTCAGATTAGAGAGTGGGAGAGAGGCTGCGGCGAGACTATCGGCTGCGGCACAGGTTGTTGTACCGCCCTTGTTTTTGCCAACAGATTGGGACTATGCGATAAAGAAGCAACTGTTATGCAAATCGGTGGTCCGTTAAGTGTAAAATGGGACGATGAAGGATTGGTTCATATGAAGGGCCCAAGCTTCGTCGTATTTGAAGGAGAATATTATTATGAAGCTTGAAAAACTTCTTGATGGAATATTAATAGATGTTGTTAAAGGTAATCTCGAAAAAGAGGTAAAAAGCCTCACATACGATTCCAGAAAAGTTGAAGATGGAACATGTTTTGTATGTTTGACAGGTTTCAAGAGCGACGGACATGATTATATAGATTCGGCGATAGAAAAAGGTGCGACATCCATAATTGTCGAAAAGGATGTTGATGTCAAGGCAGATAACGTATCGGTTATAAAAGTAAAAAACACCCGTACGGCATTATCACGTCTTGCTTCTAACTTTTTTGATAATCCTTCATCCAAGATAGTTATAGTTGGAGTGACAGGCACCAAGGGCAAGACCACGACGACACATATGTGTAAAAGCATCATGGAGGCAGCAGGTGTCAAGGTTGGTATGATTGGTACACTTGGTGCATACATTGGTAACGAACATATAGAGACTAAGAATACAACACCTGAATCATATGAGCTTCAGGAATTATTTAGCAAGATGGTTGATGCAGGATGCAAAGTTGTATTTATGGAAGTATCTTCACAGGCTGTTAAGCTTAATCGAATTGAAGGAATTCCTTTTTCGATTGGTGCATTTACAAATCTTTCTCCGGATCATATAGGACCCGGTGAACATGAAGATTTTGAAGAATATAAAAACTGCAAGAAAGATTTCTTTAGACAGGTTGAGACTGCAGTCATCAACATGGATGATGAGCATGCTCCTGAGATGGCCGAGTATCCTCATTATCTTCGTACGATATCCGTAAAAGAGAGTGCATATTTATATGCTAGCGATATAAAAAATACTTGGGAGCCCGAGCTTATTGGCGTGTCATTTAAGATGCATGGCGATATAGAGACAGATGTAACAATTGGTATCCCAGGTCTTCACAATGTCGAGAATGCGCTCATTGCAGCTGAGATAACACATGTACTTGGCGCTGATGATGAAGCAATTCTTAAGGGACTTAAGAATGTATATATTAAGGGAAGAACTCAACTTATAAAAGAAGCAGCGCCGAGAGGAACTTTTATCATTGATTATGCACATAATGCTATCAGCACCGAGAGTGTTCTTTCAACGCTTCGCGCATATAATCCCAGCAAGTTAACTTGTCTTTTCGGTGGTGGCGGAAACAAGCCTGTAGCAAGACGTCATGATATGGGTAGCGCAGCATCCAAGTATGCAGATTATATTATTTTGACAGAGGATAATCCCAGATTCGAAGAGATAGATGATATCAATAAGTCGATTATTGAGGGTATCAAAGAATATGATTGTCCTTATGAAGTTATATACGACAGAAAAGAAGCAATCGAGCATCTTCTTGATATATCAAAGCCCGGAGAAATAGTAGCTCTTATTGGTAAGGGCCACGAGACTTATCAAGAAGTTAAGGGTGTTAAGAGACATTTTAGCGAGGAAGAAGTAATCAAGGATTACATGAAAAACGCAAGCAAATAGTATGAAGAAAAAAACAATATTTATACTATCGACAGTGTTGGCATTAATAGTTTTTGCTTTACTGGTAACGGTGGTTATTCCAAAAAGAAAATATTCATTTCCGATAGATACCGACAAGCTTAGTATTGTTATTGTGGGTGACAGTATCTTTGCGAACGGAATAGATGATATTAATATAGGCGAATGTCTGGAAAAAGAATTGGATTGCGAAATACAAAACAGTGCAATAGGCGGAAGTTCTGCTACAAATATTAATTATGGCAGAGAGGTAGATTATTACATTAATCAGTTTTGTTTTTCAAATTTGGCAGACATTATTTGTTCAGGAAATACTTATTCTGTTACAGACAATCCGACTAATGTGGCACATACATTTCATGATGCTACGGTAAAGACATTGTATCTGGCTGCAACGGATTTGAATCAAGCAGACTATCTCATAATTAATTATGGAATTAATGATGGCTTCAATAAAATACCTGTTTCTTCGAGTGATAAGTTTGACGAGACAACTTTTTCGGGAACAATGAGAGCCGGAATAGATGAGATTGTAAGAGAATATCCAAATCTTAAGATTATAGTATGCGAAGTAATCTATACCAATGGAGTAATTAAAACTAAGGGCAAGGATATTCCTTTTGATGGTAACGTGGATAATTGGTGCGAAAACTATAACAAAGAACTCAAAACCATATGCTCTGAATATGATAATGTAGAGTTTTTTGCAATAAGCGATTACTTCGATATCAATGAAAATACATATGAAGAATATCTTGCAGATGGACTTCATTTTACAGGTGAAAAAAAGATAGAATATGCGAAACATTTAGCTGACTATATTAGAAACAGATAGATTAAAAAGTAATCAAAAGATGAGCAACGAGAATAAAAACGCAAAGATTAATAAGATAAAAGAGTATGCGAATATACCGGCATCCGGTATCTTTTTAGCATACACGATAATACAGACCATATTGTTTTGCGTATGGTTTGCAAAAGAAGCAGCGTTCATTGTTAGAACCGCTGGCATGATGTCATTAGTGAAGGAATCTGTAATAATCTTATTGATATTTGGATGTATGTTTTTATCCGTAAAGAATATTTCAGATCTTGTTGTTAAGAATAAATTAAAGCCGTATTATCACATAGTATTAGCACTGTTCATAACCACTTCCCCCTTGGTTGTAAGCATGGTTGTTGCTTCAACTGTTTTCGCAGTAAGCATTATTTTTATAATGATGCTTTTATACTTTTGCAACAGATATTTTTATGGTAATCACGAGAAGAGACTGTATCATATTATCGGAGTGTTTGCACTTCTTTTTATGCTGCAGATTGTTAACAGAGCGGCGTTTTGGTGTGGAGAAGCAATTACATTTTTATTCTTAACCATTCAGTTAATTAGAAACATTATTACCAAGAGAAAGAACATATCGGACAAGTCGTGGAGAAACACACTCCTTCTTTTTTGCATCTTAATTATCATTGTTCTTATCCCTCAATACTGCAATTACAATAACATTCATCATACACTTTATTACCAGTCATTACGTGAGCAGTTAGCAGCAAGATTTATTGTGCCTTTTGTTGAGTCGGAAAAAGTTGATGGCAATTATGAGTATCTTTTAGGTGTAATCGAAAAAGATGATTATGCTTATGAGAGGTCTTATAACAGCTTTAAGGAGATTATTCATAGATACGAAGAAGACAATCTGGATATGGATGAAATCTGGGATAACCTCTATAGAAATATGCATTACAGATACTTTAAGATAGCGGTTGACAGATACTTGAAAGACAGTACAAGAAATCTTTTTTCTGCTTTTCTGATAAAAAAAGAAGCGAATTCAATTGAACTGAATTCGCATCATGGATATTATTACGGATTATTTCAAAACGCTTCACCTAAGTTGTCATCCATATATATGACATTTGGAATTATTGGAATATGCGTTGTCTCGGCAGCTGCTTTTATCCAGGCTATAATCATATGTGTTATCGATCTGATAACTGGTAAGATGAAAAGCAGAATTGCGAGCGGTAATCATCCCAAGATTGAAGCGGTACTTCTTATACTTACTGCTACCATAACTTGGAATTTCATACAGACCTTGTTCTCGTTAACAGGTACATCATATATAATAGGAGCAGGTGCATTAATAATATGCTACTCATTGATTCCGATTTTATGGCTTCGTAATAAAGAAATTATTTAATACTTTTTTCTTTAGTATACAATCTGTCTTTTAACAATAAGGATAGTCTGTCGGCTATCATACGACGGCCTTTCTCGTTAGGAGTTCTTCCATCGCTTTCAAGATATTTGTCTGCGTTTTCCTCATTAATATCTACACCTGTATACATGTCAACGTAGGAATACGATACGGTATAATAATTTGATACTTGTCTTGCGGCGTTGAAAGTTGCTGCAATAGTTCCGTTGCTTGTATCGTATGTGTTACAGGATTGCTTATTTCCATTTTCGTCAAATGCATAACAGAAAGAAGGACATACATAGACGTACTGTATTTGAGGATTATAAGTACTAAACAAATCTATACTGGTGTAGACTGCTCCCAAAAGAGTAGTTACATTTTCTGTTATAGGGCTTCCGCTTTCTGCAACTGCCATAGCTACTCGACCGGTTTGGTAGTCATATCCATCGTAACAATACATAACTACATCGATATCAGATACGTCAATCGAAGCAAGAGTATCAACTACTTCTTTGTGACGTTTCAGATCGAATTTATCGCCATCAAGGTATTTTAGAGCTGTATATTGTCTTTCATAATCATTCCAGCATACAGATGCAGATAGCCAGAAAAGAGTAAAGTAATCTTCGGGACACTCTTCAGGTGAAGTTTCATATATTTTATAACTTGTCAAATATGTAAGAGGAATAGTACAGTCAATTATTTTTACTTCTTCAGGGAAATCCTCTGAAAACATGCTGACAATATCAGTTCCATCTTCTTTTCCTTCGTAGTAGGAACCATTTCCAAGTAATAAAACAGTAGTGACTCCATCATCGGTATCTGGAGACATCACAGAGGGAGGCATCAAAACAACATTGTCCGATGTGTCGAGTTTAACGACTGTATCGGGTGGAATTACATAAGCGATACCCTTATTCCATACATTGATACGAAGTATAATTATTACGACTACCGCAATGAGTGCGATAATTCCTATTAAAGGAATAAGTAGATGAAAAGGTTTTTTGTTATCCTCTTCGTCATTATCCTCGTCTTTAATATCGTTTTCGATATTATTATCTGTCATTGCTTCCTGCTCTACAGCAGCATTTTGATCATTATTTGAAGATGCTTTGACAGATTCTTCAGCATTTAATAAATCGTCGTTTTTTTCTATCATAGATTCTCCGTTTTATATTTTTATATTTTAAGAGATGACCATTTAATCATTGGTTATTCATATTTCAGCCACGAAAACGAACAACCTAATTTATGGTTTATTGTACTGAAAAATAGGCTCAAAGTCCAGCATCTTTATTCTATAGAAGTGAAAAGATAACAAAATATAGTGCAAAAACAGGCTAAGTTGCCAATATATTGATAGATTATTGAGATTGTGATAAAATTAACTTTGTATGGGGCAAAAGAGGTAGAGACATGAAGAAAAATATTTTTGATACAGAAATTGAAATGATTGATCTTAATACCGAAGAAATGGAAATATCTTACGACGGTATGACCGAGCCAAACAAAGAACTCGGAAAAGACATTCAGACGATGATGAAAGAGACTCAGGTTTTTTCTGCAGAAGAAGTTGAGGAGCGACTTGAAGAAGTAGCTGCCAATGACGAGCAAGCTCTTGCGGGAGAGACCAGAGTGATAAGTGTACCTGAATCGGCAATTGAAAAAGTATCAACAGTTACCGAAGAAGATATTTTAAAAAGAGAATTTGAGGCTTCAAGTGGTGAAGCGCATATTACTTCAGAAGCTGATTCGGAACTTGAGGATGAGACAGAAGAAGCATCTTCCGAAAGTGAAGCAGGTAACAGCGAAGCAGCAGAAGACCTGGAATTTGAGACAGATATTCCTAAAGAAAAGGATATGTTTGTTCCTGTAGTTCATAAAGCAAAGGCTAATTCTAATCCCAAAGCAAAAGCATCTAATGCTAACAGAGGAAATGCCGTTCCAAAAGGATCGCATGCTCAGAAGAGTAAAAAGAAAAAAGGCCTTGCAGGAATTATCGGTGGCATGGGTGCTGTCGAGTACGGAGCACTTATCGGTGGATTCGTTATCCTTGCTCTTTTAGTAGCAATTGGATTCAAGGTACTTGATAATGCTGCCAAGAAACAAAAGGTTCAGCAGTTTGCTTCAATCGGAACTCTTTTATCCGATATGGACGGAATAGGAAAAGATGGTATTTCAGCGATGGCTCAGACTGCAAGAATTGATACCGTTGAAAACGAAGAGCCTGAGGAAAAAGAGGTAGAGGAAGATGAACCGGAAGTATTGGGTTCTGCTTCTGTTAACTTTGTTTCTATAGAAAAAGATTTAAAGATAAAGTTTTCCGACAAGAAGACTTCTAAGCTTATTACAGGCGTTAAGTTTGAGGTTAATGCCAAAGGACCTAAGGGCGATAAGTTCACATGGACCGATACCGACATGGATGGAGTTATCTATGTTGAAAATCTTAAGCCCGGTAACTATGAAGTAATCATTGTATCAGTTGACAAGTATCAGTTCCCTGAGACTGCAACAACTGTTAAGGTTCAGGATACGGTAGTATATCAGGCTATCAATGTACTTGATGAAGCAGTTGATATGAGTAAGGTTAACCTTGCACTCGAGGATAACCAGATTAACGAGGCTGATACAGGTACTGTTCTTCAGGATACAGTAGAGTATGTAGCACCTTCGTCCAAGACTGAGAAAGTATATAAGAAGATAACCGATACAACTAAGATTACTGTTGCGGCATTCAATTATGGAGCATTCAGAAAAGTTGCAGATGTAACACTTAAGATTGGAGAAACCAGTAGTTATTCAGCACAGAG
>JAEEQX010000046.1 GCA_016285575.1 Lachnospiraceae bacterium
TGAATCAATCTCTTTTTGCGAATAGAGTACACCTTTTCTAACTCCATACCAGAAGTCATTATCAAGCATGCTCATAGCAAGTATCTTAATCTGCTTATTAGGCTTAACATCCGTAGGAACAATCGCGGTATTAAACTGCTTCAAAAGATTTCTGATGCCGGATAACATACCATCAAGCGCTTCGGCATTCTCGCCAATCTTACGAGACTCTTCTGCAACTTCTTCCGATACCTCGGCCATATCTTTTGTCGAATCGCTGATTGACTGAGCAGTATCGTAAAGATTCTCAGCCTTAACCTTGGACTCATCAAGATTGTCAGTCATATCATCAAACATACCTGATATTTCTTGAATCTTATCATATATACCCATCGCAGATTCATTGATGGATCTGAAAGAAGAATTAACGGTATTGAATGTACCCTTACTCTTATTATATGTATTTTCGCAGTTGGCTATACTTTCATTAACAAGGCGGCTGGAAGTCATGACTTCTTTAACTATCTCATCGATAGTCTGCATGCCTTCTCTAGTCTTGGTCGACATTACACTCATCTCATCAGCAACAACTGTAAATCCTCTACCTGCAACTCCGGCACGTGCCGCTTCGATAGAAGCATTGAACGCAAGAAGTCTAAGCTGATTACTGATATCTACAACGAAATCACCAACTTCACTGATACGCTTAATCTCTGCATTGAACTTATCGAGAATCTCATTGATGCGATTGAGATCATCGGCCATGGTACCAATCTCTTTTTCGTATCCTTCGAGATTGTTAATACCGGTCTGGCTAATCTCCATGGTCTTATCAAGTATATCCTTGATGGAATCCATGGCAGAATCTATCTCTTGAACACTTGTATTATTGGCATCAATAAGAGAGAGGTTGTCTCTGACGAGTTCAAGCTGCTCTATAGTCTTGGCTGCCACATCATTGGCGCCCGATACTATACGGGAATTGCCTTCGGAGTTATGGTCAACACTGGCTGATAATTCATCAATTGCATTGGATAATGTAACGACGTTAACCTTGGTGGATTCGACAAAAGTCAACAGGTTATGCTTGATGGAATTGAATGCCTTAGCCGTCATTGCCGCATCGGAATTACCCTCCGCGGGAATATCATCCACATCAAGCTTACCCTTAACGATAAGTTCCGCCTGCTTGGAAATCTTGCCGTTTGATCCGCCCTTTTTAACTGTAGAAATAATGAATGCCACAAGAAGTATCAGTATAACAACTGCTTCAAGCGAACACATAGCGATTAAAAATATCTGCATATAACCCCCCGTTATAAAGATAGTTTTCGTTCTTTATATAAGATTATACCAAATCATCGTACTGCATGGGAATTATTTTTCCGTCAGCATCATACTTAAGTTCTCTGAACTTAACGCATCTTCTGTGATTGATTCCACCCGATAATGATGAGTCATGATAGAAAAGATACCACTTACCATTCCACTCAACTATGGAATGATGTGTAGTCCATCCTATAACGGGCTCAAGGATTCTGCCCTGGTATGTAAAAGGTCCCTTAGGTGAATCCGATGTTGCATATACAATGTAATGAGTTGTACCTGTTGAGTATGACAGATAGTACTTACCATTGTACTTGTGCATCCAAGGTCCTTCAAAATATCTTCTGTCTTCATCGCCCGCCTTGATAGGCTCGCCGTTTTCATCAAGAATAGTAATCTGCATAGGTGTCTCTGTAATATGAAGCATATCATCAGATAACTTAGCAACTCTGGGTCCGAGTGCAGCAGCATCAGCAGGAATCTCAGCGGGATCTGCAACAAACTTACCTGTCTGCCACTTCTCAAGCTGTCCACCCCAAAGACCACCAAAGTAGATGTATGACTGTCCGTCATCATCAACAAGAACTGCGGGATCGATTGAGAATGAACCTTCTATATAATTGTCTTCTGCCTTGAAAGGTCCTTCTGGCTTATCGGATACTGCAACACCGAGTCTGAAGATGCCATCCTTGTCACGTGCAGGGAAGTATAAATAGTACTTACCATTTTTGAATGCACAATCGGGTGCCCACATCTGCTTGCTAACCCAAGAAATATCTCTCATGTGGAGAGCTTCACCATTATCAACACATTCTGCATCGAGATTGTCGATTGAAAGAATGTGATAATCTTCCATCTGGTACTCATCGCCCTCATCATTATCCTCACCTTCATGAGCAAGGTCATGTGAAGGGTATACATATATCTTACCGTTAAACACATGCGCGGAAGGATCCGCTGTGAAAATATTAGTTACAAGAGGTTTTTGTTGTTGTGCCATTATTTTAAGCTCCTTTCAATATGTCAGTCACTGACAATTATAATATATCTTATCTGTGTCTAAAGTTTGACACGATTATTCCAAGGTAAAATTTTCTTTAATATAGCGATCAACTGCAACGATGATTGCCTGCTGATTAACGTAAGGTACTCCGTATCTGGCTACTGCTGTCTCGTATCCACTCTCAGCAAATCCAAGTGAACTTACGCAAGCATCCATATCTTCATCAGTAACTGTTACTGAATACTTTTGAGCGAGTGCCTGATATACAAGATTCTTTTTTACCTCATCTCTTGCTACGGACTTAATATGCTCATCGTATTCTGACTGAGTCATATTTCTCATATCAAGTATGCTGTCGTATATGGGCTTTCCATTTATGTTGGAATAAGCTTCATTGATAGCATTGAACTGCTCAAGTTCTTTGTTCTTCATAAGCTTCTGAACTTTTTTTGTATATGAAGTAGGATATGTTATAACTTCAGATTCTGAAATAATAAAGTCCTTAAGATATGTTGCAAAATTATCTTTAGCAATATCCATTCTGTACGCATTAAGGTAAGCCTCAGCACTTGTTGCATTCTCACCGCTTAAGTATTTCTTAACGAACTCATCATTGAATTCGCCATCCTTATACATACCATTTACTGTAACTGTATATACTACATCCTTGCCTGCTATTTCTTCATTAGCAAAGTCATCAGGGAAATGAACAGTTGCATCAAATGTCTCGCCGGTCTTATGTCCGACAATCTTACTCTCCAAATCTCCCGGAAGCATATCGGAACCTATCTGACATTTAAGTCCCTTGTTGTCTGTACTACCGCCCTCATACATAACACCATCAACTTTTCCGACAAAATCAATGTTGACTGTATCTGCAGTTTTAACTACGATATCTTTTTCCTCTGAATAATCCGGATTAGCGTCAATAATCGAAGCTATGTATTCATCCTCTTCTTCCTGCGAAGGATAGTAATCCTTGGGATTGGTATTAAGATGATCGAACTCGCAAAGTTTTATATACTTGTCAACATTAACACCCTTAATATATCCGTTCTCTTCAAGTCCGGCGGAATAATTAACTTCGTTGGCTTTTTTCTTTATGGCATCAAACGCAAGTGCTCCTGCGATAACCAATACTACCAATGCAAAAATCGTTACCACAGTTATAAGCGTCATCTTCTTTTGAGCAGCTGCTTTTTTTAGCTCCGCCTCTCTTCTTCTTTTTTCCAAAATCTTTTTCTTCTGGCTCATTATGCCCTCCGACGTAAGTAGATAATCGTGTGAGGTGATTGGATATGCCAACTATTAATTCACACAGTTACATATTTTATCATATCTCTTTATATTTTTATAGGGGACAAACTCAATCGAATAGTTAGCACAAAAAAGAAAGTCGGCCATCGCCGACTCTCTTTTTGTTGTTGTTACAAAACCTAAACTTATTCTTAAGGATTTATATTAAGTTTAAATTTGTCTGGTTGTTTATTTGAATATTTCAAGTTTTATAATTAGTTCTTAGCTAAAAGCTTGAAGCCTCTCTTGGATACTACGTCTAAGATGACTGCAAAGAGGAGTACGCCACCTTTGATAACCTTCTGCATATCAGGTCCGACACCAAGGAGAAGCATACCAAGGTTAATAACACCCATAAGTGAAGCACCAATGATAGCTCCGGGAACTGTACCGATTCCGCCGTATGCAGATGCACCACCGATGAAACATGAAGCGATGGCATCCATCTCGAAGTTAGTACCTGATGTAGGCTGAGCGGATGTGTATCGAGCGATTACGATCATACCGGCAAGTGATGCAAGAAATCCCATGTTGGTGTATGCAAGGAAGAATGTCTTGTTGGTATTAATACCTGAAAGTCTTGTTGCCTTCTCATTGCCACCGACTGCATAGAAGTAACGTCCTGTTGTTGTATTATTGGTAATGTATGAGTAAACAACGATTACTATCATTACTATAATAAGTACGCTGGGAAGTCCCTTGTGAAGCGAAAGCAAAACTGTAAGTGCAACTATAACTGCTGAAATAAGAACAAGCTTTATTACCCAAGGAAGCATCTTTTCAACTTCGTATTGCTTTTTAAGTCTCTTGCCTCTTCCGATAATCTGAAGTGCAAGAAAGATAACTACTGCAAGTAAGCCTATTATCATGCAGACTATATTAAATGAGAAAGTTTTTAAATTAGGTTCCTGACCTGTAACAAATGTTATTGCAGGGCTGGGAATGTAGCAATCAGCTCCACCACCAAAGAACTTGATAAATCCAACTTTTTTACCGATTGGAACTGTAAGTCCATCAAGTACTACGTTTGAAAGACCTCTAAACATAAGCATACCTGCAAGTGTTACGATGAACGGCGGGATACGAACATATGCAATCCAGAAAGCCTGTGTAGCACCGATAAGTGTACCGATTGAAAACATAATCAAAACTGCTAAGGGCCAAGGTAATCCTGCATCAATCATGAGTTTGGCTCCTATAGCACCTACGAAACATACTACCGATCCAACTGAAAGATCGATGTTACCACCGGTTAAGATACATAAAAGCATACCGGTTGCAAGAACAAATACATATGCGTTCTGCGAAATGATATTACTTACGTTAACGGGTGATAAGATTATACCTTTTGTTGCTATCGTAAAAAATGTCAAAACGGCCGCAAAAATGATAATCATTGCATATTTTTTGATAAAATCAACAACTTTTACGCTGTCGTTCTTCTTTTCCATTACTCTTCTCCTTTTTAATAGATTAATGAGTTGTCACTAAATAATTCTATACTGCTTCGTTTTTCATGATGCATGCCATGATGGATTCCTGAGTTGCTTCAGAGCCATCCATCTCTCCGACCATTCTTCCCTCGTTCATGACATATATTCTGTCACACATACCAAGGAGTTCTGGCATCTCGGAAGATATCATGATAACTGTTTTTCCTTCATCAGCGAGTTGATTCATGATGCAGTAAATTTCGTACTTTGCGCCAACATCGATACCACGAGTAGGCTCATCAAGAATCAAGACATCGGGTCCTGCAAACATCCATTTTGCAAGAAGTACTTTTTGCTGGTTACCACCACTTAAGTTGCCAACGAACTGCTCAACGGTAGGACACTTGGTCTTAAGTTTTTCCTTGTATTCAACGGCAACCGCATATTCCTTATCCTTGTTGATAACACCATTGGAACTTACTCCTCCAAGGTTTGCAAGTGTAGTGTTAAACTTGATTGAGTTGCTTAAGATAAGACCGTTGCCTTTTCTGTCTTCGGTAACATATGCAATCTTATTATTGATCGCTTCTCTAACTGTGTTAAGATGAATCTCCTGTCCGTCTTTGTATATATGTCCTGAAATCTTTTCGCCGTAACTCTTACCGAAGATACTCATTACGAGTTCTGTACGGCCGGCACCCATGAGTCCGGAAATACCGAGGATTTCACCTTTTCGTGCATTGAAGCTTACATGATCGATAATCTTTTTCTCACTGTAAATTGGATGATATACATTCCAATCCTTAACTTCGAAGTTAACTTCTCCGATATGCTTTTCTCTCTTGGGAAATCTGTTGGTTAATTCACGACCAACCATTCCTTGAATGATACGAGGCTCGGAAATATCATCCTGACCTTTTACAAGTGTCTCGATGGTAGATCCATCTCTGATAACAGTAATCTTATCTGCTACGTATGATATCTCGTTAAGTTTGTGTGAGATGATGATTGATGTCATACCTTCCTTCTTGAACTTAAGGAGCAAATCGAGAAGTTCCTGCGATTCCTTTTCGTTAAGGGATGAGGTAGGCTCATCAAGAATAAGAAGTTTGGCATTCTTGGCAAGTGCTTTTGCAATCTCTACAAGCTGCTGCTTACCAACGCCTATATCTTTAATTAAGGTACGTGATGATTCATTAAGTCCGACTGTTCTTAAGTACTCATCACTCTTACCGTATGTTTCAGTCCAATCTATTTTCCAGGAGTGACCGATCTCGTTACCCAAGAACATGTTCTCTCCTATCGACATATAAGGAATAAGTGCAAGCTCCTGATGAATGATTACTATTCCGAGTGCTTCACTGTCCTTAATGTTCGTGAATTTACATTCTTCACCGTTGTATAGTATCTTACCTTCGTATGTACCGTAGGGATAGATACCGCTTAAAACGTTCATCAATGTCGATTTGCCGGCACCGTTCTCACCAACGAGAGCGTGGATTTCTCCTTCTTCCACCTGCAGATTGACATTGTCAAGTGCTTTAACGCCCGGGAATAATTTGGTAATATTTTGCATTTCAAGTAATATCTTAGCCAATTTTATCCCTCCAATTTTTATAATCTAAAATATTTACGTCACTATTTTCAATCTATGGCTTACATAGTTAAGTCCCCTAAAAAGGGGACCTAACATATGTATTTGTAAATGGGTATTTACTTATTAATTACTTTAAATCATCCTCTGTGTAGTAACCTGAGTCGATTAAGAGCTCTTTGTAGTTAGACTTATCAGCAAATACAGGCTCGCAAAGGTATGAAGGAACAACATGATCACCATTGTCATATGTTGTTGTGTCGTTAACAGGAGCTTCACCACCCTTAAGGATAGCGTCAACCATTTCAACTGTCTTATCAGCAAGAGTACGTGTATCCTTGAAGATTGACATAGCCTGCTTGTCTTCAAGCATCAACTTAACGTTGGGCTTATCGCAGTCCTGACCAGTGATGATAGGATAATCACCTGTGTAACCATTAGCAAGTGCTGTAGCTACACCGAATGCTGTAGAGTCGTTTGAGCAAAGAACTGCATCAAGCTTCTCACCCTTAGCATAGTTCTTGGAAAGGATAGCTTCCATTCTTGTCTGAGCGTTTTCTGACTTCCACTCAGCTGTAGCAACATCCTTGAATTCGATCTGTCCTGAAGGAACTGTGATCTGGCCGTTGTCGATGTAGGGCTTAAGAACTTCCATAGCACCGCCGTAGAAGAATCTAGCGTTATTATCACCGGGATCTCCTGTGAAGATCTCCATGTTGTAACCCTTCTTGCCTTCCTTAAGACCAAGCTTCTCTTCGATGTACTGGCCCTGCTTTGTACCAACGAGCTTGTTATCGAATGTTGCATAGTATGTAACAGCGTCTGAGTTCATGATCAAACGGTCATAAGCGATAACGGGAATGTTCTTTTCCTTAGCCTGTGCAAGAACTGTTCCAAGTGAATCACCTTCGATAGAAGCGATAACGAGTACGTCGCAACCACCAGCGATCATTGTCTCGATCTGAGTAACCTGAGTATTTACATCGTTAGAAGCATACTGAATGTCAACTTCGTATCCAGCTTCTTTAAGCTTCTTCTCCATGTTCTCGCCATCCTGGTTCCATCTCTGGAGATCCTTGGTAGGCATTGCAACACCAACCTTCTTTGTTTCGCCATCTGCTGCGGGAGCGGGATCGGGATCTACATCACCTGTAGGAGCGGGATCGGGATCGGGTGTAGCGGGTGTAGCGGGTGTTACACTTGTCTGACAGCCAGCGAGTGTAGCTGCAGTTAAACCTGTTGCAAGAACTGCACTGAGTAATCTTTTTTTCATTTCTTTACCTCCGTAAAAAATTAAATGGTTCTCACATGAGTTATCTCATGTCTATGGTTAGAGATTACCATACCTTTTTTGAAATTAATTAACATGTTTCTTCAATTTTTTGACAAGTTGGAAAATTTAAAAAAGCGTATGCTGTCAATATTTTGTCAGCATACGCAAGTGATAACAAAAAAATGCTATACGGATTATTCTGTGTTTTTTACATATTATATAAGAAAATTACAGGTTCAAATATACATCTTCTTTTGTGTGGAAGCCCCCATTTATAATGACTTCATCCATATTGGACTCCGTCACGGGAATGGTATCAAGGCTGATATAGGGAATATCATATGTACCATCATTCATGGTTTCTGTTGCGCCAAGGTCTTCTCCGTTGGCCAACTTGATAGCACACTCCGCTGCCTTGGCTGCGAGTGATTCAGTAGGCTTATATATGGTAACAAGCTGTGTGCCTTCAACTATTCTCTGACACGCTTCAACATCTGCATCCTGTCCTGTAACGAGTATTTTACCTGCAAGACGCTGTTCTGCAAGAACGGATACAACACGACTTGCCAAGTTATCATTACCACACATTATCGCATCTGCTTCACGTACCTTATCAAGATTATCATATATGTAATCTGCTGCCAGTTCCGCTCTCCATCCATCACAGTGAACCTGATCTTTTATGATGACTCCATTATCTGTCATAACTTTTTTGAATCCTTCTTCGAGAACCGGAACGTTATAGTCAACAGTTGAACCACCTATCATCAATACGTTATCGCCTTCGGATAATCCTGCATCGATAAGCGCCTCGCCCATCTGTGTACCTACAGTTTCATTATCAAAAGATATGTAAAGATCAATATCAGAATTTCTAACTATTCTGTCGTATGCGATAACTTTTATACCCGCATCTTTTGCTTTCTTAACAACGTCATTAAGCGAATCTGCATCGATACATATGATTACTATTACATCAACCCCTTGATTGATAAAATACTGTATCTGCTTTTTTTGCTCTTCAATATCACCATTGGCATTTTGCACGTTAACCTCTGCACCAAGTTCCTTGGCAGTGGATACGAATACATCTCTGTCTCTTTGCCATCTCTCGATAACAAATGAGTCAAATGCCATGCCTATCTCGATGGAATCTTCTTCATCTTTTTTAACTTCATTAACAGCCACATTATTGTTATCTGTACATCCTATAACGGGTGTGTATAAAAGAACGAACGACAAAAGTGTCGCAATCATTCTGATGATATTGTTATACTTTAGCTTCTTTGTATTCACTGGGTGTAACTCCTTCATACTTTTTGAATGCTCTTGAAAAATAATTGGGATCCGAAAATCCTACCGAATAGCATACTTCTTTTATGGAAGAATCCGATTCGTTAAGAAGTCTCTTTGCATTCTCTATTCTTACTTTATTAAGATACTCTACGTAGTTCTCTCCTGTCTCCTGCTTGAAAAGCTTACTAAAATAATAGGAAGAAATATTGCAGTAACTTGATACATCATCAAGAGAGATTTCTTTCATATAATTGGAATCAATATATGCTTCCGCTTTTTCTATAAGTGATTCTGACTTATCGTTTTTACTATTCCCAATCTTTTTACTGATATCGGTTATCTTATCAAGAAACCACTTCTTTAACTCATTAAGGTTTTCAGTTCCCATAACGCTGGGAATATAATCCGTACGCGACTTGAATTCGTATGTACGGCCGCCCTTAACATAGAGAAGTCTTTCTGAATATAATACGAATTCCAAAACCTTGAGACGAATATCCATAATACTGTCGGTGAAGTTTTCCTGCATCCAATCGAAGAATTCACCGGCCGCATTGGCTGCTCTGACATAGTCTCCCTTTTCAACCATCTCGAACATCTTCTTTTCAGTTGCAACAGGATAATTGGCTTCGTATTCGCATCTAAGTTCCAAGTCATCCGCATGTACTACTCTGGCCTTACCATTAATGAGTGCCTTAAGTGCTTCGTCATATGACTCATGCATCTTAGCGAATTCCTTGACTCCTCCGATACCCATTTTGAAGTCAACGCCTAACTTATTATGCAGGTTTCTTGTGAACTCTCTTGTTCGCTCAACTAAAGCATTACGTTCATTAAGATCCATTGTGGGCTTTTCATAAGGAACCAATACTGCAACCTTGTTGGACATAATATTGCCAACTATGCCTTGTGAAAAATCCTTGAGATAAGATCTGAGTGCCGAATCATGATTTTGTAACTTAACACCACTTCCAATGGCATTGGTTAATGATGAGAATTCTTCGTCGACAGAGTCGCCCCATTCAACCGTCATCATATAACCATACTCTTCTTTGATATTAAGAATGGTTTTATAGTTTAATGCTTCATCGGAGAATTTGTCCTGTAAAAAGATACTGTAGATAAGACCACTCTCAAGCATGGGCACAACCATCTCGAGTTTTTCCATAACAAGAAGGTCGTTACTTCTCTTGGCTCTTTCCTTATCAATAATATCCATCGCTTTTTTAACAACGGATATAATCTTATTCTTTTCCATGGGCTTGGTGATGTAATCAAGTGCTCCAAGCTTAATTGCCTCTGTAGCATAATCGAACTTATCGTATGCACTCATAACGATGAATACAACATCCTTGTTGTTAACACGAATCTGCTTCATCGCTTCAATACCATTAATGCCCGGCATCTGAATATCCATTACTGCAATGTCAGGGCGATAGTTTTCTGCAAGTTCGATAACACTTCGTCCGGTCTTGGCATACTCTATGGTACATTCCTTGCCGAATTCTTTTTCCAATATGAACTTTAAGGAATCGATGACTATGCCTTCGTCATCGGCAATCATAATCTTATACATTAACCGTCTCCGATTTCTTTAATCTAATTATTACTTCAGTACCCATATCTTCGCCTTCACTTAATATGTTAATACTGTCTTCTCTCTCAGTAAATAATCTGATACGCTTGATAACGTTATCCATGCCGATACCATGCGCTCCTGCAGGTGCGGGTTTCTCCTCTTCCTTGAGTTTTTCGGATAATACCTTATCAATCATTTCCTGCGTCATACCGCTTCCGTTATCCTTGATGCTGACATACACATCATCATCTTTTTCATATACATGAAGTATAATCTTGCCCTTACCCTCCATTTCCTTAATACCATGATTAATGGAATTCTCCACAATGGGTTGCAAGACCATGCTGGGCATCGGAACATTCTTGGTCTTGGTCTCGATGTTCTTTTCATATTTTATATCACCCGAAAAACGAACATTGAGAATATAGATATAATGATCGATAAGATTAATCTCATCATCAAGTGTAACTGTTGTGTTACCTTCACGAACATTATATCTGAAAAATGCTGCTGTATTTTGAATATAATTATATGTCTTTTCCGCATCCTCCATCATCGCAAGCTGTGCGCCTGCATTAAGTGTGTTAAAAAGGAAATGCGGGTTAATCTGCGCCTGAAGGTATTTAAGCTGTGCATCCTTAAGAGAAGTCTCCATCTTAAGTTCGTTTTCCTTAAGACGACGCTCATTCTCCATATTGTTTTTAATCTGCTCGATGTATTGTCTTATGCTGACAACCATCTTGTTAAAAGCACCCGTAACTACACCAAGTTCATCGTTGGATGAAATAGGAAGCGTCTCTATCTCAAAATTACCTTTTGCAACTTCATCTGCCGCAACCGCCAGATTGTTGACGGGCTTCGTAACGCTACTTGTAAATGCAATAACAAATATGGCACTTCCGACGAGTGCGATGAACATAACAATCATGCTGACAATTTCGAATACCCTAAAGTCAGCAATTAACATACTGAAGAATATGGAGTTATTCTTAAATCTCTCATTGTTAAGGCTGTTGATATAAGTATCAATAAAGTTACGAATCTCCGTAGCCTTATCGTATTCCATACTGTATTCTTCAACGTTTCTTTTACGCTTAGCTTCGATAGCATTATCAGTAAGTATCAGGTACTGTTCTGACATGTTACGAATATTTCGCTCCATCATGTCATACTTATCACCCGTAACCTTACCGTTAAGAGTCTGATAAAGGTCCTTGTAATTTTGTGCACTCTTATAATAATCCTCAAGTGAGTCAGTGGTCTTGGTGAAAAGATATTCAGTCATGTTGTTTTGAACATCATCAAGTGCACCTGATAATTCGTTGAGTGCTAAGTTGTCTCGATATACCCTGTCCATCTTAACGGACATATTGTTAATACCAAGCATTAACATCACGTTAACGACAAATATAAGAATACTTGCCATGATGAATATTCCTGAGAGTTTAAGTCTAAGAGGAATCATCTTTTGGGAGAGCTTATTCTTCATGAAGCACCTCCCCACTCTCGGATATGTATTTTAAAATATTACTGCTATCAATAGTAGTAACATCTGCCAACACGAACTGGCTGGTATATCCACTTTCCGAGTATTCCTTTAGGGCCATGACGCAATCTGAACCCATCTTATAGGTATCAGCTGACATGGTGAAATGAATATTGTTTCGAAGTATTCCTCGAAGAATCGATTCATTGTCATCATATCCGAATACAACTGAACGACCCGCCATGTTAAGGTCAATCATGGTCTGATATACATAGTTGGTGTTGGTTCCATTAAGACATATGATTACGTCTGCCAAATCACTGTTTTTAACAATATCTCGAACGGATTCTTCTATTGTAAAAGGACTGGAGTTGTTGATGTATTTTAATTCAAGGTTAATCTTAACCTCAGTATTATTATCAGTTTCTATGGCATTCTGAATGCCTGACCATACAAGCATCTGGTTATTGTTATCAGAGAAACTGTCTACCAAAACCGCTACATCAAGATGATCATGAGCATCCTTATCTTCAGGGTCCCACGCAGAACCGTCGTTAATAATATTAACGATTCTCTTACCATATTCCTTACCAAGTTTAAATCCATCCACTCCTACAAAAGAGCATCTGGAAGAATTGGCGCAATCGCCATATACTGTAACAACAGGAATGCCCTTGCTGGCTGCAGTATTGATAAGAGAAGTCATATCTTTGCTCTCATTGGCATACACTATAATTCCGTCAGGCTTGGAATTGATAGCTATATTCATAAGTTCTGTATCAGAATATATCTTGGTAAGGTTATCTCCGAGAAGTTCAACATATATTCCGTTTTCTTTTCCTGTCTCGTACGCGCCCTTATATATAGACTGCCAAAAGTCCGAATCTTTTTCAGAAGTAATCATAACGTAATACTTATCATAATGTTCGTCGCCCTCTTCACTGCCTAGATTAACGGCACGCGAAAAATAAAACGATACTGCAAATGATATCGCAGCAACGAAAAAAGTAATAATCGAATATACCAGTATTACGTTTTTAACAGAGAATCTTTTTTTCAATTTGTTGTCTCACTTTTTTCTTCCTCGCGCTTAGCCATTTGGTCTAACTTGCCTAAAAAGATTAAACATCCGCCAAATGATATGAAGAATGCTATCATATCAGCTACAGCTTGAGAAATCTGTACTCCTGTAAGTCCCAAAAACGAGGGAAGAATTAATATAACAGGTATAAAGCAGAGTCCTGAACGACATGAAGATATAAATGTCGCACCAAACGCTCTACCCGATGCCTGAAGAAGCATATTGGTAAGTATAATCCATACTCCGAATACATATGTTACACACTGTGCTCGTAGCGCAAACGCTCCTACTTCTGCAACAATGGGATCGCCTTTTCTAAACAAAGGAACAATGTAAGGAGCAAATATAAAGCACAATGATCCGATAACCGCCATAAGAGCCGCGCATACTTTTACAGAGAAAAAGAATGCATCCTTAACTCTCTTGTACTTGGCAGCGCCAAAATTGAAGCTGCACACAGGCTGAAAGCCCTGACCGAATCCGATAACCGCTGAGTTAAGCGACATACTAATTTTAGATACAATCGCCATACCAGCAATTACAGCATCTGCCATTGCAGGAGCAGCAACTTTTTTAGCAACAACATTAAGAAGAATGCCCGATATGCTCGCAAGACCCTGTCTGAATAGTGAAGGCAAGCCACCTGCAACTATCTCCCAAAGATATTTGAATGCAAACGGATTCTTTTTTAATGTAATTCTAATATTTCCGGCTTTTCTTGTTGCTAAAAGCAAAAGAACAAAACTAACCACCTGGCCACTGACGGTAGCTATGGCTGCACCCATTATTCCAAGCTTAAATACGAACATAAGAAGCGGATCAAGTCCTATATTGATGACTGCTCCGGCCATAATACCAACCATTGCGGTCTTGGCATTACCCTGATAACGAATCTCGTTATTAAGAACAATCGAAGACATCATCCATGGCGCGCCTATAAGAATGGGACCCATGTATGCTCTTGCATATGGGAGGATAGTGTCTGTAGAACCAAGCATATACGCAAGTCTGTCAAGATTAAGAAGACCGACTATCGCAAATATCACTCCAAATGAAAATGCAAAAACGAATCCTGCGTTAGCGATTACTTTTGCCTCTTCTTCTTTTTGTTCACCTAGTTTTCTTGCGAGGAAATTGCCTGAGCCATGTCCAAACATAAATCCAAACGCCTGTATGATAGCCATAAGCGAAAATACGACTCCAACGGCGCCTGATGCAGATGTATTAATCTTGCCTACAAAGTAGGTATCAACCATGTTGTAAAAGGATGTTACAAGCATACTGAGAATCGTAGGAACAGCAAGGCGCCCAACCAAAGATTGGACGGGCTCTGTGGTCATCTTAATGAACTTTTCTTCCTGTGTCATACTCATTCTTTTTTGCCTTCTTTGTAACATATAGAAGTTTATCACAATATGTGTTTACAGTCTATGCGATTTTGTGTTACGATTTAGTGGATTAAGCGCGTATTCGAGGGAAATTAAACATGAAAAATTCATGTATAAAAAGAATACTTGTTATTATCGTATTTTTGCTTCTTTTATCCGCCTTTTTAATTGGAACTTACAAGGTTCTCAATTGGAAGGATACGACGGGTGATTATTTCTCATCCACCAAGCAGATGTACGAGTTAAATGATAATACAGTTGACGTGGCATTTTTTGGTCCAAGCGTTTTTTATAACGGTATCAATCCCGCAATTTTATGGGAAGAAGAGGGTATCGCTTCTTTTAACGCATCCGTTGCAGGACAGGATCGAAATGCCTCTTATTATTTTGTAAAAGAATTCATCAAAAAGCAGTCTCCTAAAGTTGTTGTTTTATCCGCAACTTATTTTTTCCATGATCATTATGATCTCGAGGGCAATCTCTACAGAAATACCATTTCTTTAAATCAATCACAAAATTACGTAGATCTTGTTAACGATATCGTTCCGCCCAATGAGAAATCAGCCAACAACAAATTAACTGATTATTATCTTCGCTGGCCAATAATTCACGGCAGATATAAGGAACTTAAAAAGTACGACTTTTATGATACCAATGAATACAAGGATACTTTGGGATTTAGTTTCACTCCTGATTGTTGGAATGACGGAGCCTTCGAAGAAGATTCACTTAATAGCGAATATGTTCTTGAGATAAGCGAACAAAATCGTGCTTGGGTTGATGAAATGAAAAAACTTGCCGATGAGAATGGTTTCGAAATATTAGTTGTCGCAACTCCCAAGGTATACGACATCACATCACGCGGTAAGTTAAACGGATGTTATGCATATCTTGATACACTTGGTATCAAGCATGTTGATATCAATAACATTCTTGATGAGATTGATTTTGTCGAATCAAAAGATATGTGTGACGCTTCGCATCCCAATGCATACGGAGCAGAAAAAATATCTAAGTACTTAAGTACTTATCTTAAAGATAACTATGCTCTTGCTGACCATAGAGGAAACGCAGGATATGAGATATATGATAGAAGCGTTACAAAATACAATCATAATGTTTTGATGTATAAAGCAGAAAGCCTTAGCGCAGATGAGTTATTATCACTCGGCGATAAGTACACCGGGCTTGTCTATACAGTTACATATCATGCGGACGATGAACGCAATGAAGAAGCTGTATATAACTATCTATTAAAATGCAATGTGAGCGAAGAAGCTCTTAATGCCGGCGGCACTTGGATAATCAAAAACAATACGGTGCTTAAATCTCCGCAAGAAAAAACATACGGAGTAAAAGTATCCAAAGCAGATTATCTCTATGTACTTCCGACAGCCAATAATGAAAGTTATTTTGATACCGTATATGTAGGAGATGAACAATACGTCGACTTTTCGAACAATGTCTGCTGCATACTAATATATGATACCTTACTCGAACGTGTGACAGTCGTTAAAGACGTTAGGTAATAAGCAAAGGATATTATGGATATTAACCTGACACTCGTATCATTTGAAT
>JAEEQX010000005.1 GCA_016285575.1 Lachnospiraceae bacterium
TTTTATTTATTTCTATATTTCCTAATTGCTATATTTTTTTCTCTTATTACTTTTTAATTCTATCCATCTGAAATACAGCTAATATAACTGAGTGAATGAATTGTAGTGATCTCCGGTGTAATATATAAGCCCATCATTGGAATATATTATTCTCTTTTCGTTTCTATAACCACCATCAAAATCAATATCGCATTCGTAGTATTGTCTCTTGTCAGCCTTAGGAAGAAGTCCTTCTCTGTTGCCGAACTTATCGCCGCCAATGCTCTTGCCGGGTGCAACATCCCATAGATTTCCTTTGCTACTGTCCCATCCTAAGTTCTTGGCTTCATTCTTGGTAATATAGTTGGAAGGAAGATGTCCGTACGTATGGATGTAGAGAGCCACTTCATCCTTGGATGAATATTCTCCACTCTCTTCTACAGCAAGCTGAGTGTTCGAATCTACAGTATCTCTATTATCAACACTATTACCACTATCTGAAGTATTTGTGGAGTCATTGTTAATATTAGGAAAATCAGGTGTTTCGACATTACCTTCTTCTTCATGGCCTGCGTTCCCGCTGGATTCAGAATCAGAATCTTCATCCTGCTCATCCTGCTTTTTCTCTTCTTCCCCGCTCTCCTGATTATTTTCTTCGGACGATGTTGATGCGCTGAACGAAATGTCCGCATTGATATTGTAGCCTGTTCCATTGGGTGTCTGAACAGGGTTATTCTCGTAATTATATGAGAAGTTTTTCTGACATCCAAACATTGCGAGTACTGTAAGAAATACTAAGAGTATCGCAGGTATTCTGTTATATTTTCTGTTTTTCATTTTCATATCTTTTTTCTTCTTCTATTTTTTCTCGTTATTTGAGAATTCTTTTTATATACTTATACCCACAAAAAAGAACTAATCTATTAATCCTTTGGTGATCCAACACCTATAACTATAATAGGTCTCGACTTCATCTTATAATCTTCATTATATCTTACTACTGCTTCGTAAAGTGTGGGATACCATTCGTCCTTGCAATACGAATTATGAATGAAGAATCCCTTCTCATCACGGGTAATACTCATTGTGTGAATCATATCCAATATGTTCTCTGTATTGTTATATGACATGAATACATAAGTCGGATATTTATCTTCTATTCTTTTTACGTTTTCCTCAGTGATATTTTTGGCAACAACGTATTCGTAATCGTAGCCATTCTTTTTATAGTAGTTAACTACTCCAAGGATTGATGTGCCAAAGTATCCCTTAAGAATCGTAGCTTTCTTTTCAAAATAATAAAGAAGGTTTGGAAATGAATAGTCATCACCCTTCTTGCCAAGTGCAACCAGCGAATTATATACCGCGATAACTTCGCAAGAATTCCTGGCTGCTACTATATCTCTTCCGCCTAAAAACCACTTGGATAAAAGGTTTCTCTGCGATCCAAAATACATATTCTCGAGATCATGCTGCCTCTCAATATATCCGTTTCTGAGTCTGGGCTTATGAAGCTCGAAAGTTTCAACATTAATCTCTCTATGCTTGGATGCAGTTTTTTCGGATACATGTGTAAAAAAGGACATGGCATCTTCTATTCGAAGCAGCCCCATCCCTTTTAATATCTTGGTATTAATCTTCTTTGCCATTTTCTTTTAACCAATCTTCGTAGTCTTCCCACTGTCCGAAGAAAGCCGTAGTACTCTTGTATAAATCGTAGTTGCCATAATGCCCAACGAATTCAAAATTGTATTTAGAAAAATCATCATCCAGAATTCTGTTTTGATTAAGAATGATGTAATGAAGTTTTCTTTCCTCACAGAGATTTGCCAGAGTTTTTACATCGATAGTTTCTTTTACCATCTCATTATGTATCTCTTCCGCATCGCCCTTACCGAATTGCAATGTCTCGAAGCCGTAAGGCATTACGATGTATGCGGAGTAAAGACGAGGGTACTGTAAAATCTCCTCGGGGAATACTGCACCAACTTCTCTGTTCTCGCTAATGATTTCATCGCATATTTCCTTAACATCATCGGGAATCTGATACGCATTGCTCGACTTGATAAATACGGGCGCATCGTACATATATACGCCACCGATCATGATGCATACGATTATGGGAATAAAAACAATAAACTTAATATATACTTTTTTAATTCTCGAGATGATTCTGACTATTGCATATGCTGAAACTATTGTCGAAGGAACGAGCCACAAGAATCTGTAATATGTGCTCGCTTCCCCTGCTTTTTCCATAAAAATATATGCAAAGGGAGGAAATACGAAGAGAACGAGAGCTGTTACAGACGCAAAAACAAGAACGGCTTTTTTTACCTTGTCTTTTTCAAAGCACCACAGATACACCAGTGCGATGATAAACATAAGCATAAAAGTCGCATTGCCCGAATATAACTTAAGTATTTCAATTGGAGTCTGAATGTTCTCTAACATATCTCTAATACAGTATTCTGCAATACTTAAAATATATAATTCCAAATACGATCATCGGTACCAATAAAAACAATAGCGTCTTAACCATTATTTCAGCCTTTTTGGTTGCTATACTCGTCCATAACGCTAGTATAAAAACAAATATTGAAAACAATACTATCGCGCCCGGAGTCATGGCTACCGATGCGATACACAGATAAGTAATGATCGGATAGTATATGTCTTTAACAGTTACCTTGTGGTATCTGTATTTATTAGAGTCTCCATTAAGCTTAGGATTAATTATTGATAATAATTTATTACTGTATCTTGGAATCTCAGGGAATTCGCCTTTTGCATAATCCCTTCCGATTATCAAAAACATCTCTATGGTAAAAGGAATTATTATCGAGCAAAACATCGACTTGCCCTGCCATGCTCTGGTTAAAATAAATGTGGAATCCGTAAGATACGAATGGAAATCCCACATTGTGATGAATGCTACCAATGAAGCAAACAGGTATCCATACTCTTTCTCCTCATCCTTATCAAATAAGAGTCTTGCGATATTAAGAATGATCACATTGTGAAGAACAATATAAAAGCTTCCGAGTACTCTGTGTGCCAGAATAGTCGGATGAATCTTCGTCATATTTGCAAGATATGCTATAAATATGGGATTGGAGGCCAGAAGGTGCCTTAAATAACTCTTCGATGATATAGCAAGACCCGTATAATAATCGGTCCTAAAAAGATCTCCGTTAGTAAGAACAGTTAATGCGTTGCCGAGTACATACGCATCGTCACCGTCGTTAACTCCATAGAGATTTCTCATAACAACCATCAAAATATTGATTATTACGAATACAAAAAATCCGATTCCAATCTTGGGTAAAGTAATCTGCTTGACGCTTTGGAAAGCTTTTATTGAAAATCCGATTGAGCAAAAAACTATCGCAATGGTAAAAATATTGCAGATATATAGAAAATTACTTTTGCCAAAATATGCAAAGAGATAAACAAGCTGAAAAATAACCAGTTCAGTTATAAAACCGATTGTCAGAATATTGCCTATTGTATTGTATTTCTTGTCAAAAAAGCGGGTGAAATTAATCCCGATACAAAACGGGACTACCAAGAGATATAGAATTGTGACTAAAACACTGAGTACAATCATATTACAGTATATTCTCTACTCTACAATCTATTGTCAAAGTATCTCCTGCCTTCGCACCTAAGTTCTTAAGAGTGAACTTGATGTGGGGATCGTCTTTCCTAAAAGTAAATACATTGTTTCTCTGGATGCAGCTTCTTATATCAATGCAACCGTTCTTGGAAAGGCCAAGCATTGAATTGGTTACATCCTTATCGTTAAGTTTAACTTGGTTTACATAAAGTCGTATAGGTTTATCGCCCGGATCAACCCTCAAATTCTTGACATCTTCTTTGATTGGAAGATTAAGAACAATGTTGGGACCATGCTTTTTTATGTCAACCATATAGTATGAATTCTCTTCTCTGAATCCGTCGCCGTAGTCTTCATACACCTGGACTTTTATATTCATGGCAGCTACTCTGTCGAGAAGATAATCAAGATTATATACACCCTTACCTATATTATGTCTGATATCAGGCATACCTACATTGTCTCCAAGAATGTTCTTTTGGAACGAATCCTCATCAAAAGTATATTCCTCATTAATCCATTCTTTGACTACTGCTCTGTACGCCGGGCCTAAAAGATAATTGGCTATTGCTCTGGCAATGGTGTTATTAACATTCTGAGTTGTGAAGTTACACCATTCATAATCTATAAGATGCCATCCCTCAGAGTTGACCAAGATATTGGAGAATATCATATCGGTATCTTCAATCTGATGTTCAGTATTATATCCTACGACATTCTTATATTTTTCAAACAAAGTTATGTAACCCTGTTTGTCATTATTTTTTACTTTTTCGTCCATCAACTCTTCAAGAGTTCTTCCATCGACATACTCAAAAGTGATACTTCCTGCTTCAGGATCATAATTCAAAACTCTGTTGATGATCAATTCTGAAGCCCAATATCTTTTTGAGAGTTCATCATGAGCTTTTTTGATATTTGCTATGTGTTCCTTGCCGGATTCGAAGATTGCAGTCTTGTTGACTTGCTTGGTCAACTGATTATTCTGTCCTTTTGAATTGACGATTGTGGTTAAAATACAGTATTTATCGGCCCTTTCCTCAGAGAACTTCGCATAGTCAACTTCAACGTCCGGTCCGATGATTACTTCATATGAATTGGAGAATGTAGGGAAATCTCCATCCTCTATTATGCCATCATATGCATTTTCCTCATTAAAGAGCAATAATCTGTCTCGGTCAAAATTACGAATATTGTCTTTGCACTCTCCCGGAAGAGGTAATCTCTTGTCAGAGAAAACTGTATGAGGCAACTTGTAATCAGGATAAGGATAGTAGAAATGATAATTAGTTATGTCAACCTTATCGAATAATTTTTCAAAACCTTTTCTTGAGAAGGTACGAGCTTGTCCTCCCTTGGCATAATTCTCTATACCATCAAAGAAACCTGATGTATGATCTTCCATACAACCGGCAAAATATTTCATGCCAAGTCTGTTCTCGATAGCTATAACTATACGTCCATCGCTCTTAACATGCTTCTTTAGTATCTTAAGGAAGTCTTCAAAAGGATGGTCACTTTGCATATATGAGATAGAATATTCGAATACACCTATAAGCATAATCCAATCATAATCAGTATCAAGATTAGGCTCTATATCAGTGAAATTGCCAACCTTGATCAAAAGATTATCGTACTCTTTATTTCTATTGGCATTAACCTTGCTTCTTTTAAGTGAAAGATCAACTGCATCTACGGACGAAGCAAGTTTACATAATTCTCCTGTGATTGCTCCCATACCGGCTCCAACTTCAAGAACCTTATCAGTCTTCTTAATGGGAAGCCATGATACAATGTTCTGTCTTATGGGAGATAAATGATAGAGGTAAGACCATTCAGAAGTCTCCTCTACTATCTTACGAAAAGAAGAAGGTGCATTATTCTCACTCACCTTCAAGAGTCTGTCTTCTATCGCACCCTCTGTGTATATATCCTCTCCGGGATACTTAGACAGATCTATATTTACTTGTCCAATCTTCAAATCATCCACTTATGTAAACCTTCTATCTGTATGTTATGTCAACCTTAGAGTTCATGTCATAATATCCAACCGAGTCTTTGTCAGATACTACCGTAACATTAATGCAATCATATAATCTGTGATATACAGTGAATTCACCCTTTTCGAATCCTGTTAAACCAAGTGATAAAAGATACTCACCGCCCTGCAGATTCATATCCTGGGTAAACTCTATGGTAAGCTTGGTTCCACCCTTAATGCCATCCGTGATACTCTTTTCAATCATGGTATTGGTACCTGTTATCTCGGTACCCTGAACATTCTTGAATGTAAAGGCAAATATCGGAGCCTCCAGGTCTTCAAAAATCTCAGCATCAACAACTATCTTAAATGTCGAACCCTTCAAGATAACGTTATTGTTCTTACCGGTACTGTCTATTATCTTGCAACCTGTATATTTTGCCTTCTTGGAACCATACTCAAGTGTATCGTCATTAAGGCCTTCACTTACAACCTGCTTATTCTCTTCCTTGAATTGACCTACAAGTACCTGCTTATAGAGGTCTATCATTTCCTTGGGTGAACCTTCGCCAAGCTTATCGCCCTTATTAAGAAGTACTACTCTGTCACAATACTTTGCAATGCTTGATAAGTCATGTGATACGAAAAGGATTGTCTTACCCTGACGCTTGAATTCATCAAACTTTCTATAGCACTTAGCCTGGAAGAATACGTCTCCTACGGAAAGTGCCTCATCTACGATAAGAATCTCAGGATCTATATTGATTGCCACAGCAAATGCGAGACGCACAAACATACCTGATGAATACGTCTTAACAGGTGAATATACATAATCTCCGATATCAGCAAACTCGAGAATCTCAGGAAGTTTCTTTTCTATCTCTTCTTTAGAAAGGCCCATCATTGTACCGTTTAAGTACACATTCTCTATACCTGTATATTCCTGGTTAAAACCTGCACCTAGTTCAAGTAATGCAGAGATACGTCCTCTGACGATTGCATCGCCCTTGGTAGGAGTAAGTACACCTGTAATGATCTTAAGAATGGTTGACTTACCGGAGCCGTTGGTTCCGATGATACCTACTGTCTCACCCTTTTTCACAGAGAATGATACATCCTTGAGTGCCTCATTCTTCGGATACTTTTTCCAAGGCATAAGATGGAATGTATCGATAAGTCTGTCCGAAGGTCTCTTATAGAGAGAGTAGATTTTGGTTACATTCTTAACCTCGATTGCGTACTCCGCAGGAGCGCTGTCCTTATCTATATTCTGTTGTTCTAAGTTCTTTTCTTCACTCATTAATACTTTTATGAACTCCAATTAATCAAGGAAATACTACTTTTACCAAAGTGTCCTTACTATAAAACATCCGCAAATAACGGTCTTAACTTCTTGAATACATATGCTCCTATTGCAAAAAGGAGTGCAACAATTCCCCAAAATACCAATGTGTCGAGCCATCTCTCATGAACCCAGGTACCCTCAAAGAGCGTACTTCTATAGCCCTCGATTATATAGTAGATGGGATTGAATCTAAAGAAAGGCTGCAACTTCTCAGGTACCTTATCCAACTGCCAAAGTATGGGTGTACCCCACATACCAACCTGCAATAATATATTGATTATCTGAAGTAAGTCCTTAAAGAATACCGTAACAGCACTTGTAGTATATGTAATAGCAAGTACCAGCATGAATAAACATCCTGAATAATAAACAAGCTGTATTAACTGAATACTCGGTTTGAATCTGTATGCGAAGTACATAACAAGCAATACACATACGAAAAAGATATGTATAAAAGTAGCTGAGATGGTCTTAATAAAAGGAAGAATGCCAACCTTGAATACCACTTTTTTTACAAGGTAGTTATATTCATTCATTGCATTGGCACCGGTAGTAACTGCTTCGTTTAAAAAGAACCAGGGCACCAAACCTGCTGTAAGCCAGAGTACGTAAGGTACATCGATATCGCTTGCAGCGAGTGTTGCTCTACCGGGGAATATAAGACCAAAAACAAAATAATAAAGAACGACGGTAACAAGAGGCTGCACAAAAGCCCATACTCTTCCAAGTGAGCTTCCAGCATACCTCTTCTTAAAATCGTTCTTGGATAATTCCCAAATCAAGTTTTTATTTTTCAGTAATTCCTTCATTAGGTATAATCTCGTTTCGTAATTAGGCGTTTAATACCTTTTTAATCTTTTCGGCTATATCCTTGTATTCTTCCATCATCTTGCTGTGTTCAGCCATAATGACGGTTTCATCAGAATTCTTGGCAGCTTCCTCAAGCTTCTTAGCCATATTATATAAATCATCCGCACCTACTGTCTTGGATGTGCTCTTAACTGCATGAACCAATACTCCGTACTCGTTCCAATCATGCTTATCAACAAGTTCGGTTAAATCATGTCTCTTTTTATCGTATGAATCTGCATAGTCACACAAGAGATTAAGATAGAACTGCTCATCTCTGTTGCAATAGTATAATCCTGCGCCTACACCGATACCTATCTGTCTGATACGTTCAATCAATTCACTGGGATCATCAAAATCTCTCGCTGGAGTATCATGCTCAATAATATCTGCATCAAATCTCTTTGTTTTTGAAGCACCGGTATTAGAGGCTGTTGTTTTGCCTGCTGCCCCATCCTTTTTATTCTCTTGAAGTTCCTTGGGAATATACTTTTTAAGTATAGCTTCCAATTCTTTTGCATCTATAGGCTTGGATAAGTAATCATTAAATCCGTATTCGAGATACTTCTCTCTGGAACCGGCTATCGCATTGGCTGTAAGCGCTATAATAACAGTTCCTTCAGGAATAATATTTTCTTCCTTCATCTTGGCGAGTGTCTCAACACCATCCATCTTGGGCATTCTGTGATCAAGGAATACAATGTTATACTTCATCTCCTTAATCATCTCTATAGCCTGGAATCCGGATTCAGCAAGATCTGGTACAATACCATTTTGCTTCATAAGGTTAGTGGCAACGAGTCTATTCATATCATTGTCATCAACTACAAGAATACTTGCCTTAGGTGCATACACAACGTCTTGTAGAGGATCTTCGGTGAAGACTTTGTCGGACGGATTTTCCGAGAATTCAAACTTGCCCATAGGCTCAGCATTGGCAATACCCTGTCTGATAACAAATGAGAAATCCGAACCCTTATTATATTCACTCTCAACATGAATCTTGGAATCCATCATCTCAAGAAGTCTTGAAACAATAGTCATACCAAGACCTGTTCCTTCGATATCACGATGCTCAGCTTCATCAAGTCTTCTAAATGATTCAAATAACTTTTCTTGATCTTCAGTCTTAATGCCCTTACCGGTATCTTTAACACTGACATATATATCTACTGTACTTAAGCTTCTGCCAACTTCTTTTACAGTGAGAGTTATGCTACCCTCTGAAGTATACTTAATAGCATTGGTAGAAAGGTTCATAATAACCTGTGACACACGAACATAATCACCTACCATCTCGCAAGGAATCTTCTCATCAACATCAACAATGAATTCCACATCATCCTTCATACGAGGTTTAAGTGCAAAGATAAGCTGTTGTAAAACAGGAGCGATAGAATACTTAACAGGAATAATCTCCATCTTACCTTCCTCAATCTTGGAGAAGTCAAGAATGGTATTAACAAGTCCTAAAAGTACGTTACCTGAATACTTGATATGGCTCGCATAACCTTGAATATTCTCTTCCTTAGCCTCTCTTATAACCATCTCGTTCATACCGATGATGGCATTAATTGGAGTACGAATCTCATGAGACATAAGTGCAAGGAAATCACCCTTAGCCTTGTTGGATGCTTCCGCACTCTCTTTTTCTATCTTAAGAAGTTCGGACTCATATTCTTTTTTGGTCTCTGCTTCTTTTAATGCAATAATCTGCTTGTAATACTTTCCTTCATTAATAAATGAGAATATACTTGAACCTAATATAGCTAAATAGATGACAACGTAAACAAGTACATTGAGCATCAATTCACGCCATATATTTGAGAAAAGATTAACCTTATTGGCCAGGATTATCATATGCCAATTTTCTACTATGGTATCGGTCAATACTATGTAGTCTTTTCCGTCAATAGTTGCTTCAAAATAAGACTCATCATATTGATGAAGCTTAGCCATGAAGTCATTGGGCATGGTATAAACATCATTTACATTTTTATACTCAAGTGCACCATTATCATGGGCGATGATCATTCCTGTATCATCTATGACCATGTTGGTGCTGCCTTCCTTCATCTGAGCATATGAAACGATATTTTTAAGCCTGTTAAGAGACATATCAATTGCCATTACGCTCTTGCCGTCAGGAAGCATACGACATATGGTAATAACTATATCTCCTGTATATGCATCAACATAAGGAGATAAAACTATTGTCTCCCCTTGAGCCTTGATTGCTTCTTTATACCAGTCTCTTTCCGTAGGAATATAATCATCCGGCGGATTCCATCCAAGTCCATCAAGGAATTCACCATCAATTACTCCATATAATCCCATGAAGTTTTCATCGTATTCTTTCTTTAGGTTCTCAGATTCTATAACAAGGTATTCGGACATGTCTTTTACTGTCGCACCATGGTCAATCATATCCCATACAGCATCTGATGTAACCCATAAGATATTCTTGGAGTTGGCAATATAATTATCTACACTAGTAGCAACATAAGTAAGCTTACCCTGTCCTTCAGAATATACATCCTCTACAGACATAAGATAAAACATATAGGAACTATAAACCATTACGCCACTCAACAGAAAGAATATGGCAACCAAAGATCCGATTGTACCTATTAACCTTTTCTTCATCCGATTACCTCATTTTCTCCCAAAAACGAAAAAACAGACAGTGATATTTTTATATTCTATCACATATTGCGATTATCAACAATCTTCACAACTTCTCCAATATACATATCATGCTCAGCATCACCGTCATAGAATGCCTTGCAAGCAGGATCAATGATATTGTCAGGGTCGATTCTTTGCATAAAAAGTTTCTTGCAAACAATTGTAATCTCGGCCTCTTCAAAAGTCATAGAACCCTCTATTTCCTTGGCTTTTAAGCCTGCAGAATTCATCTTGTCCATATCTCTTCCCGACTTTGAGCCAAGTGTAACAAGTACTTTTCTGTATTCTTCGGGGTAAAAACTGATAGTAAAGTAATCTTCATTATCCATGAATTCATGAGTATATCTGGATGTACGAACATATGATGTGACCACGGGCTTACCCCATAATGTACCCATACCGCCCCAGCTAATGGTCATAGTATTGAACTTATCCTTGTTTCCCGCTGTAAGAAGCGCCCACTTCTTATCAAATTGGCTAAAAATGTCTGTTGTAAATTCCATGTAATCCTCCTAAATAATTAACTCTTTATGTTATTTTCTTCTTTCTCTTCTTTTTCTTTCTTTTTTCTAAATACAATGTGTGCAACTAAAAAAATTGTTAATGCTACCGGTAATACCGCAATTATCGTTGCATATATATTCGTTAACAACTTTTCCTTGTCATTCTTTTTATCCTGAGAATCATCTTCTCCCTCTTTATCAAAGTCATCATCAGGTGCTTCTATATCTTCTTTTTCTTCAGATACTGCCTCCGGTTCTTCAATCTCAACTTCTTTTTCTTCAGGCAAAAAGCTTTTATCGGGAATCGGTACCGTATCTATTGACGCTCCATTGGAAGCTAACATGCCTCTTACCATGTATTCGAATTCTGCACGAGTAGCCTTCCCTTGAGGATCAAGTCTCTGTTCTGACTTTGGTGCATTGGGATCGCCCTTAATACTCATGAAGTTCCACGTTACTGCCCAGGTAAGAGCTTCCCAAGCATAGTAGTCTATCTCATAATAATCTGAGAATTCATCCGTTCTGCCAAAGTCGATTGCACGCTTGTAACCCTTGTACTCTGCATATCTCATCAGCATAAAGACCATATCCTGTCTTTTTATCCACTTGCCTACTCCGAATGTATCACTTGATATATCGGGATATCCCATGCAAATAGAGTTCTTCTCTCCCCAAAGTATCGCATCTTCATACCATGCACCTTTTTCTACATCTGTGAATCTGGTTGTAAGTCCTGATACATCAGGCTTTCCCGCCATCTCATATAGAGTCTGCACCACCATTTCTCTGGTCAGTGCGTTTTCTTTATCTGTAATAACCTCATCTTCAGTTGTATCGGCCACTTCACGTGAGGGAGTCGTATTAACACTTACCTTATCATCCACACATAAGAATAAGATATTATCTCCCCCTGTAGAAGTATCTCCGCCGTAATCTATCGTCCATGAACTACCCTGGCATACAGCGTATTCGCCTTTTTTTGTACCATCCTTATAAGTCTTGGTAAGTGCAGGATTGTCTCCAATATTAATTGAAGTAAAAGGATTGGTGAAGGCCTGTAAGAAATATAGTTTTCTATTGTTTGATATATCAAGATTGCCAATCTGATTACATGCACAATCAAGATATACAAGCTCAGTATTTTTGGATAAATCAAGTCCGGAAATCTGATTGTAACTGCAGATTAATTTTTGAAGTTTGGTATTCTGCGTAACATTAATACTCGTTGCGCCATTATATGCGCAGTTATAATACTGAAGGCCCGGGTTATGTGATACGTCGATACTTCCAAGGCCCGGATTGTTCCAGATATCAAGTCTTTTCATCTTGGGATTATGAGAAACATCAAGAGATGTCAGATGATTGCCAAAAGCATCAAGATGGGAAAGATTAGGATTATTGCTAAGATTAAGTGAAGTTAACTCACATGTACCGCAAGTAAGATGTTCAAGAAGCGGGTTTTGGGATACATCAAGCGCCGGCAAAGGATTGGTATTGCACTCTATATAAGCCATCTTGGGATTATTGGATACATTAAGAGATGTCAGATTGCAATCATAACAATACACCCACTCCAGCTCAGGATTGGCTGAAAAATCAAGTGATGTAAATGCATTGTTGGAACACCATACTCCATGCAGATTCTTGTTATTGCTTAAGTCCCATGAACTAATGTTATTGTCCGTACAGTATAAGCCCTGAAGACTGGTAAAATACTCAATGCCTTTTACAGATGAAATACCCATTCCGTTACAGTAGATATTAATCGTTAACGCTAGCTCATTATCATCGAGAGTACCATTACCATCACGGTCATAATCAGCACTTGAGACAACGGATCTAAAAGCCGCATCAGGGAAATTAGCCTCATTAATCTCTACTGCGGCTTGAACTTTTCCAATCAAAAAATCAGAATATAAAAAAGCAATTACGAGAGCAAGTATTGTTGCTCCCGCAATGCCTAACATTTTTATATATTTTTTGCATATATTTTGGTCACTATTCATTCGCAGATACTCTTATATTACACGGTTCTTGAGATTACGCTTGTCTTCATACATCAGATTGTCTGCTTTTTCAAATACGTCGGACAGACTATTGTCTTCGCCGGGTATGTAATCTGCCAAACCTATGGCAACTATCGGCTTATCGTCTGCCTTTAGATTATCAATTATCATATAGCGAAATCTATGCTCAAGTTCAACTCTGTTGATAAAATCTTCACCGCGTAAGAATACAACGAATTCATCGCCACCAACACGGAATACAGGGCTGTGATCGAATATATCACATAGCATCTTGGCGGATGCTTTTATGTAGTCATCTCCGGCCTTATGTCCCTTAGTATCATTGATGACCTTAAGATTATTAACATCACATACCGCAACCGCAAATGAGAAATAATCCATTCCGTTATCGATGTTGCTCTGTACAGTCTTTTCAAGTTCGGAATAAGCCGTCTTATTCTTAACGCCTGTGAGTTCATCTCTTCTGGCGAGTTCTTTTTCTGTATTGATAGTTTTTAAGTATTCTTTTTCTTTTCTTACTTCATCGTCGATATTTTCTACACCAATGATAAAGTGTTCTTTGTCACTAGATTTACGAATGGTTAATCTTGTATGCTTAGCCACATCATTAACTATCATTCGATATTCGAGAGAAAGCTGTCTCTTGCTTTCAAGTCCTGATAGCATGTAGTCCTTGTTAATCATTTCTTCAAGACGGAAACGATCCTGAGGATGAATGAGAAGTTGCGAATTCTTCATTGAATCAGTAAAGAAATCATCTCCGGCTCTCTCTACTTCAAGCTGTCCATATATATTGTTTGTGTTGTAACCCACGTAACTACTGTCTTTTATATTAACGTAATAGATAACGTCATAGTTGGCTGCCAAGCTCTCTGCAATCTGTCCGAATGTAACAATCTTTTCATGCTTCTCGCGAATTGTTTTTTCTGAATCAAGCGCATCCTGAATATCCTTATTGCAGAGGACAAAATGTTTTCCGTCTTTCGCCATCATTAGGAAAAACATAAAATAACGGATTTTACCATTTATTACAAGTCTATACTTAAACGTGTGAGATTTTTTATTTTCGAGGAGTTTGAGCATATTTTCTTTAGTATAAAAACTTTTGGCATAATCTTTATCCTCGGGATAAACAAATATATCAATATTCTCTAATGTATTTTTGTAAAAATCTTCATGAACTTTTTGAACATTTAGCTTTTCATATCTTTCACTCGGAGCAAACTCACGATACCTACCTGTCTCTATATTGATGTAATATATTGCTTCATAGTCTGCTGCAAGGCTATAAGCGATATTGTTGAATATCTCCATCTCCTCTTCAGCCTTCTGGGACTTCTCATGTTCCTGTTCTGCGGCATTTTTAACAATTGCGAATTCCTCGTCCTGCTCAGATTTCTCAGCCTCTTCAACAAATACATGTACAAGGCAGGTTGCGATAATACATCCTACTGCATAGAAAGGCATGTCAGGGAAAAGCATCTGAAGGAAGATGAAAAATGACATAGCAAGTCCGGATGCACCTACCATTCTGTAACGCTTGGAATCAATCTTGCTAACCTTGAACGATACTATAAATGAATAAACCATCAAAAGCGCATCGAGCCAGAACTGAACGCCGAAAATAAAATATCTGGCGAGTCCGGGAACATATTGATTTTCAGGGGTAATCTTAAAGATAATCGGAATGAAAAAGTTAACTGCAATTGTAATATAAGATAATATCCATATTACATATCCTGCGTATGTAAGACTCGTACTCTTAAGACCTTTTCTATCAATATAAGCTACCACATAACGAACCCATAAAAGAACAGTCAGGGTCATCGAAGCAAAGTAAAGAACCGTATCCGCATATGTAAGCGCTACGATTCCGAAGTCACAGAAAAATCCCCACAGAGCATCTGCGAGGTAATATATAATCAAGCCAAAAAGAAACTGTCTATAACGAACAGTTGCTTGGTTGTTTTTATTCTTAGTTTTGTTGGCGATTACTTCATGATTGATAATCATATGAAGTACTAAAGACAGTAATCCAATGCTCGCGTAAAACATAATACTATTCCTTCACTTCATCCCCAAATACACATCTAATATTTTACCACAAAACCGCTTTATTTCCAATATTTTTGTATGGTTCGAGTCCGGCAAATGACAAAAAAAGACACCGATATGAATCGATGTCCTCTTGACGAGCGATAGACGGGACTCGAACCCGCGAGCTCAACCTTGGCAAGGTCGTGTGCTACCAACTGCACCACTATCGCATTTATCTGTCCGCTCGCAGCGGACAAATAATATATTAACCGATTGATATATACTTGTCAACAATTTTTTTAAGCACAATCAATTATCTTCAACAAAATTGATAATGACGTCACCACTAGTAGTATTTGCATTAACTGATTTATCAAGTCCATTGTTCCTCTCAAACTTATGATTTGCCTCTACACTGCCTGCTTTCACATCTCCTGCAGTTGCCTTAAGTGTGAAATCATAATCATTCTCGTCTCCTATGATTGAGTACTCTACAGTACCGGATGTGCTGTCTGCTTCAACCTTATCAGTTCTGATATTTAATATATTTATGTCGCCACTGGTATTTTTTGTCTTGATTGAATCGCATTCAACTTCACTGGCATAAATCTCACCGCTTGTTAGTTTACAATCAATAGTATCCGCCTTTACGGATAATGCAGTTACACTTCCGCTTGTAGAATCTATTGCTATCGACTTAGCTGTAACCGTATTGATCTCTGTATCTCCTGATGACTGCTTATGTGAGAAGTTTTCAAAATTGGAATTATTGATTGTAAGAGATCCGCTGGACACAACTGTCTCTAAATCCTTACCCTCTGTGCAATTTTCGATATAGATTGCTCCGGATGATACCTTAATCTTGCCTTCTACATTAAGATCCTCTACGCTTACATCACCTGATGCTGCCATTACATCCAACTTGGTTAAATCGTCTTTATCAACAACTATTTCGATATATATGTTTTCGTTATAACCCATATTGATATCGAAATTATTCATTTTCTTATCCTGTACTACAGAAAGCTTTCCGTCTTCATTGCTAATAGTCGGAATCATTTCTTTGGGCAACTTATAATTTATCTTATTTTCTTTGCCCTTCTTAATGATTACATAAGGATCAGCGGCTTCAACATATATCTCGTCAAAAGGTTCTAAATCCACCGTTCCTTCAACCAAATCTTCGGCTGTTCTTATATTCATATTGCCAAAATTAAAAGCGTATCCAATAAGCTTACCTCCAAGAAGTGCGCCTATTCCTGCAAAAGCTACGCCAATTACCAGCACGCATGCTGCTATGATAGCTATCCACTTAAATACTTTATTCATCATATTCTCCTTTGTTCTTCTTAATAATCGATTTGCTAATAAGAGCTAAAAGCTTAATCAAAAGCTCTGTAATTACAACTACAAGTAAAAGAAGCAATACGCCGATTGCTGCGATTATAAGGCCTGTGCCCCACAATACAAACTTCTGTCCTATCCCGGGAACAAACATACCGGCAACAAATATCAGTATTCCAGCAACTATTACTGCTCCAAATGATACAGCAAGTGCAAGAAGTGTAACTATAATCGTAAATAATAAACTTAAGAATACGACTAAGAGTGCAAATGCAAGTGGAACTGTAACCGGTGCAGAAGCAATCAACAGAATTGTCATCCACACAACTCCCGCGCCACTCTTGGCTGTCTTATTCTTATTATGGCTGTCAATATGCTTCTCAGCGCACTCCTTAATAATGTTCTTGGCGATATCCTTGGGGTTGCCAAGCTTAGCACTGATATCCTCATTCTCTGCAAAGTTATAATCATCAATATATTCAGAGTAATAATTGAGTGCGTCTTCTCTGTCTTCCTTAGGCAGATACTTAAGGTGTTTTTCCAGACTGCCCAAAAATTCTTTCTTATTCATTGATATCTCCTCCTATCAGTCTGTCAACATTCTCCTTATAAGCAATCCACTCAGTTCTGTAAAAATTCAAAAGCTCATTTCCCTTTTCAGTGATTGAATAATATCTTCTGTTTCTTCCTTCAAAAGGCTGATCGTAAGTTTTCAAATATTCAGACTTCTGAAGTCGTCTTAAAACCGGATAAAGTGTTGATTCAGAGATATCTACGACCTCTTTGACTCTCTGAGTCAATGTGTATCCGTATGCATCGCTCTGCGCTACAATACCTAATACGCATGCATCAAGAAGCGGTGCTGTCAATTGATACGTCATCCTTGTTTCCTCCTCATCTATATTTTGATAATTCATAGCTACTTTTGTTTTCGTATAATACTATACGGCGTATAATATTATTTGTCAACACATATTATATATTTTTCAAAAAAGTTTTTCATAGCCCCCGTTGGGGCATATAAATCCCGTACTAATAGAAAAGGCGCCCCGCTGGGACGCCTTAATCTTTTAATAATGTTTGTACTATAGTTTTAACTGATAAACTATTCTCTTACTTGGCTATGAATTCAGAACCCTCAACGTCGATGGTTATCGTATCTCCCTCTCTTACGCCTCCGCTAAGTATCAGTTTGGCAGCCAGTGTCTCGACTGTCTTTTGAACATATCTCTTAAGAGGTCTTGCACCGTAGTTGGGATTATATCCCTCATTGATGACTTTATCTTTTGCAGCATCGGTTAACATAACTTTGTATTCTCTATCTTCCAAACGTCCGTTAAGGTCTGCAATGATAAGATCAAGTATGCCAGCAATCTCATTTTTGCCAAGAGGCTTAAAGAGTATTGTCTCATCGATTCTGTTGAGGAACTCCGGTCTGAAGAACTTGTGAAGCATACCTGTGACTGTCTCTTCAACACCGTCCTTGAAGTCCCCGTTATCATCGATACCCTCAAGCAATACATCAGCGCCGATGTTCGATGTCATGATGATAATAGTATTCTTGAAGTCCACAGTCTTACCATGTGAATCTGTAATACGTCCGTCATCAAGCACCTGTAAAAGTACATTGAATACATCAGGATGAGCCTTTTCAACTTCATCAAAAAGAACTACCGAATAGGGTTTTCTTCTTACTGCTTCGGTAAGCTGGCCGCCCTCATCGTATCCTACGTATCCGGGAGGAGCTCCGATTAGTCTCGATACACTATACTGCTCCATATATTCACTCATATCAATACGAACGATATTGTTCTCATCATCAAAGAGTGACTGTGCTAGAGCTTTTGCAAGTTCTGTCTTACCTACACCGGTAGGTCCCAAGAATAGGAATGAACCAATGGGCTTGCTGGGATCCTTGATACCTGCCTTGGATCTGATGATTGACTCTGTAACCTTGGTTACGCCGTCATCCTGTCCGACAACTCGTTTATGTAATTCATCCGCAAGATGTAATACTTTGTTTCTCTCGGATTCATTAAGTTTGGCAACAGGTATTCCTGTCCAACGCGATACTATACGAGCAATCTCTGTATCTGTAACTCTCTCATGTACTAAAGAATCATCCTTATTCTCTGCTGTCTTTTCTGCTTCTTCCAAAGCCGCCTTAAGTTTTGGCAATTCGCCATATGAGAGTTCTGCTGCCTTAGCAAGATCTCCCTCTCTCTTGGCAATCTCAATCTTGGAATTAAGAGCATCTATCTCTTCTCTCATCTTAGAGAGCTTGTCAACCGCACTCTTTTCATTCTCCCATTTAGCCTTGGCATTGGCGAATTCTTCCTTTTCGGTAGCCAAGTCTGCAAGTAAGTCTTCAAGTCTTGCAGCAGACTGTGAATCCTCTTCTTTCTTAAGAGCCTGTGCTTCAATCTCCATCTGTAAGATTTTTCGCTGCTTCTCATCAAGTTCTGTAGGAAGTGAATTAAGTTCTGTCTTAATAAGTGCACACGCTTCATCTACAAGGTCGATTGCTTTATCAGGTAAGAATCTGTCTGAGATGTATCTATCTGATAATACTGCTGCCGCAACGAGCGCATTATCCATGATCTTAACGCCATGATAAACTTCGTATCTATCCTTAATACCACGAAGAATCGATATAGTATCTTCAACACTCGGCTCATCTACGAGTACCGGCTGGAATCTACGTTCAAGTGCAGCATCCTTTTCGATATACATTCTGTATTCATCAAGAGTGGTTGCACCTATACAATGAAGTTCACCTCTTGCAAGCATGGGCTTAAGCATATTGCCGGCATCAAGTGCGCCGTCAGTCTTGCCCGCACCTACAATGGTATGTAACTCATCTATGAAAAGTATTATCTCGCCGTTAGAACTTTTAACCTCATCAAGTACAGCCTTGAGTCTCTCTTCGAATTCACCACGATACTTGGCACCTGCTATGAGAGATCCCATATCAAGAGCAAAGATTGTCTTATTCTTAAGATCATCAGGTACATCGCCATTAACAATACGCTGAGCCAATCCTTCAGCAACCGCAGTCTTACCTACACCGGGTTCACCGATAAGTACAGGATTATTCTTGGTCTTACGGCTTAAGATTCTGATTACATTTCTAATCTCCGAGTCCCTACCGATAACAGGATCCATCTTCTGACTCTTAGCCTTTTGAACAAGATCCTGACCATATTTATTGAGTGCATCATAAGTACCCTCGGGATTATCGGATGTAACTTTTACATTGCCTCTGACAGTTGAGAGTGCAGTCAAAAATCTCTCTTTGGTAATACCGTATTCCTTGAAAATCTCAGCTACTTCTTTGTTGGGATGATCAAGCATCGATAAAAAGAGATGCTCAACCGATACATACTCATCACCCATCTTTTTAGCCTGATTCTCAGCAGTAATTAAGACTTCATTGAGTTTTTGTCCGATACGCAGTTCTCCACCGCTTACCTTAACTCTCTTCTCAATAGCCTGCTTTACTCTGTCTACGAAGTGCTCCTTATTAATCTCCATCTTCTCGATGAGCTTAAGAATCAATGAGTCATCGATATTAAGAAGGGCATATAAAAGATGCTCTTCCTCTATCTCCTGATTACCAAACTCTATGGCATACTGTTGAGCCATGTTAACCGAGTTTTGAGAATTCTGTGTAAATTTAGTTATATTCATACAATCGCCTTCTTTCGCTTGTACAAAATGTTTTCACAAGTTTTTCCAATCATTGTCACATTTCAGGTCTATCCTTTTATATGTAAAAGTATATACATGTAAAATTACGCCTTCTTTTATGACAGAATTATAATATCACTAAAATTAGCACTCGTCAAGAGAGAGTGCTAATAATTGTCATAATTTTGTCTTTTTATAGGCATTTTAGATGCTTTTTTACTGCTTATAAAAAGCAATAGAAGGTTGTCTCCAATCCCTTCTTATGCTAATATATATGTAATTATGTTTAAGTGGGTTATTATGTATTATGAGTTTGATTAAAAACTACATCAATTACATAAAAGAGATTATTTCCGGCGAGCAATACCTGTCTGATAAGGACAAGTTTACCCTTATGCTCCATCTGTGTGCGCTTGCTCACTTAGGATCCGCAGTTATCTTCCTCTGCTTTGGAAGTATTCTTTTGATGCTCTATAACCTGCTTTCATTCTTAGTATTTGAATCACTTGTTACTGCTGCCAAGAACAAGTTTTTTAAGTTGGTAATTGTTATCGCATCCATGGAAGTTGTCGTATTCGTTACATTAACAACTCTCGGATTCGGACACCTTCTTAACTATAACCTGTTCTGCTTCTTAATGATTCCCGCAGCATTTTATGTATGTAACAGCATTAAGGATTTTAAGCATCCTTTCGCTATCTCATGTGGCGTAACAGTACTGTCAATTGGAACATATATCTTCTCAGTATTATATAAAACAGAGAGCGGCGTGAAGCTTGTTACCATGCATCCCGTTTTAACAAACGTATCTCATATCATCAACATCTCTATTACGATGATATTCTTGGCACTCATCTGTTTCATGTTCACAATAGAGATGAGAAACTCAACTGCTGCCCTCGAGAGCAGAAACAATCAGTTGAAAAAGCTCTCGACTATCGATCCTCTTACCAAGCTTGCTAACAGACGAAGCATGAGTGAGAAGTTAAACATCGCGATGCATCTTCTTAAAAAAGACAAAAAGCCCTTCAGTGTCATCCTTGGCGACATCGATGACTTCAAGAAGGTTAACGATACCTATGGTCATGACTGTGGTGATAAGGTACTCATCATGGTAGCCAATACCATCTCCTCTCAGATGAGAGACGGCGATTTCGTATGTCGTTGGGGTGGCGAGGAAATCCTCATCTTGGTTAATGGTAATCTTGATGCTGCCAAGTCACTTGGCGATCGTATTCTTAACAAGATTCGTGAATCTGAAGTAGTACATGAGGGTAGATCAGTTAAGGTAACCATGACATTTGGTGTATGTGAAGTTAACGAGAGTCTTCGTATTGAAGACTTTATTCAGAAAGCCGACTCCAGACTCTACTATGGTAAGTCACATGGTAAGAATCAGGTTGTATCTTCCATAACAGTAAACTAAACTATAGTTCGAAAATCCGTAATACTCTAACACTGTAATACTGAAATACAAAATATCTTATCTTCTTTTCTAATTATTTCTATATTTCCAGTGTAAAATGTATTAATATAGATAATTGGGTGTTATGAAAAACAAATTGGGGCGTCACAATCACATATTTTTTTGTATGTGGTTTTTGACACTTATTAATTTTGCGAAAAAGTATGAAAGGATATAAATACAATGATAAGCGCAAACAACGTTTCTTTACGCTTTGGTAAGAAAGCTTTATTCGAGGATGTTAACATCAAGTTTACCGAGGGCAACTGCTACGGTATTATCGGTGCCAACGGTGCGGGAAAGTCAACATTCCTTAAGATTCTCTCAGGTGAACTCGAGACTACTACAGGTGATATCTCCATCACACCCGGTCAGAGATTATCTGTACTCGAGCAGGACCACTTCAAATACGATGCATATACAGTTATGGATACCGTTATCTTAGGTAACCCCAGACTTTATCAGATAATGAAAGAAAAAGATGCTATCTACGCTAAGGAAGACTTTTCCGATGAAGATGGTATTAAAGCCAGCGAACTCGAAGCAGAATTTGCAGAGCTCGATGGATGGGAAGCAGAGTCCAATGCTGCTAACCTTCTTAACGGACTTGGTATTGAGACAGAACTTCACTACACAATGATGTCTGAACTCGGCGGTAACGAGAAGGTCAAGGTTCTTCTTGCAAAAGCACTCTTTGGTAACCCTGATATCCTTCTTCTCGACGAGCCTACCAACCACTTAGACCTTGATGCTATCGCATGGCTCGAGGAATTCTTAATCAACTTTGAGAACACTGTCATCGTCGTATCCCACGACAGACATTTCCTTAATAAGGTATGTACACAGACTGCAGATATCGACTACGGTAAGATTCAGCTCTACGCAGGTAACTACGACTTCTGGTTTGAGTCCAGCCAGTTACTTGTAAAGCAGATGAAGGAAGCCAATAAGAAGAAAGAAGAAAAGATTAAGGAACTCCAGGAATTCATCAATCGTTTCTCCGCTAATGCTTCCAAGTCCAAGCAGGCTACATCTAGAAAGCGTGCTCTTGAAAAGATCGAGCTCGAAGAGATCAAGCCTTCGAGCAGAAAGTATCCTTACATCGACTTTAGACCTGACAGAGAAATCGGTAACGAAGTATTGCAGGTTGAAGGAATCTCCAAGACCATCAATGGCGAGAAGATTCTTGATAACATATCATTTATTCTTAACAGAGAAGACAAGGTTGCTTTTGTCGGAAGTAACGAAATCGCTACTACTACACTCTTCCAGATTCTTGCAGGAGAGATGGAACCCGATGAAGGTACATATAAGTGGGGCGTAACCACATCACAGGCTTACTTCCCCAAGGATAACACCAATGATTTCAATACAGATGATATCATCACAGACTGGTTGATGGGTTACTCACCTGTAAAAGATATCACATACGTAAGAGGTTTCCTTGGACGTATGCTCTTCTCACAGGATGACGCTCTTAAAAAAGTTAAAGTATTATCCGGTGGTGAAAAAGTTAGATGTCTCTTATCAAAGATGATGATTTCAGGTGCTAACTGCTTAATCCTTGATGAGCCTACCAACCACTTAGACATGGAATCAATCCAGGCTCTCAACAACGGACTTATAAGATTCAACGGCGTGGAACTTTTCTCCTGCCACGATCATCAGTTCATACAGACAACCGCCAACAGAATCATGGAGATTATGCCCGACGGTAAATTAATCGATAAGATTACTACTTATGATGATTATCTTGCTAACGATGAACTTGCCAGAAAGCGTACTATCTATATTGCTAAGAAAGAGGATGACGAGAACTAAATGCGCGCAATCGACTTACATGTTCATTCCACATTTTCAGACGGTACTCTCACACCTACACAGTTGGTAGAGTTGGCTGAAAAATGCAATTTGGAAGCATTCGCACTAACCGATCACGATACAACAGATGGAATAGAGGAAGCAGTTAACGCCGCTTCCTCATTTAATCTTGAAGTTATACCCGGTATTGAGTTTTCCACTGAGTACCGCGGGAAGGATATCCATATCCTCGGCTACTACATCAATCCTTACAATAAGGAATTCCAAAACGCTATTACTGAGTTTCGTAATTCCAGAGAAACACGTAACAAAAAGATGTGCGCCAAGCTCAACGATATGGGTATTAAGATTGATTATGACGAATTCATAAAATCATACCCAGACAGCGTAATCACAAGAGCTCACTACGCTAAGTACATGCTTGCACATGGCATGGTTAAAAATATGGAAGAAGCCTTTGAAAAATACATCGGCGATGATTGCCCCGGCTTCGTTCCAAGAGAAAAGATTACGCCTTCCAAGGCAGTATCTCTTATTCTTAAGTGCCACGGTATCCCAGTACTTGCTCATCCCATACTCTATAAGTATTCGGATGCAGACCTTGAAAAGCTCGTTGCAGAGCTCAAAAGAGCAGGCCTTAAGGGTATAGAGACAATCTATTCAACGTATTCCAACTCTGATGAAAAATTAATCAGAAAGCTTGCCAGCAAGTATCGTCTGCTTATTACAGGCGGTTCTGATTTCCATGGCAATAACAAACCCAATTTATCACTTGGTTACGGCAGAGGCGATCTCTATATTCCCGCCAAGTTGCTGCCCCCTCTTAAGAATGCATATCTTAAGGGCTTTGTTCCCAATAAAAACATACGTCAGGCCATGTTCTTTGATATGGACGGCACATTACTCAATGATAATAAAGAAATTTCGACCATCACAAGAGCGCTTCTTTACAAGGCTTGCGAGAACGGTCATATATTTGTTATCAATACGGGCCGCGCACTCTCATCAGTACTTAAAGTCGTAGACAGACTTGCAATCCGTGATATATGTAAATACGTGTGCGCTTTTAACGGCGGTGCTATCTATGATGTCGAAAAAGATGAGATAGTTGATCGATTGACTCTGGATACGGATATTGCTGAAGGTGTTAACAATATTGCAAAAAAATCAGGCTGTCATATACAGTCTTATACAGACTATGAATTGATATCCGAAAAGGATACCGAAGAATTAAGATATTATTCCGATTACGTTGAGATAGATTCAACCATTGTAGATGATCTGATTGCTTACTCTCCCAACCCTTATAAGCTTCTCTTGATGAATTTTAAGGATCATGACAAGCTGCTCGAGGCTCAAAAACTTATTCTTGAAAAATACGGTGGCAGAGTATTCTGTCTCTTCTCATGCGATAAGTTTCTTGAGGTTATTCCCATCAAGGGAGGCAAGGGATACGCACTCAAATCCGTACTCTCTCTTACAGGAATCAAGCATTCCAATTCATATGCATTCGCTGATGAAGAAAATGACCTTACGCTTCTTGAAGCAGCCAATAAGAGCGTATGCCTAATCAACGGTAATCCCAAATTAAAAGCCATCGCCGATTACATCACATTCCGTGATAATAACAACGATGGCCTTGCAGATTTCCTCGAATTATTCTCATAATATTCAATAATACTTTTTAAAAATAACTCCTCGAAATAACTTCGAGGAGTTTTATATTTTTATTTGTTACTATGTAATGTATTGTATATAGCCGATACAGGTAGACCTACGACATTGTTGTAGTCTCCCTCTATTTTTTCTACATACTTTCCAAAGAGGCCTTGAATACCATATGCTCCGGCCTTGTCATAAGGCTCATCAGTACTGATATAATCTTCTATCTCGCCATCAGACATATTATATACGTATACTTTTGTTTCAACTGCTTTAGATACTGTATTACCTTCACTATCAATTAGTGTAAATCCTGTATATACAGAATGTACACTTCCTGATAATGTCTTAATCATTGTTCTGGCATCATCTTTATCCTTTGGTTTGCCAAGTACATTGCCATTTGCATATACTATAGTATCTGCACCTAGTATATAATCATCCTCATTTAATCCAATTGTATTATCAGCTTTAATCTTGTCATATACAGCCTGTGCTTTTATATGCGAGAGTTTCTTAACCAGTTCTTCAGGATTTGATTCATCTATATTCTCATCAGCGTCAGATACAATTATCAACGGCTTGATACCTATATTCTCAAGTAACTCTTTTCTTCTGGGAGACTTAGAAGCCAGTATAATCATTTAATTATCCTCAATCAAATTCTTTCGTCTTTATTTGTTTTTCTGTTTTTAGGCAAAATATTAGGGGCAAATTAATTGCCCCTAATACATTACTACAACTCTGTAATTAATTGCAAGAATTATTAATTAAAGCATCTTTTCGAGTTCTGCGCTTACCGCCTTAACTGCATCATCGATGCCTGCAGGATTCTTACCACCTGCCTGAGCCATATTGGGTCTTCCGCCTCCGCCGCCTCCTACGATGGGAGCAACAGCCTTGATGAGGTTACCTGCATGAGCACCGTTTTTAACAGCACCATCAGTTGCCATAGCAACCATATTAACCTTACCGTCCTGTGCGGAGAATAATACTACAACGCCTTCACCAATCTTGGTCTTAAGCTGGTCACCGAGATCTCTAAGGCCGTTCATATCAACGCCATCAATCTTGGTAGCGAGTACTTTCATACCCTTAACTTCTACAACCTGGCTAGTTACATCACCAAGTGCTTCCTTAGCTGCCTTACTCTTGAGGGATTCAAGTTCTGAATTAAGAGTCTTAAGTTCGCTCTGAAGATGTGCAATCTTAGTTGCGAGGTCGCTGGGATTAACCTTAGCTGCCTTAGCTGCTTCATTGAGTGTATTCTCTATTTCCTTATAGTACTTAATAACTGCATCGCCTGTGAGTGCTTCGATACGTCTAACACCGGCTGCAACACCTGATTCGGAAAGAATCTTGATGTACTGAATGTCGGATGTATTCTTAACATGAGTACCACCGCAGAGTTCTACTGAAAAAGCTTCCTTGTAATCTGCTTCGTCGTCTCCTGACTCACCCTTGCCCATGCTTACGACTCTTACTGTCTCACCGTACTTCTCTCCAAAGAGAGCCATAGCTCCGGTCTTCTTAGCATCATTGATACTCATCTCATCTGTATTAACATCAAGTGCAGCTGCGATAGCTTCGTTAACGATTGCCTCTGCCTCGTTAATCTGAGCTTCTGTCATAGCCTCACCATGTGAGAAGTCGAATCTTAATCTATCAGGTGTAACAAGTGAACCCTTCTGCTCTACATGATCACCAAGCACCTTCTTAAGTGCCTTCTGTAAAAGGTGTGTTGCAGAGTGGTTACGACATGTCTTAGCTCTAACTGAAGTCTCTACACTAGCAAGTGCTTCTACATCCTTAGCAATGCTTCCCTTTGTAACATATCCTACATGTCCGATTAAGTTAGCATTGATATGTACTGTTTCTTTTACAACGAATTCTCCGTCCTTGGTAGAGATGATACCTGTATCACCCTGCTGACCACCCATTGTACCGTACATGGGTGTCACATCAAGAATGATGATACCATTCTGCTTTTCATCTATCTTATCTGCAGGAGCTGTCTCTCCATTATTGTCTACTGCAATAGCTACTACCTTAGCGCCACACTCAAGAGTATCATATCCTACGAACTTACACTTGAATGCTTCATCAAGACCTGTAAAAGCATCAGCGCTGTTATTAAGCTTAGCTGAGAAGTTCTGATTATCTCTGGCCTTCTGCTTCTGCTCTTCCATGGCAGCCTTGAAGCCGTCTTCGTTAACCGAAAGTCCTTCCTCCTCTGCGAACTCTAATGTAAGTTCGATGGGGAAGCCGAATGTATCATAGAGATAGAATGCATCCTTACCGTTAACTTCCTTCTTACCCTCTGCCTTGGTAGCATCGAGAATCTTACGAAGTTCCTTCATACCGTTATCAAGAGTACTCTCAAAACGCTCTATCTCTTTCTTTAATTCATCAAGGATAAATTCTCTGTTCTTAACAAGTAAAGGATAGCTCTCTGAATATACCTTATCGATATAAATTGTTGCGATGCTTAAGATATCTTCCTTCTTTAAGTTAAGTGTTCTTGCATGTCTTACAGCACGTCTTATCAAACGACGAAGAACATATCCTGCACCTGCATTGGAAGGGACGAGCTTAGCAGCATCACCGATAAGCATAACGCTTGTTCTTGTGTGATCTGCAAGGATTCTCATTGATCTTGTAAGCTTCTCATCAGAGTCATACTTAACACCTGACTTGTTCTCAATATATTCGATTACGGGTACAAAAAGATCTACTTTGTATACGTCTTTGGAACCATTTAAGAATGCTAAAATTCTCTCAAGGCCCCAACCTGTATCTACATTCTTTTGCTTAAGAGGAGTAAGGCTTCCATCCTTATGCTTCTCATACTGCATGAATACGTCATTACCAAGTTCTGTATACTTACCGCATGAGCATCCGGGTCCGCAATCAGGTCCGCAATCAGGCTTGTCTGCTATATAGAACATCTCTGAGTCAGGACCACAGGGACCATACTCAAGACCCCACCAGTTATCATCTGCGGGAAGATAATATATATTCTCTCTCTTGAAGCCTGATGCGATTCTGTACTCTGCACCTTCTTCATCTCTGGGTGCATTCTCATCACCTGCAAAAACTGTTGCTGCAAGATGATCTGCATCGAATCCGAATACACCGGTTAATAATTCATAACTCCACTGACATCTTTCCTTCTTGAAGTAATCACCAAGACTCCAGCTACCCATCATCTCGAAGAATGTAACGTGGCTCTTGTCACCAACTGAATCAATATCATTGGTTCTTACACAACCCTGTACGTTGCAAAGTCTTGTTCCCAAGGGATGCTTTTGTCCTAAAAGATATGGCATAAGAGGCTGCATACCTGCTACGTTGAAAAGAACACCGGTTGATCCGTCAGATACGAGTGATACTGCACCTACGTCAACATGTCCTCTCTCGATGTAGAACTCCTTCCATGTCTTTCTAAGTTCATCCGAAGTAAATTGTCTCATTTAATTATGTCTCCTTTTCAGCTCCTTCGTGAGCCTTTTTATATATGATTAATTATTTTTCAAAACTTAATCAGTAAACAATTGTACCCAGTTGGTTCCGTAGCTACCACCTGTACAATATCCAACACCTATCTTGGTGAATGCAGGATTAAGAATATTGGCTCTGTGTCCCTCTGAATTCATCCATCCGTTAACTACATCCTGAGGTGTCTGATAACCTGCTGCGATATTCTCACCGCAAGTAGTCCATGACACATCACCGATTACTGTAAAGCAGCTTGATCCATCAGGTCTTGTATGTGAAAAAGTAGTAATAAGTTCACCCGCACGTATCTGTGCTCTCGAATCAAGTGCAGCATCTTCCGTAAGCGGTCCAAGTCCATTGGCTGCACGCTGTTCATTACACAATGCAACAACCTGCGCTGCGAATGAAGCAGAATTGTTAGCCTGTTGAGCTGCTGCTTCTTCAGCTGCTTTTTGCTCAGCAAGTTTCTTTTCTTCTTCAGCTTTTTTCTGTGCTTCTAAAGCAGCCTTTTCTTTTTCTTCCTGCTGCTTTTTTAACTCAGCCTGCTGCTTATCATATTCATCTTTATCCATAAAGAATATGCTGTTGGCATATCCGGTCTTGCCTTCGTACTCGAATCTGTACCAGTTATTTTCGCTCACACCCGTAGCGTCAATAACTACATCTTTTTCAATCTTTCCGATTATCTCGGAATCATCAGCTGTAGGAAGATTTCTTACATTGCAAGCTTTTAATGTAATAATCTTCTTGCTGATATCAGTAATAACAGCTTCTTTTTTCTCTTCCTTAACATTTGTATTATCAGAAGAGTTATTTCCATCATCTATATCGTCAGACTCATCGTCATCGTAGTCATCATCGTAATCGTCATCGAAGTCGTCGTAGTCATACTCGTAGTCATCATCATAATCGTCGTAATCATCTTCACTCGATGAAACATTTCTGGTTATATTGGCATCTTTTTTTAAAGATGCATCTTCGTCATCTTCCAAGGAAGAAAGCGGTGTTGTACACGAAATCATTGCCACTGATGTAATAAAAACTGTGGCTGTCATAAAGAATCTTTTCATGTATTTATCCCCCAACAAATCAATGAATTGTAGTCTGTGTATATATACGAAACTGCACCCGAAGCCCCCTAAGGGACTTCGAGTGCGATATCTGAATGTGCGAAAACAGGGATTCTTCGCCTATTCCATATTAATGATTTAGTAATTAGATCTCATGAATCTTTCTTTCAACATACTTAGTATGAAGAACTTCATGTGCCTTGTGGCTGTTAGGCTCACCGAAGAACTCAGAGTAGAGCTTCTTAACTGACTCGTTCTCATGAGACTTTCTTCTAGGCATATTAGCATCATAGTTGTAAAGAGCTTTTGCTCTCTCAGCTCTGATATCTGTGAAGTTACGAACTGATGCGGGAACCTGAGGCTGACCACCACCATTTACGCAACCGCCGGGACAAGCCATGATTTCAACGAATGTGTAATCAGCTTCACCGGCACGGATCTTATCCATGATAACTCTAGCATTAGCAAGACCTGAAGCAACAGCAACCTTAACTGACATGCCTGCTACTTCGTATGTAGCTTCCTTGATACCTTCTACGCCACGAACTTCCTTGAATTCAAGAGGAGAATCGTTAGTCTCACCTGTGAGTTTCCATACAGCTGTACGAAGTGCAGCTTCCATAACACCACCGGTAGCACCGAAGATAACTGCAGCACCTGTTGACTCACCCATAGGATCGTCGAACTGCTCATCGGGAAGATTAGCAAAGTCAAGACCGCATCTCTCGATAAGTCTTGCAAGTTCTCTTGTTGTCATTGTGTAGTCAAGATCAGGTACACCAGCAGCTGACTGATCAGCTCTGCCGATCTCGAACTTCTTAGCTGTACAAGGCATTACTGATACAGAAACGATTGACTTAGGATCCCAACCCATCTTCTCAGCGTAGTATGTCTTAAGGATTGCACCAAACATCTGCTGAGGAGACTTACATGATGATAAGTGATCAAGCTGATCAGGATAGTAATGCTCGCAGTACTTAATCCATCCGGGTGAACATGATGTAATCATAGGAAGTACACCACCGTTTGTTACTCTGCCAAGAAGCTCTGTAGCTTCTTCCATGATAGTAACGTCTGCTGCGAAATCTGTATCAAATACTTTCTCAAATCCGATACGTCTAAGAGCTGCTGCCATCTTGCCTTCAACACCTGTTCCCATAGGGAATCCGAAAGGCTCACCGAGTGCTGCTCTAACAGCGGGAGCTGTCTGAACAACTACATGCTTCTCGGGATCTGCGATAGCTGCCATAATCTTATCAACATCTGACTTCTCGTAGATAGCACCTGTAGGACATACAGCGATACACTGACCACAGCATACACATGCTGTTTCGCCGAGACCCATACCGAATGCTGAAGAAATCTCTGTGATGAAACCTCTGTTGTTAGCACCGATAACGCCGATACCCTGAGTCTTTTCACAAGCAGCGATACAACGACGGCAGTTGATACACTTGTTGTTGTCTCTTACCATGTGAGCAGCTGAGTCATCGATCTCGTACTCGTTGGTAATACCTGCATACTTGTTCTCATCATCTACGCCAAAGTCATGGCATAATTTCTGAAGTTCACACTTGCCTGAACGTACACATGAAAGACACTTCTTATCATGGTCAGACAAAATGAGCTGTAATGTTTTCTTTCTATATTCAAGTACCTTAGGAGTGTTGGTATAAACCTTCATTCCTTCTGTGATAGGGTATACGCATGAAGCAACAAGTCTTGCTCCTCTTCCTTCGTCTGCCTCTACCATACAGATACGACATGCACCGATTTCATTGATCTCTTTTAAGTAACAAAGAGTAGGTATATCGATGCCGGCACTCTTGGCAGCCTGAAGAATAGTGGATCCTTTGGGCGCTTCGACAGCCATACCATTTATTGTAATATTAATGGATTCCATTATCTTCCCTCCTATTATTTCTTAGAAATAGCGCTAAACTTACATGTAGCCATACATGCACCGCACTTAACACACTTGCTGGAATCGATTGCCATTGCAGGTAACTTCTTACCGGGTGCAATGTAATCTGTCTTAGAAATTGCTGATGCGGGACACTGCTTAGCACACATACCACAACCGATACATTTCTCTTTGTCGATAGAGAAGTTAAGGAGATCCTTACATACGCCTGCAGGACATCTCTTCTCTACAACGTGAGCAACGTACTCATCCTTGAAATAACGAAGAGTTGAAAGTACGGGGTTAGGAGCTGTCTGTCCGAGACCACAAAGTGAGTTAGCCTTGATGTAGTAGCAGAGTTCCTCAAGCTTATCAAGGTCTTCAAGAGTAGCCTTACCCTTAGTAATCTTATCAAGCATCTCGTACATTCTCTTAGTACCGATACGACAAGGTGTACACTTACCACATGATTCATCAACTGTAAATTCGAGGAAGAATTTAGCAATATCAACCATACAGTTATCCTCGTCCATAACGATAAGTCCACCGGAACCCATCATTGAACCGATACCAATAAGGTTATCATAGTCAATAGGAATATCGAAGTGCTCTGCAGGGATACATCCACCTGAAGGACCACCTGTCTGAGCAGCCTTGAACTTCTTGCCGTTAGGGATACCACCACCGATATCTTCAATAACTTCACGAAGTGTTGTACCCATAGGTACTTCTACAAGACCTGTATTGTTAATCTTTCCACCAAGAGCGAATACCTTAGTACCCTTGCTCTTCTCTGTACCCATTGATGCGAACCACTCAGCACCATTTAAGATGATACGAGGAATGTTAGCATATGTCTCAACGTTGTTAAGTACAGTGGGCTTTGCGAAAAGACCCTTAACAGCAGGGAAAGGAGGACGAGGACGAGGCTCACCACGGTTACCTTCGATAGATGTCATAAGAGCTGTCTCTTCACCACATACGAAAGCACCAGCACCGAAACGAAGGTCGATATCAAAATCAAAACCTGTTCCGAAGATGTCCTTACCAAGTAATCCGTATTCTCTTGCCTGATTAATAGCAATCTGTAATCTCTGGATAGCGATGGGGTACTCAGCACGTACGTAGATGTAACCCTGGTTAGCGCCGATTGTATAACCAGCGATTGCCATAGCTTCAAGTACTACGTGAGGATCGCCTTCAAGTACGGAACGATCCATGAATGCTCCGGGGTCACCCTCATCGGCATTACAACATACATATTTCTGATCAGCATCGGGAACGAGAGTTCTAGCGAGTTTCCACTTCTGTCCTGTAGGGAAACCTGCACCACCACGTCCTCTTAAGCCAGCTGCAAGAAGTGTATCGATAACCTGCTCGGGTGTCATCTCTGTGAGAACCTTAGCAAGAGCCTGATAACCGTCTACAGCGATATATTCGTCGATGTTTTCAGGATTGATTACACCACAGTTACGAAGAGCAACTCTCTTCTGCTTCTTGTAGAATCCTGTTTCAACAAGGGGAATAACTTCATCTTCTTTAACTGTTTCCTGGTAAAGAAGTCTTGTAACAACTCTACCTTTGAGCAAATGCTCAGAAACTATCTCTGCAACATCTTCCTTCTTAACCATTGAGTAGAAAGATCCTTCAGGATAGATAAGTACGATAGGTCCCAATGCACAGAGACCGTGACAACCGGTACGTACAACAGCAACTTCATCTTTTAAGCCATTCTTCTCAATCTCGGCCTCGAATGTGTCGATGATTGCCTGGCTTCCGGAGGAAGTACATCCTGTACCACCGCAAACTAATACGTGTGAACGATACATTTAAATTTCCTCCTTAATTATTTTAACTGGTTGCCGATTGTGTACTCGGTAACAACCTGACCTCTGATAAGGTGCTTGTCAACGACTTCAAGAGCCTTCTCAGGTGTCATCTTAATATATGTAACTTTTTCCTTACCGGGCTGAATAACCTCAACGATAGGCTCGTACTGGCAAAGACCGATACAACCTGTCTGAGTAACAGCACAGTCGGGGATTTTCTTTTCTGCAACTGCATCTGCAAGTGCTGTAAGAACAGGTCTAGCGCCGGAAGCGATACCACATGTAGCCATACCAACAACTACTCTTGTGCCTGCTTCAGACTCTGCACGAAGTCCGACCTGACCCTGCATTTTGTCTCTTATTGCTTTTAATTCTTCAAGAGATTTCATTTGCTTTCCTCCTAAACTAGATATTTTTACCATTATCTGTATTAAACTTGTTTTCCGTAAGATAATCTTTTATGTAATCGGACACTTCTTTATTATCAAAAGGAATGTCTCCGAGTATCTCGCGAAATTCTCTTGTATCCATAACGAAGGATTTTCCGTTAAATCTGTATTCATACACAAAATCTGTATCCGGGTGATACACCACCAGTTGATGAATTGTACCGGTAATATCTCCGAGAGGCATTCTGTCTATATTACTTAATTGAAATTCAGCCGTTACCTTGGTTCCTACTCCTTCTTCGCTCGTAATGTCGAAACTTCCTCCGGCCTGTAACGCAGCTTCACGAAAGAACGGAACTCCGAGCCCTACCTTTCTGGTACTCCTCGTGGTAAAAAAAGGATCCTTAACCGAAGCAAGCTGTTCCTTACTCATTCCGCACCCATCGTCTTCTATAATAACGGTGAGTAAATCTTTTTCTTCGTCTGCATCAACGGTAATGTGAACAACTTTCGCGCCCGCTCTTGTGGAGTTTTCGGTAACATCAAGAATATTCAACGAAATTTCAGTCATCATGGACTTTATCTCCCGATAAAAGAGATTCTTAGTTAAACTGCTCTAAAATGCCCTTAACGTCATCAGGTTTAAGACGGCCGAATACTTCGTCGTTAACCATCATAACAGGTGCAAGTCCGCATGCACCTACACATCTGCAGGCATCAAGTGAAAACTTGCCGTCAGGTGTGCATTCACCGCCCTTGATTCCGAGGATTTCCTCGATCTTGGCATATACATCGCCTGAACCCTTAACGTAGCACGCTGTACCAAGGCATACAGAAATCTGGTATTTTCCCTTGGGATTAAGAGCGAACTGTGAATAGAATGTTGATACGCCGTATACTTTTTCAAGTGGAATATCCATTCCGTCGGCGATCATCGTCTGAACCTCGATGGGAAGGTAGCCGTAGATGTCCTGTGCTTGCTGCATAACAGGCATTAATGCTCCCTTCTGGCCCTTGTTTTCAGCGATGACTTTCTTAAGTGCTTCCTCTTGCTCTTTTGTTCCGGCAAAAGGTACAGTTGTTTTTTTGGAACTCATCCTAAAAACCTCCTTGATATTTTTTTAACAAGACCATTTTGCAATAGCCGTACATAGCATTTATTCTATCACAAGGCAATATATTTTGCTATCGTATTTTTCACTTTTTTCACAGTTTTTTCTTGTGAATCTTATACCCTTTTACCTATAGTTTATGTAGGTTTTTGGCCTGTTTTTGTCTCTCTTGCTAATTAAATATTCAATTGATATAATAGACTTGTATTTTGTGGGGTTATATTTGATTATCATTTTTGATTAATCAAGAGAAAACTATATCTATTTTTCTATAGGTAATACGCCATCAGTCTATCCATCCGGCGATTACTCTTTTCCCCATATAAAAAATACAGTTTTACGTGTAAAAGTTTTTGTGTTCCTATACGGAGGTTTTTTATGACAGTTAACGATATACTTACAATTCTTGACGCCAATTGTATTGCAGGCAAAGATGGATTGGATAAGGAAGTGTTGACCGCATGCGGTTCGGATATGATGAGCGATGTATTGGCATTCGCGCACACTCAGTGTGTTCTTCTCACAGGCCTATGTAATCCGCAGGTTATAAGAACCGCCGAGATGATGGATATAGTTGCGATTATATTTGTTCGTGGCAAGACACCCGATGATACGATGAAGGCAATGGCTGATGAACAAGGACTCCCTCTTCTTGTAACACCTCACAGAATGTTCTCATCATGTGGCAAGTTATACGAAAAGGGACTTACAGGAGGATTGGTAGATGGCTGAAGTAATGGAACTTAATTATACCGTATCCAACGAAGATTTTACGCGAGCAGGCGAAGCATCAAGTGATGTTAAAAAGAAATTAAAGCAGCTTGGTGTATCACCCGAAGCAATCAGAAAAGTAGCAATCGCCCTCTATGAAGGCGAGATCAATATGATAATTCACGCTTACGGCGGACAGATAAAAGTCACCATAAGCGAAGAAATGATTACTCTCGTACTTGCAGACCGTGGCCCCGGTATCGCAGATATCGAAAAGGCTATGCAGGCCGGATATTCAACTGCACCTGACAAAGTCAGATCACTTGGATTCGGAGCAGGTATGGGTCTGCCGAATATGAAAAAGAATTCCGACACGATGGATATCAAAACCGAACTCGGTGTCGGAACAACTGTCACCATGACTATCAATCTGTAATGGTTATCGGATGGTTAGACGGATGGAACTTTAGAATCACTTTAGAATAATATTTTTTATTTTTACTTTTTAGTATTTAGCGAATTTGAGTATACGAGTTACTGTCTTGTAATTTAGCTGACGGAGGTCGACATGGATCATTACGGAAATTCTGTATATTTAATGGAAAACCTGTGTAAAGGTTGTACTAACTGCATCAGCCGTTGCCCGACGCAGGCTATTAGAGTGCGTAACAATAAGGCCGTGATTACTCCCGGTCGTTGTATTGACTGCGGCGAATGCATCCGTATCTGTCCTCACCATGCTAAAAAAGCAAGACGTGATTTTATCGATGCTACTGAAAAATATAAATACACTGTTGCTCTTCCTGCACCGAGTCTGTGTGCACAGTTCAACAATCTTGAAGATATCAATATCCTTTTAACAGCTATAAAAGATATTGGATTTGATGATGTATTCGAAGTAAGCGCTGCAGCTGAAATCGTATCTGAAGAATCCAGAAAATATATCGCTATGCATAAGGACGAGTGGCCTTTAATATCGACCGCGTGTCCTACTGTAGTGCGTCTTGTTCAGGTTAGATTCCCTAATCTCTGCGAGAAGCTCTTACCTCTTAAGACTCCCGCAGAATTGGCAGGTGAACTTGCAAGAAAAAAGGCAGTTGAATTAACCGGTTACAAGCCTGAAGAGATTGGTATATTCTTCCTCTCTCCTTGCGCTAGTAAAGTTACAGCTGTTAAGAATCCTATCGGAGCAGAAAAAAGTAATATAGATGAAGTACTTGCAATCAAGGATATCTATCCTGTACTTCTCGCAGCAATGCCCAAGTATGCAGATGCACCCGAAGAATTATCTCACTCAGGTAAGATAGGTCTTAGCTGGGGTGTAACAGGTGGTGAAGTTGGCGGACTTCTCTCCGACTCATGCGTAGCAGCTGATGGTATAGAAAATGTAATACATGTACTTGAAGATCTCGAGGATGATAAGTTCTCACAGGATCTTGAATTCATAGAACTCAATGCTTGTAACGGCGGATGTGTCGGCGGCGTAATGAACGTAGAGAACCCGTTCGCAGCAAAAGCAAAGATGCAGCATCTTAGAAAGTACTTACCCGTTGCTGCAGCAAGAAGTGATTCGTATGGCGAATACGATATCAACTGGAGTGAAAAGGTTGAATATCAGCCCGTATTTGAGCTTGCAGATAACCTCAAAGAATCCATGGAAAAGATGGCTCGTATCGAAGAGCTCACAAAAGAATTCCCTGGACTCGATTGCGGTTGTTGCGGTGCTCCTTCATGTAAGGCTCTTGCAGAAGATATCGTTAAGGGCGTTGCCAAGAAACAGGACTGTATACATGTATTGAGAGAATATATTCACAAGTTATCTGAAGACATAGCAGAGTTGAGTGAAAGCATCTGATTCGATACGCATAAGAGAAGTTTGAAACAAGTATTAAAAATTTAGAAGTACTGTATTGAATAAAAGATTAATAAACGGGGAAAGGATGGTCGTAAAATGAAAGTATATGAATTAGGTAATATGGATGATTTTGAATTGTTATCCATATCCAAGGATACTGATATAACCGGAGTGTTTTGTTGCGACCTCTTATCCATCGCAATGGGCAAGGCTCCCGCAGGCAGTGCATGGGTTACTGTAATGGCCAATGTTAATACTCTTGCTGTTGCATCCCTTACTGATGTAGCCTGCATCATACTTGCTGAAGATGTAACATTTGATAATTCACTTATTGAAAAAGCCAAGGAGGAAGGAATAGCTGTATTCAAAACTAAGAAGCCAATCTTCGATGCAGCTCTTCTAATAAATAATTCCCTATGATACCTCTACACTACGATTTGCATCTCCATTCATGCTTATCGCCATGCGGAGACAATGAATCCACTCCCGGTAATATCGTGGGAATGGCAGTCATCAAGGGACTCGATGTTATCGCTCTTACTGATCACAACACATGTAAAAACTGTAAGGCAGCGATGGCAATTGGCGAAGCATATGGTATAACTGTTATTCCGGGCATGGAACTGACCACTTCCGAAGAAGTGCACGTTCTCTGCCTCTTTTATAATCTCGAAGATGCAATGAAATTCGATGCATTCATTGAACCAAGAATTCTCGATATTCCAAATAATCCAAAAGCATTCGGAGATCAATTTCTCTGCAATGAGGATGACGAAGTCGTTGGTTCATTTCCGAAGTTATTAATATCAGCAACGGATATATCTTTTGATAAAGTATATGATTACGTTAGCGAATATCACGGAGTCATGATTCCTGCGCATATAGATAAGAATTCGTTTTCACTTATGTCTAACCTCGGTTTCGTGCCACCGGATTCGCACTTCGATTGTTTCGAGTTGGCGGATATGAGTAATCTTCATAAGTTGCAAAATGCGAATGAATATCTTAAGGGATGTAATGTGATTACAGATTCGGATGCACATTATATTCAAAACATTAACGAACCTATTAATACACTTTATGCAGAGTCTAATTCTATTAAAGATGTACTCGACTCGTTAATCACACATAAAACACTCTAACTGTTTTAAAATCATCAAAAAAATAAAAGGCGCGATGCGCCTTTTTATTTTTCTCTTTATTTTTTTATATTATCTAATAAATATTTCTGTTTTTATATATTTGAAATTATGTCCAACCGCCGTCCGCGGTGAGTATCTGTCCTGTTACGTATGCAGGCATCTCGGATAATTTCTTTACTGTGAGAGCCACCTCTTCCACACTACCCGCACGTCCTATAGGAATATCATTGAAAAGTTCCAAGAGTTCATCTTCATTAAGATGCGAATTCATCGGTGTATTGATAAAGCCGGGTGCAACTGCATTAACACTTATTCCGCTCGCAGCAAGTTCCTTGGCGAGTGCCTTGGTGAATGCATTAACTCCACCCTTGGTTGCAGAATATGCTACCTCGCATGAAGCTCCTACATTACCCCATACTGAAGATATATTAATGATATTACCACGATGATTCTTAATCATATCAGGTACTACTACTGAGCATGTTGTATAGAGCGAACCAAGATTAACATTCACACTCTTATTCCAATCATCAGTACTCATATCCTGGAATAATCCAACATAAGAAATACCTGCGTTATTGATAAGGATATCTATCGATGTAGTACCGATAAAATCCTTCAACTCTTCTTTTGCCTTTGCAGTATCAGAAAAATCTATGGACGCTGTGAAAACCTCTGTGTTATATTCAACACTTATTCTGTCAGCGAATTCATCCAACTCTTTAATATGTGAATTACACACTAGAAAGAGGTTATTATCCATTGCAAATTCTTTTGCAATTGCTGATCCTATTGCTCCACTTGCACCTGTAATTAAGATGTTCTTCTTCATATACTTTTCTTTCTTTTTCTATATCTCTAAATCAACTAACAAATATATAAATATAATAATTTTTATTTTATACTACTCTTCTTTTTGAGTATTATCTTCTTTCGAATCTATATTTATCTCATTATCAATTGTTTGATTATTAATTTCACTATTGGGTTGTGTGCCATCCGTCTTGGATATTTTACGAATCGCTGTTATACGCTCAGATAATGTAGGATGTGAATACTCTAACTTCACTACTACGGGATGAGGATTAAGATTGGTAAGAGCGTCCTTACTGAGTCTCTTGAGTGCCGAGATAAGTGCCTCGCCATATCCTTCCTTCGCTGCGAATCCATCAGCCTGATATTCGAATGTACGTGATATCTTATTGGATACAAGATTGAATAAATTGCTTACAGGCCAGCTAATCATAGTGAGCACTGTAAACGCAAAGTAGTAGTTAACCTCATTGAATCCAAACTCTGTACAAAACTGTGGAATATTAAGTATCAATCCGAGTGCAACAATCAATATGATAATTCTAAAGAACGAAAACCATATGGATTTTAATACATGCTTATACTTTGCATGTCCGAATTCGTGTGCAAATACTGCAACTATCTCATCAACCGTGTAATTGTTAACAAGGTTATCATCGAGTGATACTGTCTTTTTTACAAGGCCTGTACAGAATGCATTGGCTCTCGTTGTACGTCTCGATGCATCCATCACATAGATATCCTTAATCTTAACATTGTATTTCTCGCAAAGATTAACCAATGAGTCTCTAAGTTCGCCTTCTTCAAGCGGAGTGAACTTATTGAAGATTCTCATGAGTGGCATTGATAATAAGTTAATTGCAAGTGAGAAAAGTATAACTGCAATTATCGTAAATAGTATTCCAAGATTGCCAAACTTTTCGAATAAAAACATCACAACGAGGAATAAGATTGTCGAAACAATTAATCCTAAAACGAGCGACTTGATAATATCCAAGATGAATGTCTTAATCGTTGTCTTATTGAAGCCATACTTCTCTTCAATCACGAAGTTTTGATAATATTCAAACGGAATCGAAATAATGGTAGATACAATAGTAAATACCAAAATAAAGAGTATATAATTAACAACCGTATTGAAATTAAACAGATAAAAAATCTTGGAATGCAGATTGAATATCAAAAGAATAAGTGTAATAAGTGCACTTACCAATGTCTGAATTGCCGAGAACTTCTTGGTGTCGTTTCTGTAATTAATCCATTTACTGTATTTCTCTTCGTCGTATACATCACGTACGTTTTCGGGAAGAGGCTTTTTTACATATGTATCATTAAGTTTTACGAGAACAAAATTAAAGATGTTCTCGCATACGTATGAAATCAAAAGAAGTATCTTAATCATGCTTTTTTCGTTTTTGCTTTAACTACTTTTTCCTTAGTTGGTTTTACTTTTGAAGCCTTTTCTTTTACCGGTTTCTCTTCGCCTGACTTCTTGTTTTTCAATGCATCAAGTAATCTCTCCGGAAGAGAAAAAACTATATCAATAACAAAATCCAAGCCCTTTTCGAACAAAGAAATAATTAACTTTCCAATTATGAATATGATTATAAACGGCACTATGGCACAAAGTAAAAATGTAAGTGTAATCATATGTTATTCTCCCTATTCCTCACATTTTCTGAAGAATAATGATTTAAAAAATTATCTAATTAATTAAGTCTTTGCATATCAAAGAAGTACTTAATCTTAGCAAGCAAACAAGGCTTATCGATAGTCTTAAGGATATAATCAACCGGCTTAAGATTGATAACACTCATAAGACTCTCTTTATCAGACTTACCTGTTAAGAACATAACGGGAATCTTACTTGTCTCAGCATCTTCCTTGAGCATCTCAAAGAACTGTGGGCCTGAAAGCGCCGGCATCTTATAGTCAAGTAAAATAAGATCGGGCTTATTCTTAGCTAGCCATTTGATAGCCTGAAGACCGCTTGAAGCCATACCTATACGATAATCATCCTTCAACCAGTCATATACCATTCGCATATAGAAAATATCATCATCTACAATAAGAATAGTCTTCTTAACTGTAGGCTGGATATCTTCAAAAGCACATAACTCAACACTTCTTAAAAAGAGGTTCATATCAAGAGGTCTGTCGAGCCATTTGAATACCAATGATTCTGTGATAACCTTTTCAACCTTGGTGAATTCAATAGGTTCTCCAACGATGATGATACGCTTGTTTAACTCCGAGAGCATATCCTTGATATATACAAGAGTTTCTGTATCCATCTCATACTGAAGATACAATACGAAAACATCTGCAACATTTTTAATCATTGAGATTGCATCTATTGTATCTAAACTGAATGTATATTCGAATCCAATCTCTTCAAGTTTGGTCTCAATTCCCTTTACAATGAAACCTTCGCTGGGGCTAATTATTGCTACTGTTTTAAAATTTTTAACCATGTCCTTTAACCTCGGGCTGTATTAATTATCTGATAATTTTGTATTGATAATCTCGACTATAGAATCCCAATCGAGTTCAAGCAATCTCTCATTAATCTCTTCTACACACTTAGCATTTTCTTCAGCTATTGAATAGTTCTCAAATACCTTAAGGAGCATATCCACAACACCGTAATCCATCTCATCCGATGCTGTACGTATGGACTTAAGTGTCTCCTTAAACAATCCTTGAGGCATCTCAGGAAGAGTAACGCTCTGATTATCAAATCCCTTGAGGAATTCATCGAGCTTATCACACATTTCAGTAAGCTCAGCATAATGTGCCTTAATGAAGTCTATATCATTCTCATTACCTGCCGTCTCCATATTGAGTGCAAGTTCTGACAATACGCCTTCACCAATGATTCTGGTAGAACTCTTAAGAGCATGTACCTTTACAGTAAAGTCTTCCCAGTTTCCACCCTCATAGTAATCATTGATTTCCTTCATGTTCTTACGGAAGGACTCATGGAATAACTTAAGTACTGAAAGATAACCATCCTCCGAACCACAGTTCTTGATACCATCTTCAATATTGAAAGGAGGATTATGAGTAATCCAATCAGGAAGTACTCTTCCTTCTTCGGTAACTGCAAAATCATCATTAACGATATCTTCTGCATATACTTCTTCAGGATTTTTATCCTTGTAGATGTATTTATATACCATCTTCTCAAGAACTTCACCATTGATAGGCTTGGAAAGATAATCATCGAACCCTGCTTCAAGATATTTTTCTCTCGAACCTGATATTGCATTAGCTGTTAAAGCAATATGAACGGACTTGGAGTAATTATCAAGTTCCTTCATTCTTTCAAGAGTCTCAATACCATCCATAACAGGCATCATATGATCGACGAAGATGATATCGTAGTCTTTTTCTTTTACCATTTCCAATGCAGAAAATCCGGAATCAGCTGTATCAATCTGAACCTTGGTCTGCTTAAGGAGATTCTTGAATACCGAGAGGTTAATCTCTGTATCATCGATAGCAAGAATCTTGGCATTGGGTGCAACAAAGGATACCTTGTATTCTTCATTGGCTGTTTTGCTCTTATTGAATCTCTCGGTGTAATCACCCATGGGCTCCCAGTCAGTAACTTTTTGCTCGATACTGATCATGAAATCGGAACCCTTGCCGTATACGGAGTCGATGGAAAGAGAACCATTCATTAACTCGAGAAGATGCTTGGTAATATTCATACCAAGTCCTGTACCCTCGATGTTACGGTTTCTTTCTTCTTCAATACGTGTAAAAGGAGAATAAATCTTTTCGATATCTTCTTCCTTCATACCGATACCCGTATCGGAACAATGAACTTCAAGATATATATTATCTGAATCCTTGTATCTATAACCTACTTCAAGCTTTACGCTACCACGTTCCGTGTACTTTACTGAGTTAACGAGGATATTAAGAATACACTGCTTGATACGTATCTCATCACCAAATAAGAGATGAGGCATCTGCTCGTCAACCTTTAAGATAAACTCAAGATTCTTTTTCTTAACTCTATCATTAATCATATTAACGATATCATTAAGCATGGATACGAGTTCGTACTGTATGGGGATAATCTCCATCTTGCCTTCTGACACCTTGGAGAAATCAAGTATCTCGTTAACGAGTGCCATAAGTGTACGTCCTGCGGATCTGATATCCTGAGCATACGCAATTATCTGATCTTCCTTACTCTCTCTAAGAATCATCTCATCCATACCAAGAATGGCATTGATAGGAGTACGAATCTCATGAGACATGTTGGCAAGGAATGAACTCTTGGCTTCATCGGCAGCTTCAGCTTTTTCCTTGGCCTCTATGAATTCAGTCATATCCAAAAAAGCTATGTTAAGACCAACTATTCTATCCTCATCCAACATCAGACTGATATTAATCTGATAATCAGTATGCGTATCTTCATCATCATTTCTTAGGATATATGAAGTACTGGTTCTATCATCTAATACTTCAAGGCACTGGTTGTAAAATGAATCCAGATTCTTGCCTGATAAAATAGCGCTGGCAGCCAATTTCATATCAGTATCCATAGAAATATCTACTTTTTTACTCGAGGCATATGCTCTTAATTTTTCAGAACACATTACAACTTTAAGATTACTATCCGTAATAATCAAATAATACGGAGAAGTTCTTAAAAACTGCTTATTAAAGAACGCCTGCAAATAATTCTCTTTTTGAATAAATGCCTGCGTACGCATAGCCTGATCATTGGCACGTCTAAGAAGTTCATTATCCCTGACGTAATGTCTGGCTTCTCTTTTTAATTTTTTGTTTTCAAGCCTTAACTCGGATAATTCTTCGAGCGCTTCAGCATATTGTTGTTCATCTATCATAAGAATTTGCCCCGTACACTTTATAGTCTCTAAATACTATATCTTTTAGAAAGCCACAATCGTGAAAGTAAAGTTATGAAAACTGTTATAATACTTGTCGGAATTGAGTCCCTTGACCGGGCAAAACTCTCCGAACGCATATATTCCCATAAGTTCAAGATTTTTCGGAAGGTTATCAAGACACATCTGTCCTTCGGCTTCAACATCGGATGCAAGTGCAAGGAATCTGGCAGCACATGTTGTACATAAAAGTGTCGAGTATTCATAATCCGGATCATCAAGCATATCGTTAATTGCCGCACATGCCTTTTCTACCGAATTCTTAACATCATCTTTATTGATAATTCCTATACCAAGTGTTGAACCCTCAGGCATACCACCAAGGAATACACCACTTCCATCCATATGATTAAGCGAGGATATATTACGTGCTGTTTCAATAACATCACCATCTTCCATGGGGATTGATAACAAGAAAGGAGATAACAGATAATCAGCAACAACATCTTCCTTTTCGTTACCTATCTGCTCCTTGTTCATAACATTAAGAAGTGTATCATTGCCAAGTTTAAATACATGATTTGCTTTTGATTCGGTAATGACATATGAGAACAAAGCTCTGTTGCTAACAGAGTTTCTACTTACAAACTTTGGTTTAATATTTCCCGTGATTAAAACCATATTCAACGCATCTGCAACACAGGAATCGTTGCAAAATACTCTGTTACTTGAAAAGTTAAAGTTGTCCGATGCCAAACCGCCGAATATGGGCGTGTTGTTGCTGAGTTTGTTAAGTACCTCAACGTATCCGTCTCCGCTGACGTCATCAATGCTCTTGACCATAATGCCATATGAGATAATCATCTTAACTTCGCCGTCAAGTTTCTTTTCAGTCTCTCTGTAAACACGTTCTATCTCTTCAGCATAATTATCCTTGGTAAGAGTATTGGTAATACCTGTAGCAAATTGACAATCATCGGCGCTTAAAAGAAGTATTGATATTCCGTCAGGAACATACCCTGCCACATTGGTAATCATACTCATGGCAGTACATCCTAAAATATCAAAATCCCATTTTTCTCTGAGTCTTTCGATGAGTTCGTCATATTCGAAATCCTCAACATCTTCCCCGTATACTAGCGCAATGCTGTTTTTCTTGAATTCGAATTCCTCTGCTTGAGTCATCAGCTCCTCAACTGCCAACTCAAGATCATCCATCTCCGGAGTATATAATACTTTAGATTTCATAGGCTTTCTCCTTTAAAAAAACACTATTTCATTTTACCATATCGGCCTCTTATTAACAATCTTTTAGGCTACCCAAAAGACTATAATTCTTTAAGCAATAATCCGAATGTTCCGGGTCCGCAGTTAACTGCAATTGCAGGTGATGCTTTCTGGAAAATTATCTCCTCAAATTTGGCTTTTTCAGCGATTCTGTCTCTAATCCATTCCATCTCTTTATTGGTAAGTCCAACATAGGTAACAAAGAGTATGCTCTTATCTATGCCACCCTCATGTCTGAGAGTAGAATTAATGTATTTTTTCCAAGCATATCTTCTCGAGCCAAAAATCATCGAATCAAGACCGATTTTACCGTTTTTGAGCATTATTACGGGATGACCCGATAATGACTTAACTATATTGGCAAGCTTGGGGTTAATCTGCTTGGATCGAGCCAGATAGTCGATATCATCGAGGACGAAGCTAGTCCTAACCTTATCCTTAAGATGCTTCATCTCTTCCACAATCTCTTCGGCACTCTTTCCCCTGGCTGCCATCTTGGCTGCTTCGATTGCCATAATTCCCTGACCGCTTGAAAGATGACCCGAATCAATAACCGTAACATTATCAAATGCCTTGGATGCCTCCATAGCTGAAGGACAACCACTATGAGCCACCTTGGAAGAAATCGATATATGAACTACGTTATTGGCCTTCTTTAATTCCTCTGCAAAGAACTCTTCATGTTCCTTGGTATCCGGAGATCTCGTCTCTATATGATGTTCGGGCTTTCTCATATATGAGATTACGCCCTGAGTATCTATTTCTGTACCGTCTCTGAATAAGCCCTCGTCTGTTTTAACCATATGAGGTATAACAGAAATCTCATATCTTTCAGCAAGTTCATTGGGTATATCCGCAACACTCTCTGAAGTAACGCTAACAGTCTTTTTCTTCTTGTTATCCTGCATCCAGGATATGGTCTCTTCGAATATCTCTTCTGCACTACCAAGTACATTGACCATATCGGAAGGAAGGAATCTGTATACGGTATTTTCAAGTTCCTCGCCACTGACAGGCTTGGCAAGATATGCATCAAATCCTTCTTTTTCAAAGAGGATTTTATGTTCCTCATCAGCATTGGCAGTAAGGATTACAACATGAGTATTTCTATTCATGCCTCCCACCTGGGATCTGATTGCCTTAAAGCACTCTATACCATCCATCTCCGGCATTAAGTGATCCATAAAGATAAGATTGTATTCCTTGGCAAGAGTCTTTTCGAGTGCCTCCGCGCCGCTTGATGCAGTATCAATCTGCACCTTGGTATCTCTTAATAACTTGCTCTCAACCATGATGTTGGAAGCATTGTCATCAACCAACAATACCTTCGCATTCGGTGCCTCAAATCTAGACTTGTAATGTGAGAGTTTTTCGACATTCTTGGAATGCTCAAGATTAACTTCGCCGATATTTTTATCACTGATTACTTTCTGAGGTATCTCAACGATAAAAGTGGTACCGACCGTATATATACTGTTAACGGTTACTTTTCCGCCCATCAACTCGGTAAATCTCTTGACTATCGAAAGACCTAAACCTGTACCCTCTATGTGACGGGTCTGAGTCTCATCAACACGCTTAAATGCTGTGAAAAGATACGGAATGTCTTCTTTTTTGATACCTATACCCGTATCTTCAATCGTGTATATCATGTTGACCTTGTTATCATCTAACTTTTCACACTGAACGGAAAGTTTTACAGAGCCTTCCTTGGTGTACTTGATGGCATTGTTAAGTACGTTAATAAGGATCTGCTTGATACGAACTTCATCACCGGATAACTCATCAGGAATATCGTGTGCAACGGTTATGTTAAAATCGAGATTTTTTTCTTTTGCTCTTATCCATAGCATACCGACTATATCGGAAAGCATATCTCCGGGATGATATGATTCATCCGCTATAACCATCTGACCGGACTCAAGCTTGGACATATCAAGGATGTCGTTAATAAGGCTTAGTAGCATCTTACCTGCAGCCCTGATATTAGCCGCATCTTCCGCAACTTCATCGGAAATATTCTCTCTTAAGATCATCTCGTTAAGACCGATGATTGTGTTAATCGGTGTACGAATCTCATGGCTCATACTTGAGAAGAACTGATTCTGTGAATCACTTAAGGCCTTAATCTCCTGCATCTGACTGTGTGACTGGATACGCTGTCTCTGGTAAAGATTAACCATGTAGTCAACAATGATGCCTATCGCAATGCCGATTAATACTATGGAAACTAATGAATACACATGCTCAACATTGTCCGGATACGATTGAATTCTCTCCGGATATTTGAACGATACGTAATAGCACACTACCATTTCTATCACGATTAATCCATAAAACACCTTCTTTATAGGTCCTATCATTAATACGCTGACGTAAAGTATCGCATACAGAATCCAGATTGGTGCATCACCACACACACCTCCTCCTGTAAAAAAGCTAAAAGGAATATAGAAAAATATAATCAGGAATGCTGTAACACCCGTACCAAAATTAGTCTTTTTCAACTTGGCTGTAATAATGGTTATCGCTACATACAACAATAGTGCTCCTGCCAGAATAAGCTTGTAGTAATTGGAATCATAGGTAATCACAGTCTCTATGAGTGCTACCGATAATGATATAACCGTAATTACACTGCAGATGTTGTATAGCTTACGCCTAATGGAAAAGTCCCTGGTTTTGAATTTGTCCAAATCACTGTTTCTGCCCATATTAATTCTCCTCATTAATTGGTGCAAATTCTAATATTTCATCATCTTGACCGACTGGGTCAAATTCTAAGATATCTCCGTTTTTATCGGGCTTTTCGCATCTTTCGCCCGTAATTTCTTCGCCTAATAAAGCAGCTATGGTTTTTACGAATCTTGCGTAGTCATCCATGCAGGATTGATGGTTTTTAACTATAAAATCTCTGTCCTTATTCTTGGCTGCCACTTCGAGTTCCTTGGCCTTATCTGATAGTTTCATTTCTCCTATCATCTTGGAAGTACTCTTAAGCGCATGGACATATATCTCATAATTTTCCAGATCGTTTTCTTCGTAGGCTTTTTTGATAATCTCCATCTTTTCGAAGGACTCATCAAAGTATTGTTTAATGAGTGATAAATAGAATTCCTCATCATCCTGGCAATAATTTAATCCCTTATCCACGTCAACGCCATATTCTCTAAGAAGTGCAAATCTGTCGACAAGTTCCTTGGTAGACTCTTTTACATCTTCTACAAAAGCTCTTATATTGCTGAATGCATTATTTTTTCCATCAACAGTAACATTATTGGTAAGCTCATCATCGTATTCATAGGATATGAATCTCTTGGGAAGAACGCTCTTTAAGACTCTCTCAAGCTCTTCTTTATCAACGGGCTTACTTACAAAGCCATCAAATCCTTCGGATAAAAACATCTGCTTAGCCGAACTCATCGCATTGGCTGTAAGTGCTACTATAGGAATCACAATATCATTCTTTTGATGAAGCGATCTGATACGCTTCATAGCCTCAACACCATCCATACCGCTCATCATGTGATCCATAAAGATAATGTCATAATCATTGGCTTCACACATCTCGATGGACTCAAATCCGGATTCTGCAGTTGATACAACCATGCCATATCTCTTAAAGAACGATTTTGCAACAGTAAGGTTCATGGGTTCATCATCAACTACCAGTGCTCTCACGTTATGGCACATGAGTCTTCCTGTTCCCCTGCTTCTATCAGATGCATCCATATTGAGGTAATTAACAACAGGGAAGCAATAGAACGGCTTTTCAAGTTTTTTGCATCTTGAACCGGGTGCAAGCTTGAAGCCTCTGTTACATACGACAACTATAACTACCTTCTCTGCTGCCTTCTCAAGCAACTCTGTAGCAGATTTGTATTCTTCCTGTGCAACAAAGAGATGTGTTAAGTTAACTGATTCAAGCATACGCTCGAGGTTCTCTGCATTCTCAACTCTATGCATCTGAACGCCAAGTCCGTTAACTATATTTCTAACCATTACGTTGTAGTACTCTCTTACAACAGGATGCTCGTATTTATCAAAGTGTAAGAAACCACCGATACACTTCTTATCCTTTTCATTAACGCTCATGCAGTAGGATTCATCGATAACCTTTTGAGGGATGGAGACGTGAACTTTGGTGCCTGAACCTTCCTTGGAATCTATGGTTAAGAATCCACCAAGAACTGATACAAATCCGGATACGATGCCAAGTCCAAGTCCCAATCCGCCACCGATTCTTGAACGACCTGAATCGCCCTGATAGAACTTTTCAAAAGCTCTCTCCATCTCTTCATTGGTCATGCCTTTTCCTGTATCAATAACATCGATACTAAGGTTAACGCCGTATTCTTCTTTAACAGTGGTAATACGTACATATACGCAGCCTTCAAGAGTGAACTTAAGGCCATTGATGATTAAAAGCTTAATAATCTTTTTAAGCTTGGTAACATCCGTATTCATGATGAGTGGAATTGTAGGATCAATATCTATAATAAGTTCCACTGAATCGGACTTAAATGTATTAATCTCAGAAACGATATCATGAATTACTGATGATAAAATGTAATCCTCATCATTTCTAACGAGCTTATCTCTGTCAATCTCGGAGTAATCGAGGATATCGCTAACCTGATCGGCAACTCGCTTGCCGGCTTCTTTTATGGATGCGATATCTTTTTTAATCTCATCGTTTTCTTCTTTTTCATAACATACGCCTGAGAGACCAACTATGGCATTAACAGGAGTTCTAAGCTCATGAGATACGTTGGCCAAAAAGTCATTGAGTCGCTCTGTAGCATCGGTTAATTCTTCGATTTCATCATCGGATTTTTCGAGAACCAGTCCCCACTTATTGATAATGGTACGGCACAACTGACCAATCATGATAATCATGATAAAGTGCATTATGGTACGGCTTATTACAAGTGAATCAAAAGTCTCTTCGGTAAGAATCATTACTGTAAGCGCATATGCCATCGTAATGAAGTACGTAATCTGACACATTGTGATAAAAGCCTTAACGGAAGTAATCGTATAGATTGTCATTATCGCCGCCATAACAATCGCGAGATCAAAAGTACTCGTCGGATGTATGCCGTAAAAGAAAAACGAGCACATCATGAATATGGAATAAAGCCACATTCTCTGATATTTGCTCGCAATATTACCTATATGCAATACCCAGCTTAATACTGTAGAAAACAGTATCAAGACAAGTACCCATTTTTCCCAGCCCATTAAGAGCGATTCCAAAATAAGAATCACACCCATAATGGTATAACTTATAAGGACTATCAAATGAGAAGTTTCAAAAAGCTCATTCTTTTTTGTGCTTCGATTCATCGTAACTCTCCTTCATCTTGTAGTCGATATCTTCTTCTATCATGTTAAGCATAATCTCTGCAAATCTAGGATCAAACTGTGTACCGATACCTTCATTAATCTCGCTTACAATCTTGGACTGAGGCAATACATCCCTATAACTTCTGTAACTGGACATTGCATCATATGCATCAGCTACTGCGATGATACGTGCAACCTGAGGAATCTTTTCTCCCTTGAGTTCCTGAGGATAACCTGTTCCATCATATCTCTCATGATGGCACTTGGCGCCAACAGCAAGCATGGGCATCTCAGAGATATTCTCCAAGATCTTTGCTCCCTTGGTAGGATGGGACTTAATCTCTTCGAACTCCTCATCAGTTAATTTACCGGGCTTATTGATAACGGAATCTCTGATTCCGATTTTTCCTGCATCATGAAGCAAAGCGGCAATGTATATGTTACTTTGCATCTCATTGGAGAAGCCTGCTCTCTTGGCTATCTCTTTAGAATACTCGGCAACTCTGGATGAATGTCCGTTAGTATATGCATCCTTTGCATCTATTGCATCCGCTATTGACTGAACGACATGTATGAAAAGATTTCTGTTTTCTTCTGTCTTTCTTTCAACTTCGATGCTTAAGTTCTTTTGAAGTCTTATAAGCTCGAGACTGCTCTTAACTCTGAGCGCCAATACTTCAGGAGTGAAGGGCTTCTTAATAAAGTCCATAGCGCCAAGCGATAATCCCCTGCTTTCTGCTTCTTCGCTCTCATCAGCAGTCAAGAATATAACGGGAGTAGTCGATGCATTACCGTCTTTTTGTCTTAAAATTTTTAATGTCTCGTATCCGTCAAGATCGGGCATCTTAACATCGAGTAAGATAAGATCGGGAACTTCGTTATCCACATAGTTAAGCAAAGCCTGTCCGGACTTAATGGCAGTTGTATGTATGCCCTTACTGCTTAAGATGGAACCCGCAAGTTTTAGATTGATAATGTCATCATCTACTACTACGACTTTATATTCTTCGTCACTGTGGTGCTTGTTACTGTCAGCAAAAATAACATCTTTTTCAACCGAGATGTTAATGTCTCTCTCATTCTTTTCTTTCCAGGTATTAACGATATGATCTATAACCTTATCCGTCGATGAGGGCTTAACATCTGTCAAAAATACGAAGAACTGGTTGAATGAACAACGCATTAAAATATCGGACTTACGAAGGGATTCGCTTACATGATTACCGAAGTTAACTGCCAGTTCATTTTCTTCTTCGCCATTTCTTCCCATCTCGAATTCAAGTGTAAAAAGAATCTTGCACGCGCTTCTCTGGTTACGAACAATGTCTCTCATAACGTAGCGATATACGTATGAAAAAGCATCCTTATCAAGCTGAAGTGCAACGTTTGGAATACTTCTCTCACCAAGTATTTCTGAGATTGCATATATATCAAGTCCCTTGGAGTCTTCTTCACTTAATGAAGAACTGCCGTATATTTCAACGCAATGCTTACCGTTTTTCTTGGCGTTATTAAGTGCTCTGTCAGCAAGATTAAGTAGTGATTTAAAATCATTGCCATGCTCAGGTACAGCAACTGCACCAAGTGTTACTCCGATGGGAATGCTCATATTCTCATCAAGTATCTTTTGAGCTTCTTTTGTTATTAAAGTATTAAGTTTATCACCTATTTCTTTAAGTTCATTTGCATCTTTTAATCCCTTGGCAAAGATTACGAATTCATCTCCACCGACTCTGCCGAACGTACTCTCGGTAGGGAATAATACTCTAATCATCTTGGCAAAAGAGATAAGCACTTCGTCGCCTTTTTCATGACCATATAAATCATTAACAGGCTTGAACGAATCAAGGTCTGCCATGATTAACATGCCTGTCTGGCTCGAGCACTTTTCAACCATTGCCACATCTGTTGCGCCCTTACTTAAAAGACCTGTCAAGGAATCCTTTAATACTTCACTCTTAAGCGAACGAACAGTCGAAGTCTGAGATATGACGTTATCGATTCTTCTAACCAATACATCGGGATCAAAGGGCTTTCTAACGAAGTCTGCTACACCTACTTCGAAGCCTCTTTTTTCAGTCTCAAAATCTTCATCAGCGGTCACAAAAATGACCGGCGTGGAGGATACTCTAAGTTCTGCTTCTTTTTCACGAAGAATCCTAAGAGTCTCAAATCCGTCCATACCGGGCATCTTAACATCTAACAATATTAAATCGGGAAATCCGTTGCCGATGACATAGTCAACAAGCGACTGCCCTGATTTAAGAGCAGTCACTCTCATGTTGTTCTTGCTTAAAATATGTCCCGCAACGTTAAGATTGGCAGTATCGTCATCAACGACTATTACCCATTTTGCCATATATACCTCTAACCCCAAGTATAATAACTAGTCTTTCTTTACTATAGCTATATGAAGCTCATCGAGCTGTTTCTGTTCTACTTCTGAAGGAGCATCCATCATGATATCCTGTGCATTCTTATTCATAGGGAATGCGATAATCTCTCTGATACACTCTTCACCTGCAAGAAGCATAACCATGCGGTCTACGCCGGGAGCGATACCTGCATGAGGCGGTGCACCATATGTGAATGCATTGTACATAGCGGGGAACTTAGCCTTTACTTCTTCCTCGCCAAGTCTAACCATCTCAAATGCCTTAACCATAACCTCGGGATCATGGTTTCTGACAGCACCTGATGAAAGTTCGATACCGTTACATACAAGGTCGTACTGATCTGCCATGATTGAAAGAGGATCAACCTCGCCGTTCTTAGCCTTTTCAAGTATCTCCTTACCACCGATAGGCATAGAGAAAGGATTGTGACAGAATTCCAAATCGCCTGACTCTTCACCAATCTCATACATGGGGAAGTCTACTATCCAGCAGAATTCATATCTTTCCTTGTCCATATGTCCCTCGCAAGCTGAACCAAGCATCTTAACTGCAACACCTGAAATCTTTTGTGCGAGTCCCTTCTTGCCTGCACCAACAACAACGAGTGTATTGGGTGCTATGTTGAGCTTAGCCTTGATAGCCTCAGCTGTCTTTTCATCCGCATTGACGAACTTGGCAATACCGCCTGCGATAGCGCCTGTCTCGTCTGCCTTGAACCAATATGCCTTGGCACCTGCCTGTACTTCGATGTCTGCACAGATAGCATCAATCTGCTTTCTTGTGAGTGTACAGTTGGATACGGGAACTGCCTTGATTGTGTTACCGTTAAAAGGCTCGAATCCGCATGACTGCAATTCATCTGTAACATCGAATACTCTTAAGTCTATTCTAAGGTCGGGCTTATCCGAACCGTATTCTTCCATAGCCTGAAGATAAGGAATTCTCTTAAAAGGAGCAGTGGATGCGATATTGTACTTACCATACTTTGCAAAGATGGGAGGAAGTACATCCTCAAGTACTGCGAATACATCTTCCTTGGAAGCGAATGCCATCTCCATATCCATCTGATAAAACTCTCCGGGTGAACGGTCGCCTCTTGCATCCTCATCTCTGAAGCAAGGAGCAATCTGGAAGTATCTGTCAAAACCTGCTGTCATAAGAAGCTGCTTGAACTGCTGAGGAGCCTGGGGAAGTGCATAGAACTTACCGGGATGCTTTCTCGCAGGAACAAGATAGTCTCTCGCACCTTCGGGTGATGATGCAGTAAGTATAGGAGTTGTAATCTCTAAGAATCCATGCTCGTTCATGGAATTTCTAAGAGCTGATACTACATTACATCTTAATACGATATTGTCTTTAACTTCGGGATTACGAAGATCAAGATATCTGTACTTAAGTCTGAATGACTCATCTGCATTACGTGAATGATTGATCTCAAAAGGAAGTTCTGCATGTAAGCACTTACCAAGAACTTCTATCTTCTCGGGAACGATCTCTATCTCTCCCGTAGGAATCTTGTTGTTAATGTTACTTCTTTCTCTGACTTTTCCTGTTACTGAGATTGTGCTCTCTTTGTTAAGGGACTTAATGATTGCCATAATGTCTTCGGTCTCTACTACAACCTGAGTTGTACCGTAGAAGTCTCTCATAACTACGAATGCGAGATTACCGCCGACTTCTCTGACGTTTTCCATCCATCCTACTATTGTAACAGTCTCTCCGACATTAGTTTTTCTAAGTTCGCCACATGTATGCGTCCTCGACTGCATGATTATAAATCCTCCGTTATGTATATTTTGAGTTTTCACTCTAATTAGCTAATGAATTAAATTGTTGATTTAAAAAAATTATGCCTTGATATCGACTTTATCGCCCTTACCTGCATCATCAAGTATAGCTTTTAACTGCTTCTGATAAGGCTGCTCTTCGTTGGAATAAGCTATCTTGGTATTGGTCACACCACCGCATACATATACTCTGCCACACTCAGGACATACTGCAGTCTTGATAGATACACTTGCCTGCAATACTTTGCCATTGCCTGTCTCAGCCTTGGCGTAAGCATTGGCTACATGCTCCATCTCGTGAGCCATAACTCTCGACGCAGCCGCTTCGGGTGAAATATGAGCCGCTGACTTAAAAGATACCATCTCATCGGAACCGTCCTTGTATTTACGGTTCTTACAAGTCTGACACTCTCTGGTACCCTTGGTCTTGTCCGCACCTTCGAGGGCTTTCTTCTCACCTTCGGGCGTTACAGCGCCTGATTCTGCTGCGCCTTTTGTACCACCGATAGAGAAGTCTGCAACCGGATTGGTGTAGTTACCATATAACGATGTATCAAGATAATCCATACCGTTCATAGGCATATGCGTTTTTCGCGGGAACGCAAAAACCCACATTTAAACAATAGTTAAATGATATTATACCACAATCCTTGTTTTTTACCAATATTTTTAGGGATTTCTTGAGGTTTTTTAAGCGATACTTATATCCATAAAAAATGGACGGTAACTTAGTTGCTACCGCCCTGTTTTAGGTACTTTTTTATATGTTTATCTCTATTTTATTCTTTCTTGGCTTCTTTGGGTGTTCTTTTCTTAAAGATCTTGCTTCTAAAGAGCACTATGTTAAGCACGACAAAATAACTCACCAATACGCCAAGTGTAATCCATGTGGATACATCACTCTTAGGACAAAATGCTGCAAGAAGCATCATGGGGAATCCTAAGAGGATAGCCGGGAATGTCTGATATACAACGTTATCTGAAGCAGGTGTCTCAAACATGGGGTCAATCTCTCTAAGAAGAATAACACCCGTAGATGCGGTACCTGTTAACATGCCAAACATTACGAGGAATTCCTCGTGGCAATATGCTCCAAAGAGAGTCTTTGATGCAAACTTAACATACAGGAATGTGAATACAACTCCGAGCACTGCCATGATTAGGATAACAAAGAGGTAATCCTTGATTAAGTCTATCTGTATAGCACCGATACCTGCAACTATCATGATGTCGAATGCAAAGCCTGCGATTCTGCTAAGAAGGAAGTTATTGATATACTCCCTATGCATAAATTTTGCTTTTTTCAAAAGGTTAAGACCCGTCTTAACAATGAGTGCAGCAAGTGTACCGATAAGGAAGTTGAAACCAAAGATTGTTGACTTGAGGCCGTCTCCTACAAGGTTGCCTAAAATGAACATGATGCCGTAAGCAAGTGCATAGCAGATAACTACGAGAGCAATCTGAACGGTAAGCTTATCCATGGATTCAACCATCGGAATTTCGCCCTCTTCTTCTACTTTTTCAGCCTTACTCTTATCCTCTGCTCTAATGATGATATCGCCCTTTTTCTTGTGATATGCGAGGTATACGATACCACCGATGCTGGCAGCTAAAAATCCAAGTGCTGCGATGGTTAAGCCAAAACTTTTACCGCCTTCAAATCCAAAGTTGGTCTCATATATTGAACCGTAGTTGAGTGCCTGTCCTGTACCCTGTCCAAATCCGAATGCAAGAATCATACCCGATGCTTTTAAAAGCTTGGGAATAAATACGGATGCCGTGAATGTGACAGCGAGTCCGATGATACCCTGCAAAAGATATGTGTTAACAGTCAGCATACCGGAGTTGACCACGTCTTTTACCTTGCCCTTACCTTTTTCGCCCTGGCCTGTTCTTCTAAGTGTCATCGCGATAAAACCGATAGCAAGGCAGTGATATGTCATTATCTCCATGATCTCGATTCCTGTAAGATTGGTACCGTTACCAAAGAGGAAATAATTGAAGAAATACTTACCCGTAATCAGCTTACAAAAGGTAGAAATAATTAAAAGTACTCCACCACCGAGAACCGATACCGGAATAAGAGATTTTCTAAGGAAAGGAACTGCTCTTTTTAGAGCATTACCTAACAACAATCCTCCTAAAATAACACCCATTAACAAGATAACGGGCCATACAGACAGATCTGAAAATGCTACACCGCTGGACATTTAGTTCTCCTTTATTTTTGCTAATAATTTTATGTACATAATTCCCGGATAACGGACTTTTTTATTGCTTATCTCGTAGTAATGCTTGCCACTCGTTGTGATTAGAAGTTTACCAAACCCTACTATCGAATAACCGCTAATCTCATCCATAGGAATTGAAGTATTATTCACTGTAAGCGCATTCTTAGTGAGTGTAAGTTTTCCTGTATCAACCGGAGTTTCCTTATGCTCATTAATCTCAAAAAGAGTTAAGTTATCACTCGAAACTACGAATTTATCTGAAGTTGCATCAATGTTATCAAGTTCTTTGGACTGCCAGGCATCCCATTTTGTTACGCTTCTAAAAGGAATATCATCACCCTTAATAATACCATATTCATCCATTGTAGCACTTAGGCCACAGTCGCAGAAAAATGAATTATTCTTGGAATGAATCGTTCCTATTTTTTTACATCTTGGACACATGAAAAGTTGCGCTTCTATGCCCTCTGCGAGTTTTTTACCTTTGAAGGGTATCTTCGCTTTTTCATTGTATGCATAAGCATCTT
>JAEEQX010000006.1 GCA_016285575.1 Lachnospiraceae bacterium
ATTCCTCCACATTTTCTTTTACCGAATACCCAAGAACCGTACCCAATATATACATTGAAAAATACTCAATATATACTATGAAAATACAACTATTTTTTAAACTTCAAATAACATATCTGAGTATGAAGGGATAGGCCAGAAGTCCTTGTCTGTAATCTTTTCAAGTTCGTCCGAGTATACTCTGACTTCTTCCATGCATACCTTAACTTTATCTCTGAATGCAAAAGCTTTTTCCTTGTTATCCTTTATTGCTCTGGCTTCCTTTAAGATAACTTCAAGTTTGTCTACAGACTCTGCTAACTTGGTGGAATATCCGTTAACCTTTTCCAAGAGATTGATTGCACTGGAGATCTTAACTCCAGCCTTCTCACCCTTGTTAACTGTATCAGCAAGTTCATTCATATAGCTAATCTCTGAAGGAAGGATCTGTCTCTTAATCATCTCTCTTAAGCAGTTTGCTTCAATGTTAAGAGTCTTGGAATATGTCTCAAATAAAATCTCTTTTCTTGATTCAAGCTCAGCCTTGGTGAAGATGTTGAACTTCTCGAAAAGCTTGATACTCTTTTCTGTTGTAAGAGTCTCAACTGCATCAAGCATGGTAGGAAGATTGGGAAGACCACGTCTTGCAGCTTCTTCCACCCATTCAGGTGCATAGTTATTACCATTGAATACGATTCTCTGATGAGCTGTAACATACTCTTTGATAATGTTGTGTACTTCCTCATCGAAGTTTTTAGCTGCTTCGAGTCTGTCTGCAGCTTCGCAAAAACTCTCTGCAACAATTGTATTAAGTATTACGTTAGGATCACTGATTGAATCAGAGCTTCCTACCATACGGAATTCAAACTTATTACCTGTAAAAGCAAAAGGTGAAGTACGGTTTCTATCCGTAGGATCAATCAAAAGATCTGGAAGCACGGATACACCTGTCTCAAGGTGATTATTTGCTAAGCAGTGTGTTGCTTCACCTGTCTCGATAAGCTGTTTGATAACATCATCAAGCTGTTCACCAAGGAACATGGAGATAATTGCGGGCGGTGCCTCATCAGCTCCAAGTCTGTGATCGTTACCTACGTTGGATGCGGACTGTCTTAACAAATCTGCATGTGTATCAACTGCCTTCATGATACAAGCGAGCACCAATAAGAACTGAATGTTATCATTGGGTGTATCGCCGGGATCAAGGAGGTTGCATCCATTATCTGTATTAAGTGACCAGTTGTTATGCTTACCGGAACCATTGATTCCCTTGAAAGGCTTTTCATGTAAAAGACATGTAAGGTTATGTCTTTCAGCAACTTTTTTCATTGTCTCCATAACAATCTGGTTATGGTCTGTTGCTACATTGGCTGTCTCGTAGATGGGTGCCAACTCATGCTGTGCAGGTGCAACTTCGTTATGCTGTGTCTTAGCTGTAACACCTACTTTCCAAAGTTCAAGATTGACATCTTTCATGAATGCACCGATACGCTCTCTGATGCATCCGTAGTAGTGATCATCCATCTCCTGGCCCTTAGCAGCAGGTGAACCGATAAGAGTTCTTCCTGTGTGAATAAGGTCAGTTCTTCTAAGATACATATCTCTGTCGATTAAGAAATATTCCTGCTCGGCACCTACAGATGCTGTAACCTTCTTAGCCTCTGTATTACCAAAAAGTTTTACAATTCTTAATCCCTGTTCGCTTATAGCCTGCATGGAACGAAGAAGCGGAGTCTTTTTATCAAGTGCTTCTCCCTTGTATGAGCAAAACGCTGTAGGGATGCAAAGGATTGTTCCTATTGCGTCTTCTCTTAAGAATGCAGGTGAAGTAATATCCCACGCTGTATATCCTCTTGCTTCAAATGTTGCTCGAAGTCCGCCTGAAGGGAAACTTGATGCATCCGATTCGCCTTTGATAAGTTCCTTTCCTGAAAACTCCATTATCATCTTTCCATCTTTGTCAGGATGTGTGATAAAGGAATCATGCTTTTCTGCTGTAGTACCTGTAAGAGGCTGGAACCAATGTGTATAATGAGTTGCACCATTTTCAATGGCCCATTCCTTCATAGCATTGGCAACTATATTAGCTGTCTTCTTGCTGAGTTCGCCGCCAAAATCTGCGACACTTATAACCTCTTCATATGCCTCCTTGGGAAGCATCTCTTTCATCTTGCCGAATGTAAATACATTCTCTGCAAAAATCTCTTCTACATTGATGATGTCTTTCATACTGTCTCCGTATCGTTTAATATTCTTAATATATCTCCATTATCCGGTAAAACGGATAAGAATACTCTTATTCTTTGCTTTGCATGAGGGCAGGACTCCATCTCGTTGCCCTCTTCATCCTCGATTCTAAGTACCTTGGTTTTTTCGTTTCTGCCGTCTTTTTTCATAATCTCGATTTCATCGCCGGTAGAGAACTTGTTCTTTTGCTCAAGGAAAATCGACTTGTCATCAAATGACTCTGTCATGCCAAGATATACATATTCATTAACATATGTATTCGAATCATATATCTGAGTTTCTTCCGAAGGCTTATGGAAATAAAAGCCTGTCGTAAAGTGTCTGTAAGTACACTTTTGAATCTCTGATAAATACCAGGGAATCTTTTCCTGATATTTTTCTTTGCTCTCAAGATAATCATCTATCGCAATTCTGTATGTACGTGCAACACACGCAACATACAGTGCTGTTTTCATTCTGCCTTCAATCTTGAACGAATCGATACCTGCCTCTATCATCTCAGGTATATGTTCAATCATGCATAAATCTTTTGAGTTAAAAATATATGTGCCGCGATCATTCTCATATACAGGAAGATACTCGCCCGGTCTTTTTTCTTCCATGACCGTGTACTTCCATCTGCAAGGATGAGTGCATGCGCCCTGATTGGCATCACGTCCCGTAAAGTAATTGGAAAGTAAACATCTGCCGGAGTAAGAGATACACATAGCACCGTGAATAAAACTCTCTATCTCCATATCTTCAGGAATCGCATCCCTTATTTCTCTAATCTCTTTTAAAGATAATTCTCTGGCTGTTACTACTCTTTTTGCACCAAGGTCATACCAGAACTTGAATGTCTCGTAATTGGTATTATTAGCCTGAGTGGAAATATGTCTCTCAACTTCGGGACAATACTTCTTGGCCATCATATACATACCGGGATCGGAAATGATAAGACCATCAGGCTTAATCGTAGCCATCTCTTTAAAATACTCTGCTGCCTCCGTAAGGTCCTCATTATGAGCTAAAATATTGGCTGTAACATATACCTTAACATTATGCGCGTGAGCATATTCAATGCCCTCTATCATCTCTTCTTTTGAAAAGTTCTTAGCCTTGGCTCTAAGAGAAAAAACATCTCCGCCAATATATACCGCATCAGCTCCGTAGTTGACTGCAGTTTTTAAAACTTCTATGCTCCCTGCGGGAACAAGTAATTCAGGTTTCTTCATAATAACTTACCTTTTAACCGACAGCGTCATGCCGTCTCCACTTGAAATTATTACATTTTCAAGCGACTCTTCATCTCTTAATCTTAAGAGAAATTCTCTCATTCTCGAATGAATGGTCCTGTCTCTCCTGTTAAGAGAAAAACGTGATTCAAGTATATCGCCTTCTTTGAAAATATTGTCTGTAACAAGTAAACCGCCTGAAGGCATGAGTCTTAATATATCATCAAGATACGATTCATACTGACCTTTGGGGCCATCAAGAAATATGAAATCATACTTTCCATCAAGGCTCTTTAAAACTTCTGCAGCATCACCTTCTAAAAGAGTAATCTTTTTGTCGGTGTCATATTTTTTGAAGTTTTCTTTTGCCTCTTTTATTCTCTTGTCGTAATTTTCTATCGTTGTAATCTTGGTATCTTTATCTGTGTAATGAGCCATCAAAAGTGAAGAAAAACCAACGGCTGTACCAATCTCCAAAATCGAGGTTGGCTTTTTCTCTGCCAAAAGAAATCTAATCATCTGTTGAGATCCCTTTCGAATGATGGGCACATCTTCGCTTAGGGCAATCTTTTCAAGTTCGATTAAGTACTCAGGGAAATCTTTTGAATATGCATTTATGAATACATCCTGTCTTTCTTCAAGTTCCACGATTATTCTCCGCCCTCGGAATCAGAGCCCTCTTCCTTAACCTCGTCGTCAGCTTCATCCCAGAGGTTAGCTTCGTTCTTGGTAGGTACATAATCTTCGCTCTCTGTATCAACCTCTTCTTCATCTTTTGCAGCCATTACAGCCATCATCTCATAAGGTGTCATAGCTGTTGAGAGGTCGTATACACCGGGCTTTAACATATCGTTATAATCAGAGAATTTTACCTGAAGCGAGAAAAGAAAACTGTCATCGATAAGACCTTTTTCCTTTAAGATATCTCCGATTTCCTTATTTGTTTTTCCATCAACAATAGCAACTGTTTTTGTGATTCCGGGAGCCGGATCTTTTGCTTCGTCAGCGAAAATCTTGTATCCGAAATCGTAGCACTTGGATATCATGCTGTATCCAATGAATATAAGAGCCGCAATGAATGCAACTCTTAAAACTATAAATATTATTTCCTGAATAATCTTTCTGGTCATTACTAACTCCAAATAATTTATTAACTAAAAAAGATCAAAATCAATCGACTGTGCAATCTTAAAGCATATATCCTGTATCATTCTGCATAGCGCAACTTCTGATTCAAGGAATCTTGCCGAAAGCTGATTGTCATAAAGAAATGCATATTCTCTTTCAAGATAATCTGCTTTGTCATAAAGTTCATGCGCAGGAGTATTCTTTTGCATCTCATATCTTTTGGTACGATACTCTTCAACTTTCTTGTAGAGTTCTTCGTCCTTTTTTAATGCATTAAGACGCTCTTTATACTTTTGATAAGTCTTACTCTTTCTGACTTCTTTGACGTAAGCTTCCGTTATCCTGTTAAGCTCGCTCATAGTTTTATACCTCTGTGATGATAGGTAAAATCATCGGTTTACGCTTGGTATTTTTCCAGAAATAATCACTGAGAAAATCTCTGATGATATTCTTGCATCTATGGATATCCGTTATATCCTTGGAATTCTTTTCTTCAAGATAATCTCTAAGTTGTGCCTGTGCATTGCCTAAAAGTTCCTCGGATTCTTTTTCGTATACGAATCCTCTGGTTACTATCTCGGGTCCTGCATATAATTCACCCGAATATGAATCGAGTGCAATAACTACAACAACTATTCCGTCTTCAGCAAGTTTCTGACGGTCTCTAAGTACGATGTTTCCCACATCACCAACACCGAGTCCGTCGACAAATACACTGCCTGCCTCAACATTGCCGATAATCTCTGCTTTTTCTTTGTTAAGCTGCAAAACATTACCGGATGAGAGGATGAATATATTCTCCTTGTCCATTCCAAGTTCGGTAGCAAGTTTTGCATGCGCCTTAAGATGCTTATACTCACCGTGAACGGGTATAGCATACTGGGGCTTGGTAAGTGAATATATAAGTTTAATCTCTTCTCTGCATGCGTGTCCTGATACATGTGTATCTTCAAAGATTACATCCGCACCAAGTCTTAAGAGATCATTAATAACCTTGGTAACTGCCTTTTCATTACCGGGTATGGGATGGGATGAAAAGATAACAACATCATTGGGTGATATCTTAACTTTTCTATGAGTACCCATTGCCATACGCGAAAGCGCAGCCATACTCTCACCCTGAGAACCTGTGGTAATAAGCACTGTCTGGTTGTCAGGATAATCCTTGATATTCTCTATGTCGATTAATGTATTTTCAGGAATCGTTATACGCTCAAGCTTCTTGGCAACATCGATGATGTTGACCATACTTCTTCCCTCGACTACAACCTTGCGGTTATATCTTTTTGCCGAGTTAAGAATCTGCTGAACTCTGTCTACGTTGGAAGCAAATGTAGCAACGATGATTCTCGAATCCTGATGATCATTAAAGATATTGTCAAAAGTATGTCCGACAGTTTTTTCGGAAGGAGTGAATCCCTCTCTCTCGGCATTGGTTGAATCGCACATAAGTGCAAGTACGCCATGATTGCCAAGCTCTGCGAATCTGACAAGGTCGATACTGTCTCCGTATACAGGAGTGTAATCCACCTTAAAATCGCCTGTGTGGATGATAACTCCGGCAGGCGTGTGAATTGCAAGCGCAGCAGCATCAACAATACTATGATTGGTCTTGATAAATTCCACACCAAAAGAGCCGATTCTGACGGTATCTCCGAAATGAACCGTGTATCTTTTTACCACATCATTAAGTTTATGCTCTATGAGCTTGTTCTCTATAAGACCCTGTGTAAGCGTAGTTGCAAACACGGGAACATTGATCTTTTTAAGGATGTAAGGTAAAGCGCCTATATGATCTTCGTGTCCGTGAGTAATCACGAATCCGAGAACATTTTCCTTATGCTCCTCAAGGTAAGTAACATCGGGGATTACAAGATCGATACCAAACATATCGTCCTCAGGAAATCCCAATCCACAATCAACCACGATGATCTGATCGTTGTATTCGATCGCGGTAATGTTAACTCCTATTCGCTCAAGTCCGCCAAGCGGAATGATACGAACACTGTCATTATTCTTTTTCAAAATATATTCCTCACAGTAAAAATCTTTATTCGAAAGCTATGCCTTCAACAAGGCTCTCAAAAATATCAGCAAGTGCATTAAGTTCTGTATCATCGGATACAATCTCATACACTGCCTGCTCGTCTTCGTTCTTGGAGACATCTTTAAGTATCAAAGCTTCACTGTCTCCCTCTTCTTTGTCTGTTACCAAAATATAATTAACTCCGGATACTGTTGTCTGCTCAAGTATAAAAAACTCCACCGGATTATCATTGTCAGGGCTAAAAAGTATTTTTTCCATATCTCTCTCCCGAATACATTGGATTATTGTTCTTCGCTATCCATGTAGCCTTGCAGTATAAGTGCAGCAGCTATCTTATCGACATATTTCTTTCTGTCGATTCCTTTGACATTGGCGTCACTCATAATCTCGTGAGCTTCCACTGTCGTGAGTCTCTCATCAAAAAAGATAACATCAAGTCCCGTTCTTCTGATGAGCATATCTCTAAACTCCTCGGTCTTTCTGACTCTCTCACCTTCGCTTCCGTCCATGTTAACGGGATATCCAAGGATAATCTTTTTCACATTGTACTCAGCTATTATCTCTTCAATACGCGCTAACGTACGTCTTAACTTGTCTTCCTTTTCTCTCGTAACAATCTCAAAAGGAGACGCGATAAGTCCCGTGGGATCGCTAAGTGCTACACCAACGGTCTTAGACCCAAAGTCCAAGCCCATAAGGCGCGATATCTCTTTATTCTCCATCCGCTTCTACATCCCATGCATTGGAGAAGATATACTCAAGAAGCATTTCTTCTACAAGTTCGTCTCTCTCAACCTTCATGATGAGGCTTCTTGCACCCTTGTAACTGGTTATATATGTGGGATCACCGGACATAATGTATCCGACAATCTGGTTAACGGGATTGTAGCCTTTTTCTTTGAGAGCCATATACACTTCTTTGATTACGTTGTTAACAGCTCCTCTTTCATCCCAGCCAACGTTAAAATATTGAGTCTCTGTAGATACTGCCATACGCTTTCCTCCAAAACACTTTTACAAGTATTATTAACACAATTTATTACTGATTTTCCAAGGATTAATTCACCTCAGAAAATATCTCATATTTAACGACTAATTATATCATAAAAATAAAGAAAAATGAAGTATTATACTATATTCTCGGGACCGAAACTCTTGGGTAAAAGTTCTTCGAGTGTATATTCCTCATAATCGTCTTCACTTTTAACTACAAATACCTTGAATTTCTTGGTATTGCAGAACTCTCTCATAACCTGTCTACAAATACCGCAAGGATATGCATACTCTGCCGGATCTTCCCCATGCATGCCACCTGCTATGGCTATTGCCTCGAACTCTCTCTCGCCTTCGGATACTGCCTTAAAAAAAGCTGTTCGCTCGGCGCATACTGTAGCACCATAGGAAGCATTCTCAATATTGGCTCCTATTGCGATACGTCCACTCTTACATAAAAGAGCTGCTCCGACAGAATATTCCGAATAAGGACTGTAGGAATAATTCCTTGCTTCAAGTGATGCGATAATCAGTTTTTTAACATCTTTTTTGTTCATAATAATCCCCCTCATCTATGCATAGTTATAAGATTTTTGCCAATGCCGTTTTATCATCAAGCATTTTTTCAATCACAACATCTATATATTGACCAATTAGGTCAATACCATCATTTGTATACTCGATTGCACACATAACATACTCGGCCGTGTGACCGACCAAATATTCTCTGCCTTCAATTACCTTGACTTCTTCAACAATGATTCGATCATTTTTCCCTATCTTACTCTTCCTGTATTCGAGTGATAATTCATCGTCAAGCTTAACGAGCTTTTCAACTCGCTCTTTCTTTTCCTTCATTGTAAGCTGGCCCGGAAGTCTATCCGCAACTGTTCCCTTTCTTCTCGAATAAGGGAAGATATGAGTCTCAAAGAATCTAATCTTTTTAAGGTATTCGTATGTTTCGTTAAACTCTTCTTCCGTCTCTCCCGGAAAACCGACTATTACGTCTGTAGTTAATGCAGGATCATCAAAATACTGCCTTAAAAGCACTGTCTTTTCATAGAAACGCTCAGCATTATAGTGTCTATTCATTCGCTTTAATACAGTGTCGCAGCCTGACTGAAGAGATATATGAAAATGCGGGCATAACTTTTTAATCGACGCTAATTCTTTTACGAATTCTTCGCTTAGAATCATCGGCTCAAATGAACCAATGCGGATTCTTTCTATACCGTCTATATCATTGATTCTCTTAAGCAATGTGCTCAAATGAAACGCACTGTCCTTACCATCATCCCAGTCTTTTCCATATGACGAAAGATGAATACCTGTTACAACAACTTCCTTGTAACCATTAGCTGCTATCGCCTCTATCTCTCTTATTACATCATCACTTTTTCTTGAACGAATATTTCCTCTGACATAAGGGATAATGCAGTAAGAACAGTATCTGTCACAGCCATCTTGAATCTTAACAAATACGCGACATCTCTCAGCGCTCTTTTCAACATTCATGTTTTCGAATTCGCAGTGATTAATATCCGTTAAGGTTCTGCCATCCAAATCTTTGTCAGATAAATTATTCTTTTTATTTTCTTTGTTTTTCTTTTCTAAATATTCGTTAAGGATTTCGAATAGTTCACTCTTTTTATTGTTGCCAACTATGATGTCTATACATTCATCCTTAGCTGCTTCTTCGGGGTTAGCCTGTACGTAACAACCCATTGCAACAACGATTGCATCAGGGTTCATCTTCTTGGCTTTATGAAGCATCTGACGACTTTTTCTATCTGCAATATTAGTTACGGAACAAGTATTAACCACGTATACGTCTGCTTTTTGTTCAAACTTTACAATTTCGTATCCGTTTTCGATACTTTTTTGTTCCATATAATCCGTTTCGTATGAATTAACTTTACACCCAAGGTTATGGAATGCTATTGTTCTCATTTTCGCTCTCCGTTTTTTCGGCAGTTTTTATGATTGACATTTTTTTGCTTATAACCTATTATAAACACGTGATGGAAATCGCAAGAATTGTAAATAGGAGGTTATAAAGACATGAAAACAGTTACAATTTCTTTAAACTCAATCGACAAGGTAAAAGCATTTGTTAATGATATTACTAAATTTGATTATGATTTTGATTTAGTATCAGGCAGATATGTTATCGATGCAAAGTCAATCATGGGTATCTTCTCACTTGACTTATCCAAGAACATCGAGCTTAACATTCATGCTGAGAACGATTGCGAAGAAGTATTAAAGGTACTTGCTCCTTACATCGTATAATCAGGATAATCATTAAGTTGAGTTTAAAGCAATGCAGTTCACTGTGTTGCTTTTTTTCTTTTAGGTTAAAGATATTTTAGACCTACAAACATATCGCCGGGCGCATAACCCGGCGATTTTTGTATGTTTAGTTTTCCAATAACTTAATGCTCTCTTCTGTATCGTCGACTATTGAAATATTAGCTTTCGCATTTCCAGCGCTAATCTGATATCCACCCTTGAAGGCTTCAAAAGTAACATATCCATTCTCGTCGGTTTCAACAGTTTTATCTGTCATCCAATCCTCATTAATGAGTCTATCAAGCACTTTGTATGAAGGCTTTCTGGATAAATCATCTCTTAGCAATCCACTGGGAGCTCCAAGCCATGCACCGTCTTTAAAGTCCCATGTTGTAATAGCTTCTACAAGAGGATGCGAGAAAAGAATTGTATACATCTCTTCTATCTCTTTTGCCTGGCGTTCCTCACCTTCTTCGGTCGAGGGCCATTCTTCCACCTGCCAGTCATTAAGATCCTCAATGTAATTAGGAATCAAATCACCGGATACAAGTGTATTCTCTGTAAAATGAATCGGCAGGTTGAATCTTGAGAATCTATCGAGAATATCCTTAACCTTTTCCGCACCCCAATATCCTTGATGCTGATGTGACTGGATACCTATTGCAGAGATAGGCACTCCTGCTTCAAGACAACCATCTATCAATATCTCATACGCTGCCGATGTATTGAAATCATTAAGGATTAGTGTAGCATTGGGATTACATTCTTTTGCCTTATTAAAGACTTCTTTGATTAGCTTGATTCTACCCATATCCTTACAGATACGTGTAATCGCATTATCGTATTTATCGAAGTTGGGCATTATAACAACTTCGTTGATAACATCCCATATATCGATTGTACCCTTAAAAGCAGTTACGTCTCTCTCAATTCTATCAAGCTGCTTTTTAAGGATGGTCTCATTATCGTATTTCATGAGCCAATCGGCGCATACTGTATGCCAACAAAGAGGATGTCCCTTAACGGCAACATTCTTGGACTTAAGATAATCTGCTGCTTTTCTTAGTTCTTTTTCTTTTACATCGCCTTCTTCGGGCTCATATGAACCCCAGTAAAAAGGGAGTGTTCCGTAATTAAAAAGTCTTATCCATTCGTCGGAAGCTTTTCTGATTTTGGGGAACCATTCCTCATCCCCATTACCATTGGTAAGAGGGATTGATCCAAATGCTCCGCATCCAAAAAGAAACTTATGATTTTTTTGAAGAACATGTATTTTTTTATTGGCCAATACATTGCCCGAAGCATCAGTAATCCTAAGTGTCTTGTTGGTCAGTCTGTGTGTTATATCCATGCATTCTCCGATTAGTTGTCCTTGGTTAACTGTCCTAAATATGCAAATATCATCTGAAGAGTTCTGCTCTTGGCGAGATCTTCAAAGAATACTGCTGTTGAATACTCTGTATGAGTATTATGTGCATCAATAACTTTGTAGAATGTTACAGACATATTCATCTCAATAGCTTTTCTCGCATAAGCAAGAGTCTGTTTCATATCTACTACACCATCGTGGTCGCTCTGTATAAGATACATGGGAATACTCATTTCCACGTCGTCAGGCTTAAGTAAATCAAGCTTGGAATAAGGCTCGCCTTCTTTCCAATCCTGGTCTTTTTCGAAGAGATCCGATAAAAGCTGCTTAAGTATCCATCCGGGATCTCCCTCGAAGCAATAAGGACCTGCCATACCTATGAAGCCGGCAAATCTTTTTGCACCGATTCTATATTTTTGATGAAGTTCTTTATCGTACACAAGGAGGTTGCCAAGATGAGCACCTGCGGAAGAACCCATTACAATTACTCTGTTTGCAGGAATACCCTTGGACTTAAGATACTGAAGTATGGCCTTGTATTCTATGCATACATCCTCAATAATCTCATTGTAATGAACGTGAGGAACTCTTCTATAGCCCATGAGGAAACACTCATATCCTTCATTTGCAAGGCGTTCTCCTATGAAAGTAAAATCCTTGGGAGCCTTGGAATTCCATCCGCCGGGATGAATGTAAAGAATAACTTCCTGATGCTTTTTATCAACAGGCGCATAATGAAGGAAGTATACTTCTTTGCTTCCTCCAACATTGACCTTTGTTGGTTTTATCTCATGCTTGTGTAAAAGAAGCTTGGTTCCGATTCTTGGGTATGACTGTAATTCTCTGATAAAATCCTTCACGTATATCATCTCCATTCGTGTAAAAAATACCATCTTTAATTATAACAATTAGTTCAAAGGCAGGCAACTAAAAAACCTATTGTTTATATACTGACAAACTATATGCAAAGTCCTTACTTTACTTGAAAAAGAGAGGTTAAAATATTATACTCAAAAGTAGTGATTAAATAGTGAATTTGGGGTAATTATATGGATAATAAAAAGTTTGCATCTTACGCAATGAATAAGGACAATCCCAATTATGAGAAAGCGATAAAAAGAGAAAGGGAACTCTATAAGAGGGATTCTGATATACGTAGCGAATTTGCCAGAGATTATACTCGTCTTCTTCATTCACTTGGATACAGAAGACTTAAGCATAAGACACAGGTCTTTTTTAACGGAGCAGGTAATGATCACATCTGCACACGTATTGAGCATGTTGCGCATGTTGAATCCGTAAGTTCCACTATTGCAAGGTCTCTTGGTCTTAATGACGAGCTTACAAAAGCCATCGCAATCGGTCATGATATAGGTCATGCACCTTTTGGTCACAGTGGTGAATCCATTATTCGTTCACTCACAAAAGAGAACCTAAATGATGACTTTTGGCATGAGAAAAATGGCGTGTACTTTGTTGATAATCTTGAGCTTCTCATGGATCCGGAAGACAACAAAAAGAACCTCGATTTAACCTATGCTGTAAGAGATGGAATTATCTCTCATTGCGGCGAAGTGGATGATAATGGGCTCTTCCCAAGAGATGATTATATGGACCTTGCAAACTTTGAAAAAGCAGGTATGTATAATGCCGTAACATGGGAAGGATGCGTCGTAAAATTGGCTGATAAGATTGCATATCTTGGAAGAGATATAGAGGATGCCAAGAGACTCTCGTACTTTAATAATGACGACTTAAAGCAGCTCAGAAAGATTGCTGAAAAATGTAATAAAAGTGCTGTTAATACCACTGTTATCACACACAGCATGATTGTTGATATATGCGAGAATTCAAGTCCTGAAAAGGGACTCAGATTCTCAGACAAGATGCATGAAAACTTGATGGAAATCAAGGAATTCAACTATAGAAGAATATATCTTAACGACAGATTAAAACCTTATAATGAATATGCAAAATTGATAATCAATTCATTATTCGAGTATCTTAAGAATCTCTATGAAGGAGAAGATACTTTGGCTAAATTGTTAGCCGATGATTTTTATAATCATGACTTCGTAAAGCAGTTTGCCAATTGGGTATGTTGTTACGTTGATATAGATGAAACATATCCTGATTACTATCTTAAAAAAGCAATGAATACCAAGAATAAAAAAATATACAGCCGCCTCGAAACGAAGGAGCTGTATTATCGCGCAGTTATAGACTTCATCGCAGGAATGACTGATAACTACGCTGTGTCTTCATTCAACGAACTTCTCTCCTGCTAAATCTATCTATTTATCTACATAGATGTATTGGTAATATCAGTATTCGTATTCAAAAGAAGCCCTATTGGTCTTGAATGCGAATACTGTTTTTCCTTTTATTCTGAATCTGTATGATGCTTTGCATGAAGCACTCTCTCTGATTGTTCGAACCATACTTCCATTACAAGGAGCGTTAAGTCCAAAAGAAGAAGGCTCAATAAGTGTCGCCTCAAGTTCCATGCATCCCTGCTTAACAGTAACACTGTTATCTCCAAGTTTTTTCACTGTAGCGCCAAGATATGTTGCAAATCTGTATTCTTTACCCCTATAGTAAATAACACCGATTATTCCGGTAAACTCGAAACCCGCCATTGGGATATTTGCGACTGAGAGCATCAAGGAGCCCCCATGGAATAATGATTGAGTCCAGATGTAATCCCTCGGAAAAGATCTTCCGGAATCACCTTCTATATATCCCACTGCATTATCAAAGACATACTTTTTGCCGTTAATTGTAAGATTACCGTTAACAACATGTCTCATACTTTTTACAAAGTGACGGCATTCCATAAAAGGAACCAATGCAAAGGGTCCCATAATATCGTATTTTAGCGGAGTTATACGACCGAATGACAATCGTCCCTTAATAATAACATCCTTGGAATTCATATTGACATAGATTCCGTTAATACCGAAGCTGTTGTTGCCTATCTTAACGCACTCTTTACTTTTCTTATATTCATCCCTTGGAATATCGATTACGTATGCACCATCATCGGTAATAACCTGAAGTGAGCAAGTCTTCTTACCTGCATTCTCATGCCTTGCAGCAATAAGTGCTACCGTATCTTCCTTGGACTGACATTTTAAGTACCAACCGTAGAAATTTCCATTCATGCTAATCACCTATAATATTCAATCGGTTCTTCGTTTCAATTAAATTATATTATAAAATAATGTCCTTTCTGTGTATAGCGACTAATTCTACATCTATACTGCATTATTTATGTTTAATTGAACTATTTGAAGATTTATTATAAAATATGCTTTGAGTCGAGTAAAAAACTAACTTTTATATATGTGTAAGGAGACTTATTACGATGAAACGTAGAATTTTATGTACAATTCTTGCATTCGTAACCCTCACAGCATTTGCCGGTTGCGATCTTGCAGAACTTACAGGAAAAGGTAATGAGAACGCTCAGGCTACTCTTAATACTGAGCCTCAAGTTGATCCTGAACCTGTAGTTGATGTGGAAGAAGATATCTATGCAGGCGTATCCAATAACGGTAGCTTCTTCGTAGGTGTCGATGGAAAAATATACTTCCGTCAGTACGCTGAATATGGTATTAAAACTGTCGCGTCCAAAAGAAACTTTTTATCAAGCGGTGATGGTGGATACGGCAACACAATATGCTACTTCACACCCGATAAGCCCGATGAAATCGTGGCTGTAACCAAGGAAGAAGATCAGGGCCAGGGCGAGTTATATTACTATGATGGCTATATCTACTCTACAAGATATGAGTGGTCAGAGGGATATCCCCACCCTCTCTTATATAGAGCCAATTTATCAACAGGTGCATTAGAAGATGTTGGAAAAGGTTATATCAAAGCAGCATCAGAGGATGGCAGATTCATAGTAACAGATACTTTTGAACCTGAAACATGTGATGCTTATACAATATACGACGCAGGCAAAGAAGTAGCTTCCTACAAAATGGACAGAACCAATGTGTACAACGAACTTATTGCTGTGGATGCGAATAATCTCTACATCTTCATGGCTGATAACAACACTTGTGATGGTTCCATCTGTCAGTATGATTACATCAACGATAAGCTTTATTATTTGGACTATGCAATAGCACCTGAAGGAATAGATGAATACATATCATATCCTGTAATCAAAGACGGAGTTATAAAAGACAAAAAGCTTAGTTTTTCATTGCTTTACTGCGAAGGTAACGGAGCATATGTTCAGGATGCTTATGATATAACAGTAGATATTAACGAAGATCCTAAGGCAGTTACAGACTCAGCCTTATTTACCAAGCAGGCTTCTAAAACTAAAAAATATTATACCGGTAATCCTTCCGATTTCATTGATGTTCCTAACAATCTTGCTTCCCTCGAAGTTGTAGAATCAGGAGATAACGGATTTGCAAGAGTAATACAGTGCATCGAGCAAGTATACGATAAGACCTATGTAATCGTTGCTGATTGCTTCTACTCAGCTCAGTGGAATCAGGCAGAGTTGGGTTCATACGATTTGCTTGATGTTGATTATTACTACTACGATGATGCAAATACTACTCCCGCACTTTTCAATGATGATAATCCTACCGACCATACACTTATGGTAAGAGCATGGTTCGTTGGAAAGAAGGGTGAAACACCCAAGAAGTTATTATTCCAGCATGCTTCAATAAGCGGTCCCGAAGGTCCTCAGGAATTCGATCCTGCATTATATACTGCTGAATTCTCTGATGATTTTAAATTCTCTCATATTCCTGAAAACGGGGATATCTATGATGACTTTGAAACAGATGGAATGGATTATATGGTAAAGTATTTCAATGATGATTACTATAATCCTTATGTAGAAACTCTTACCGAAGCTGATGAATTTACACACTATGAAGTACCTAAAATGGATTGGAACGATCCTAATTCAACCACTTTCAGTTTCCTTCATATAGGCTTCGACAGAGATGGAAAAATCAATTTCATCAGACAGGTTATAATGGATTAATAATTCAAACAACAAATAATCAAACTGATTATAACATTCAAGAAGATAAAAATAGCCGGGTTCAAATGAGACCCGGCTTCTTCTTTTTTATAGTATTTTATTTCAATTATTTGTTTTGTTCTTCGTATGCTTTTCTTACAGCTATGGCAAGCTGGTCTGCACATGAGGTACTCTTGAAACCACATGTATTGCCCTTAAGCTTACTCTCAATATAATCAACGCTCATGCCATCTACAAGCTTCGATATAGCCTTGAGGTTACCATTGCAACCGCCGTAAAATTCTATGTTAGAAATCTTGTCGCCATCTATATCAAACTTAATCTGCTGAGCACATACGCCCTGAGTCTTGTATGTATATTCCATTATATAATCCTTTCTTCTTATCCACTAATTAACAATTATTTATTAGTTAAATTTCATAGGATAATTTTTTTCTCTTGAACTATTAATTCTTTTTCTTATCTGAGTAAATCATCCTGATGCGAGAGTCTCCACTCAATACATCTCTTAAGGTAATGGATGTAATCAGGATTCTTACACATACCCTTGCCCTCAACATCAGATATCTTGGCAACATCCATACCGTTACAAGCAGTGGTCTTCATAATGATATTAAGAGCCGGTGCAGATGTATCATTGGCAATGTATGTTCCGATACCGAATGCAACTTTTGCTTTACCCTTAAAGTACTTGTTGATAGCAGTTGCTCTCTCAAAGTCAAGGCTGTCGCTGAAAAGAAGCGTCTTGGTTGTAGGATCGATGCCGAGATTCTTGTAGTGCTCAATCATCATATTGCCCCAATCATAAGGATCTCCTGAGTCATGACGAACACCACTGAAAAGTGTTGAATAAGTCAACTGGAAGTCCTTAAGGAAGCACTTGGTTGTGATAGCATCAGTAAGTGCTGTTCCGTTTAACACACCGTATTCCTTAACCCATGCATCAAGTGCATACCAGTTGGAATATGCGGGGTTATGCTTGTGATTACCCTGTCCAACGCACATAATCCATTCATGTGCCATAGTACCAACAGGTGTGATGTTATATTTCTTAGCAAGATATACATTACTTGTACCAACGAACTTAGAGTTAACAGGCTTGCATTCCTTAAGTCTCTTAACTGCCATATCCTGAGCTTCTGCAGAGAGTCTTCTTCTCATACCGAATTCTGAGAATGCGCTGATATCATACTCGCCGTTTTCAAGCTTGGCTATCTTATCATCAAGTCTCTCTTTGAAGCTTGCAATAAGCTCGTTATAATCATATGCCATTCTGAAGTATACTTCGTTAACAATGGCAAGGGTTGGAATCTCATACATGGATGTATTAAGCCACGTTCCCTTGGTCTCGATTGAGAGGCCGCACTCAGCCTTATTGCTAATCTCAAAATCATCAAATCTGGGCTTCCAGAGTCTTAAGAAATCAACATATGAACCCTTGATCCACTTGATGTTATGAAGGTATTCAAGTTCCTCTTCGTTGAATCTAAGATCACAGTATAACTTGATCTGATTCTTAATCTCCTCTACCATCTCAGGAGTAAAGTGTACGTCAGTATTTCTGCACTTAAAATCCCACGTAGTCTTATAATCACTGAACTGATGGTATATAGCTTGTCCCATCGAAAACTTGTAAGCATCTGTCTCAAGAAGACTGGTAATGATTCTGTCCATTTTTCTCTCCATATGTTTAAAAATCTAATAATTTTTTTGTATCTATCTCAAGCAAAAAAATACGTTTAACAGATAATACAACATTATTGGTTTATTAACAATAATATATATTTTAAAAAATTGTTAATTCTATTTATAGTACACTCTTATATTCTAGTCTAATCTTAGGAAGCTTGGTTAATGTGTAATAATAATTCTCTCTCCAATCGTCGCCCTGTGTGGCATCGTTTTCGCCTGTTGCAGGGGGAGCGAATATCTTAAGTGTAAGGTTTTTACCCTTAACGTTCTTACCAAAGAATGCAGGCATGAAATCCACGAACTTAACGCCCTTAGCCTTGTAAAACCATCTGTCGTTAATCTCCATTAAAAGATTGGCATCTTCAAGTTCATCTTCAAAATACGCCTCAAAAAATACAGGTTCATCTTCTACAGGAATCTCAACTCCCACACCGTCGGAATCTTCTGCTGATCCCCATCTTAACTTAACAGGAATTGTCTCGTCGCCCTCAATATCGATTGGCTGTTTGAAATACTCATCATTTATTATCTCGATAAAAGTATCTAAAAGCGGCAACTTGATTCCTACATTTTGATTATTGGGATCTTCTGTCTCAAGACCAAGTCGCCCTCTGTCTCTAAACTGATAGAAAGTATATGCATCAAGCCACTTTTCTTCATCATTCTTAACCATGTCGCAGAATTCCTTGAGCATATCGCACTGCTCGTAAGGGCCTGTTACATCACCGTCAGCATTCATCTCAGAGAGTACCATGACTCTCTTTTCGCCTGCCACAGTCTCGAATCTTTTTGATGCTCTTTTGCCGTTATTGTATATATTTTCTACTTTTTCTCTGTAGTAATTCTTGGTTTCTTTTGTAGCCACATCATAAGGCCATCCCCAATGAAGTGACATATATCTGTCTATTGAAAAGATATCCGTTTTCTTAATTGCTTCAGCAAAGATATCCTCCATGTTGAGTTTCTCATCTCCAGGTTCTTTGAAACCATCTAGACACAAAATCAATTTAACGTTCTTAGCTCTTTCATGGAATATATCGCATACCCTTGCATAGAATGCGGCTACTTCTTCGTAAGATGCTCTTTTTACAAAAGCAAACCAGTCGCCTGTAGCTTCATGATTAACTCTAAGCATTACTCTGCCAAAAGTTGCAAGGTCATCAGCAATCGCCTCTATATGCTTATCATCAAGATGAGGATCCATAGTAATGGTAAGACATACATCCATACCATGACGTCTTACATCTCTCATCCAGTTAAAAGGCTCGGCTTCCTTGTCGCCAATTAAGCCACCCTTATATGTCTCATAATCATCATAGGGATAATCCCACTGGAACGTAATGTTGCTGTCAGCGAATGCATCGTGTGCTCTCTTGGGAAATCCCTCATCAAGAGGATAATATGAAGTCATGAGAGATATCGCTCTTACAGGACGTCCTAATGTGTTAAGGATGTAATCCTGATCTACATACTCGCCTCTCTCACTTCCGTCTCCAAGGTCAATTGCACACTGTGCTTTCCCCATGTGTAATCTTTTAATTTCAGCCATTTAATTCTCCTTAAAACACAATCTGTTTAAGCTCTAACCACAGTCTAACCACTCCGAAAAACTCTCGAAGCATGTAGTGTATTCCAACCGGGAATAATGTAATCGCAGGTACGGAATAAGCATTCTCGTATCCCACACTTTTTGCAATCAGTTTCGCTCTATATTCATGAAAGCTGTTGGTTATAATACCAACCTCAGTATTAGGATCTCCTATTATCTGCATAGAAAACTTAAGGTTCTCTATTGTACTTGTTGACTTATCTTCAAGGATAATCCTGTCCTCGTCTATTCCCATTCGAACGAGTTCATTTTTTATACATTCAGCTTCGCTGATTGACTCATTAAATCCTTGTCCACCCGATGCAATAAGTATAGTGTCCGGGTTATCGGACATATACTGATATCCTTCTTCTATTCTCTTAACTAGAGGTATCGAAGGAGTGGTACCATTTAATCCTGCCCCAAGAACGATAACGTACTTTAAATCCTTCTTGGGTGTTGCATTCATGGATGCAAAAATATTGGTCTCTACAAACAAAAATACAATCAGTGATATAAAGAATAACACATAATAGATAATCTTAATCGGCTTAGGGACTCTAAGTCTCTTATCGCGATCAATTGTAAGCTTAAGCATCATAAACCTTAGAAATGCAAATGCTCCTATAAGTAGCCAAATCCATATCCAGGAGAGGAATATACCCGCATAGCATACAAGCGTGATAATGTAAAAAATACACCACACGAAAAGGAAGAAGTAAGCGAACATTCTGACGGACTGGAATGAGAATTCCTTGTATCCTATGTATCTTCCTGTATGTTTTTTGTATTCAAGATATTCTTCTTTTTTTATACTTTCCAAAAACTTCTCTTCGTTAAGAATCTGAAGATGAAGCATAACCATAACAATAAGCGTAAAGACAATTAATGGTATGTTACAATACATTAACACTACGCCAATGTATATAAGATCAAATGCCAAAAACGCCGGATTTCTGGAATATGCATATATTCCATTCGTCACAAGCTTCCTATCGGTTTCATCACTTCCAACTCCGACTCTCCACGAATCCTTGATGGATACTAACGCGTAGAGGAAAATGATATCTCCTCCGATTATGAGATACACTCCCAATACTTTGCCCATGATGGGTAAATAAGAGCGTCCGACAATGATGCTTACAAGTTCTATAACCGGAAGTATGAAGGTAACAATTTTTAATGCCGTTTCAATCTTACTTCCTTTTTTCTTATCTGACTTTTTGCCTAACTTATATGTATCTATTCCCTTCTTTTTTTGAGAGAACAGTTTGAAAAAATATAATATATAGAATATCGCCATGCCGGCTAATGCAAGCGATCTGTATATCATTCCAATCTCCTTAATCCAGTCTTCTAATCTAGTCCTCAGTAAATAATTCCACTCTCTTAAACTGGCTTACCTTAACAAGGCCGTTGGTGCTCATCTTTAATTCAGGAATAACGGGAAGGCTAACGAATGCCATGTTCATAAATGGCTCAATCTTCTCACTTACTCCAAGTTTACTAGCCTCAACTCTAAGCTTTTTATTGTCCTCTGCAATCTTTTCTGCAGAGTCAGTACTCATAAGTCCAGCTACAGGAAGCTTAACCTTGGCAAGTACTTCGCCATCCTTAACAACTGCCAAGCCACCGCCAATCTTTTTTATATAATTTGCAGCTACCGCCATATCTTCATCATTGGTACCGATAACTATAAGGTTGTGTGAATCGTGTGATACGCTTCCTGCAAGAGCACCGCTTTTTAGTCCGATACCTTTAATGTATCCAACACCTTTATGTCCTGTGTTTTTATGTCGCTCAATTACAGCAATCTTTAAAATATCTTTTTCTATATCGATACCATTATTGTTGTCAAAGTTAAGATTTAAATTCAATTCGTTGGTAAGTATTTCTCCCGGAATTACCTCTATAACTCTAACCTTACCGTTCTTCTTTTCCACAAAGAAATCTTCTTTTTTGACATCCTTCATGTGGAATGAATTCATTACACTGCCGGTAATCATATCCTGTGCTTCAGGTATATCAAATTCGAGTGTCTTGCCATCCGATACTACTTTTTTACCAAGCGAATATACATCCTTAATCTTAACTTCATTAAGGTCATCAAGGATTAATATATCTGCATCAAAGCCCGGCGCAATCGCACCCGTGTATGCGAGATTATGACAAAGTGCCGAGTTAAGTGATGCCATCTTGATGGTTCTTATAGCATCTTTTCCGGCCTTAATAGCAAGTCTTACGATATTGTCGATATGACCTTCATCCAAGATATCTGCAGGGTTTCTGTCATCCGTTGCAAGAAGACATCTTGAATAGTAAGGAGCTTCAAAAAGAGGTAAAAGCTTTTCAAGATTCTTAGCTGCTGAGCCCTGGCGAATCATTATCCACTGGCCCTTGGCAATCTTTTCTTTTGCTTCCTTAAATTCTGAACACTCATGATCTGTATGAATGCCTGCTGCCACATACTTATCAAGGTCCTTACCCTTAAGCATGGGAGCATGTCCGTCTATCTGATAGCCCTTATTTAGGCATGAATGAATCTTATCCATGGTAGGTGCATCGTTATAGATAACACCGGGATAATTCATCATCTCAGCAAGTCCTATTACACGCTTCTCATCATAGAGTTCTTCTATGTCTTCCGCATGAAGTACTGCACCTGCTTCATCAAAGCATGTTGCGGGTACACATGAAGGTATCATTACATATACATGAAGAGGGATGTTCTCACTCATCTCAAGCATGTACTTTATTCCGTCAACACCACATACATTGGCAATTTCATGAGGGTCAGTAACAACACTTGTTGTACCATGAGGAAGTACACTCTTGGCAAGTGAATGAGGTACCATCATAGTACTCTCGATATGTATATGTCCGTCAATGAATCCGGGGCATACGTATCTGCCCTTGACATCATCAACCTTATCGGCATCATTATCGGTATAATAATCGCCAACTCCGATTATCTTGGAGCCTTCGATTAGTATGTTGGTATCCTCGATTGACTCAGTAAATACATTGATTAATTTTGCATTTTTAATTAATGTCTTCATGTAATCCCCCAATTATTTACATGTTTTCAAGAAAACCTTTTAAGTCTTCTATCAAGGCTTCAACATCCATGTCATGCACATCACATGCTTCTTCAAGTGTCTCGTTTTGAGCCGAAGGACATGTGGGGCAATGCATACCCATCTGTGCCAAAATCTCTGCTGCCTCGGGCATATTGCGAAGTAACTCGCCTATCTTAGTATTCTCTGTGATTCTAAACATATATCTATGTGCTCTCCTAAATATTTTGATGAAAAACTTACTTACTACTACATTCGTAACATTAATTCCTGATCGATAATCTTTCCATCCTTAATGTACATTCTCGGCACTCTCTTACTAACCGCACATGTTAACTCATAAGGAATCGTACCTGCTATCTCTGCAAGTGTATCGATTGAATTGTTCTTACCGAATACTTCTATCTCACTTCCGACTTCGACATTGTTCATGCCTGTTATATCAATCATGCACATATCCATGCATATCTTGCCGCATACTTTTGCAGGACCATCCTTGGTCATAAGTGAGCACTTATTGGATAAACTTCTTAAGAATCCGTCAGCGTATCCGTAAGGAAGAACTCCGACTCTTGTTGTCTTATCAGTTACGAATATACCGCCGTAACTAATCGGCGTTCCTTCAGGATATATCTTAATCGTCGATACTGTTGTCTTTAGATTCATTACAGGCTTAAGTCCCATCTTTTTAGCAAACTCACCGTATCCGTATAAAAGAAGCCCGGGGCGAACCATATCAAGATATGTCTCGGGAAATCTTGCAACCGCACCTGTATTGGCACAGTGTTTTATTCTGAATCTTCTTCCAGATATGCGTTCCACTTCACTAATCACATCGGTAAAAAGCTTAAACTGCTTCTTGGTATATTCGTCGTTTTTTTCGCCATATTCGTCAGATACTGCGAAGTGGGTAAATATACCCTCTGCATCAAGTCCCTGCATATTGAGGGCCTCACAGATGCCTTTAACGCCATTGTCGAAGTAATCGCCTTCGCAGAGGTATCCAAGTCTCGACATACCTGTGTCTACTTTGATATGAATCTTAAGTGTCTTACCGATTCTAACCGACTCTTCAGAATACTCAACAGCTTTAGCCTTACAAGTAACAGCCTGGGTAATATCATATTCGATAAGTCTGGAGACCTGTTCCTTGGGTGTATGTCCTAAGATCAATATCGGCATCTTGATGCCATTGACTCTAAGTTCCATTGCTTCGTCTATGCTGCTTACTGCCAAGTAATCTGCACCCTCTTCTTCGAGAGTCTTGGCTACATTGATGGAGCCATGTCCGTACGCGTCAGCTTTTACAACACCTAAGAACTTAACATCTTTACCAATCTTTTCTTTAATTGTTCGATAATTGTAAATCAGAGCATCCAAGTCTATCTCAGACCATGTTCTTCTTAATGTTGATTCCATATCTGCCCTTCTAGCTCTAAAACGCTATCTATTTATATTTTTTAGTCTTGCCTGTAGATGCTTCATACACATCTATGGAGTAGTCATCATTTTCAACCAAATATCCGTAGTATGTAGTATCATCCTCACCCATGTCGGGATAAAGAATTAACTCTGTATTGGTATCACCTTTGCTTAAATATCCTTCGTACCATATGGTAGCATCAGCAGGATTGGCTGCATTAAATATTCTAAATTCTCTACCATCTAACATTAACGACCAACCGTCACTTGATACATAGTGACCAAACATTCTGGGTCTTGAAAGATACTCTTCGGATGTATTGATACCAGCGGTCATAACCTCTGCAGGATTTTCCATCTTAAAGAGCATAGCTCCTTCCCATATGGCATCTTCATCCCATAAGGTATCATCACGTGTAACTGTGAAACTATCTGTTCCATCTTCATACCAATTGAAACTAATCTTATACTGATAAGGATGTGAACCTTCTCCAAATTTCATCATACTCATCAAGATATCATAGCAGCCTTTATCCTTGTTTTCGGCTACTACATAAGTACCTCTGAAAAGAGACACTTCCTCGTCCATATTTTTTAAATACGATTGTACGAGACCATCTTCAGTAAATTCAAACGCCACACCTGCATCAATATCACCGAGAATCATCCAGCCACCTATTAATTCCTTGGGAGTATCAATAGTTGTTATTCCTGCATCTTTTGCAAGTTTTTCTGCCTTGTAAATATCTGACTTGTAATCAAAGTTACCAAGATAACCCATATCTCTATCGATTCTCTCGAGCTTGCAATTATCAAGTATGAAGAAATCCCTGTCAGGACAATCATCAAAAATAAGATTATCTCCATCTATCGTAATTGTAGTTTCTGTGGGGTAACCATTATTGAAATAGTGTCCCATGTTGGATTGTGAACTAAAAGAAACCGCATTAACCTTAATTGATGTTGCAACCTCTGAATCAAAACCGATGTCACCGGCAGGGAAAAACTCAACTCCAATGTATCCAAGTCCGGAATACATCGCATAGAGGTTATCACCTACAGCATATATCTCGACTTCATGAGCATCTGCCTCATCACCATTTTCACTTGTTGAATCATCGTAAGTAAGCTTATATACACCTTGAACTCTGGCAGCAAATGAAGCCTCGTTTTTTACTGAAAAATCATGAGTGTATTCTTTTTTAACATCAGTTTCATTTTCGCTGTTGTCATCCTCTCCATTCTCTCCATCATCTTCATTGCCCGTATTTCCAATGATGTTGGCTTGAGTATTGTCATTGCCTTTTCCTGTGATTTCATTAATCGAAGGAATACATGCAAATGTCGATGATAAAAACGAAATGGACATAAGCATGGCTACTGCCTTAATCACATTCTTTTTTGCAAACAGTTTTTTAATCATTATTCAATCCTCTCCAAAAATACTTAAGTCAAAAAGAGGGTAAGCGACACCTTAAATGTCGATTACCTCTCTCTCATTGATAGCTTTGTTAAGCATCTCTTCTATACAATCATCAAGATTGTGTTCATGCATCTCAATAACGCCGAGGATCGGCTTGGTTACCGGATGCTTGGCAACGAATATCGTACAGCAATCTTCATAAGGCAAGACGCTGGTTTCGTAAGTATCAATCTTCTCGGCTATATCGACAATATCCTGCTTATCAAATGCTATAAGCGGTCTGTATACCGGCAACTCGCATACTGCATTGGTGCACAAAAGTGACTGCATGGTCTGGCTTGCAACCTGTCCGATGCTCTCGCCTGTGATAAGACCGATGCACTTATTTTCCTTCGCAATATGCTCAGCAATTCTCATCATGTATCGACGCATGATAATCGTCAATTCATCGGGCGGACACTTTTGATATATCGCCATCTGAATATCAGTAAAGTTGATTACATGAAGTTTCATCTTACCTGTATACACGGAGATCTTTTTAGCAAGGTCAACAACCTTTTCCTTAGCTCTCTCGGATGTATAAGGAGGTGCATGGAAATATACAGCCTCTATCTTAACGCCTCTTTTAGCAATCATATATGCAGCTACGGGCGAATCAAGTCCGCCGGACAAAAGTGCCATGGCATTGCCTGCCGTGCCAACCGGCATACCGCCGGGTCCGGGTATCGACTTGGAATACACATATACTCTCTCTCTTATCTCGACCTTAATAAGTACATCAGGATTATGTACATCAACCTTTAATCCGGGATAAGCATCAAGAAGAACTTCACCAAGAAGACAATTCATCTCCTGTGAATCCACAGGATAATTTTTTCTTGCTCTCTTGCAAAGCATCTTGAATGTAAAATTGGTATCTTCGTAAGTATCCTTAATGTACTTAACGACCTGTTCTTTTAAGTCATCAAATCCATTATCTTCAAGAACAAGAGTTGGGCAGATAGCAGTAATACCGAATACCTTGGTAAGGGCACCAAGTAATTCATCTTCATCAAAATCCGTATCGCTCTCGACATATATTCTTGCGAGAAACTTATGTACTCTAAACTCGCCTTCCACTCTCTCAAGTGCCTCGGTAATACGCGCCACCAAAGCATCTTCAAAGATATATCTGTTTTTGCCTTTTAGAAAAATCTCGCCGTATTTTATCAAATACGTCTTGTTAGACTGATTACTCATCTGGGAGTGTATCCTTCCCGGTTACCCTTCAAAATCTATAAATGACTGCTTCACATCTGCATACTGAAGCTGACTGATAGGAATCTCAACTCCACCCTTGGTTAAGAATCTGTAACGAGCAATATCCTTAACCTCTGACATGTTGATGATGTAAGATCTGTGACATCTTACGAATCTGTCAGAAGGAAGCTTGTTCTCCATGTCGGAGAACTTGGCATGTACTGTGATACTCTCAGTCTTGGTAACCACATATGTATCTCTACCCATACTCTCAAGGTAGATAATATCGTCATAATTAACCTTGTAAAACTTATCAGCAACCTGGAATGAGAGATACTCTGTACGCTTCTTTCCTATGTTGCTGTATGCTTCGAGAAGTGCTTCTCTAAGCTTGTCAATCTGCACCGGCTTTTGAAGATATCTGAGTGCATTGACTCTGTATCCGTCAAGCGCATATTCTGCAGTTGATGAGATGAAAACGATGGGTAACTTATCACCAAGTCTTCTAATCTCTTCTGCTGCTTCAATACCATTCATTCCCACAGCAAGAATGTCTGATAAAAGAAGATCGAAATCCGAATTGTCATCGAGAACACCCTTCATCATCGTGTACATATCTTCGAATGTAGTAATCTGATATTCGATGTGTTCTTCTTCCAAAACCTGCTCTGTAAGAGCCCTGTTGATCATTAATGACGTCATCTCGTCATCACATATTGCAATCTTAAACATAAATCCCCCTGGTAAGTCATTTATTGCATCCCTATATTATACTAAATTATAGGCATTTTGGCAATCAATTGCCCTCCAACTTGGCTGCTGTCATATTGTCGATTATCGCCCTCGTGATACAGCTTATAAGCTCCTTATATTCATCTGAGAAACTGTCATGATTCTTCTTGATGTATTCTATATCTTTTTGCTTGCCGGCAGTCTCCAGTTTAAAAGCCTTGTCGGCCAATACATCGGCACCTATGTTTCTGCATGCACCCTTGATGGAGTGAGCCATAACCTCATAATTCTCCCAATCCTGAGCCTCATAATAGGTATCAAGTCCCGAAGAGAGATTGGATGACGAGAATGTCTGTAATATACGAATATACACTCCTCTGCTTCCACCGCAGTTTCTGATACCGTTTTCAACATTAACACCCTTAACTGCTCCGATAAGATCTTCTTCCATCTCATCTTTCGTACGTTCTTTTGCGGACTGAACAGGCTTCATCTCTTCGCCGTCCACAACACGAATCTGCTTTTCAAGAGGCAGCCATTTTTTCAAGATGTCATTCAACTGATTAACATGAATGGGCTTTGAGAGATAATCATTCATACCGGCCTCTTTAAACTGTCTCTCAACACCCTTAATAGCATTAGCAGTTAATGCAACGATAGGAATCTCTTTTGCGTATTGCGAATCAAGAGCACGAATCTTTTCTGTTGCCTCAACACCATCCATAAAAGGCATCATGTGATCCATGAAGATGATATCGTATGTGATTAAGTGTTCTTCTATTCTGTTGACAGCTTCTGCACCATTATCAATCGTTGTAGCTTCAAAGCCGAATCTTTTCATAATCTCAAAAGCAACCTGAAGGTTAACTTTGTTATCATCGACGATCATTACTCTGGCATTAGGAGCCTTGAATGATATCTTGAATTCGTCGTTTTGTCTGACGATAAGATTGTGATCGTTAACGTAGTTGGAAGGTCTGTTATCCTTAACCTTTTGAGGAAGTGAAAAACTGAATGTTGAACCGTAGTCAGGAACACTGGTTGCCCAGATTCCACCACCCATCAATTCGAGGAGGTTTTTGGAAATTGCAAGACCAAGTCCGGTACCTTCAACGTTTCTATTCTTTCTTGTATCTATCTGGCCAAACGCTTTGAAAAGTTTGCCCATGTTTTCATCAGAGATACCGATACCTGTATCCTTGACTTCTACTTCCATAACACCGGTACCAACGCCCTGTTGAATCCATCTGATCTTAAGAGTAATGCTACCCTTATATGTGAAGTTAACCGCATTGTTTAAGAGGTTAATAAGAATCTGTCTTATACGAAGTTCATCACCGATTAAAACTCTCGGTACGTTAGGACTGATGTCCGTAACAAGCTTAACTGACTTATCTCTTAATCTGAATTCGATAATACTTAATACATCATGTATAAGTGAATTGAAATGATATTCATCCTCGTTAATCTCCATCTTACCGGAATCAATCTTGGAGAAGTCGAGGATCTCGTTAATGATTGATAAAAGTCCTTCAGAAGACTTTTGTATTGTCTCTACATATTCGTTTTCAGTCTCACCCAGATCTTCCTCGGATAAAAGCTGTGCCATACCGCAGATGGCATTCATAGGAGTTCTGATTTCATGGGACATATTTGCAAGGAAGTTACTCTTAGCTTCAAGAGCGTTTTGCGCTTCTTCGTTTTTCTCTTCCATTCTCTCCTTGTAATTCTTGATACCGTTAGTCATGAAGACTAGCGTTACCATACCGAATGCATAGAGAATCATGTAGATATAGTAAAGCTGTGAAGGACATACCTTGTCTATTGTTTCCATCTGGAAAATTGCCATTACAGTTATGATGACTGATGACACGATGGAATATTCAAGCATGAGTTTTCTGTTGGAGTGAAGTGCTATCATCAACGCTCCCGCAAAATAAACCATGATTAACATACCAAGTGTTTCAAGCTTGTAAGAAATCATGTAGCTCACAATGAGCATTGATATATAAAAGCCTCTGACAATGACGCTTTCTTTTTTAGCTGTTCTGGAAAGAAGAATGGTAAGAAGAATGGGTATGAAACCAAGCGCAGACCAAAGTGTCTCTTCAAGCGAGAAATGACCATACGCATATATAACGTGCAAGATGGTCACGCAGAAATACTCAATTAAACTTAATACAATCGTTGTAGAAAAAGGTAGCATATAATGTCCTCATCGTCTGACATATTTTCTAAGGTTACTAACTATATCCGAAAAGCAATCGGCTGCATAATCTATCTCTTCTTTTGTAGTCATCACGGACATTGAAAAACGTATCGTGGAATCAAGATATTCATTCTCAACTCCTATGGACTTAAGAGTCTTGGAAACGGATGGTCTGTTGGATGCACATGCAGAACCTGATGACACATACACGCCCTTATCTTCCAACGCATGTAAAAGCACTTCCGCTCTGACATTTTTTACTGATGCACTAACTATATGAGGCGCACTTCCTTGAGGCGCGGCACCATTAATAAACACGTCTTCATTTTCCAAAAGTCTGTTAATTAAGTGTTCTCTAAGTTCATACATACGCTTGGTATCTTCATCAAATGATGCAAATACTTTTTTTATCGCTGCGCCCATGCCTGTGATACCACATACATTTTCAGTACCGCTACGAAGGCCGCGCTGTTGTCCGCCACCGAATATAATGGGCTTAATCTTAACCTTTTTATTTACATATAAAAATCCCGTACCCTTAGGTCCGTGAATCTTATGAGAACTTACACTCATTAAATCAATGCCCATATTCTTGGGTATGAGCTTAATCTTGCCGTATGCTTGAACGGCATCCACATGGAATAAAGTTGAAGGATTCTTAGCCTTGATAATCTTGGATATTGCTTCTATGGGTTCAATAACACCTATCTCGTTATTAACTCCCATAATAGAAACAAGAATTGTATCCTCTCTAATGGATTCTTCCAATACCTTAAGATCTACAACACCTGTATTGTCTGTAGGAAGATATGTAATCTCATATCCTTCTTCCTCAAGAAACGCGCATGTCTCAAGGATTGCTTCATGCTCTATGCCGGACGTTATGATATGCTTTCCGCTTCTCTTGTATGCTCTTGCAACACCGATAAGAGCCATGTTGTCGGACTCTGTTCCACCCGATGTGAAAACAATTTCTTTTTCATCACACTTAAGAGTTGATGCGATAATACTAAGAGTTTCCTTAATGAGTTTCTCTGCCCTAACACCCTGCATATGAAGACTCGAAGGATTACCGTATGTATTTTTCATCTCTTCATTCACTGCAGCGATTGCTTCATCAAAGCAACGAGTAGTGGCTGAATTATCCAAGTAACATTCCATATATATTATTAAAACCTTTAAACTTGATATATTAAATATCAAAGAGTTTTCTTTCTGTTATGGTTTATATTTCTATACTTTAATCACAGTATTTCTAAACAGTATGTTAGCCATGCCATAACTGTCATACCTGCTGTCTCAGTACGAAGTATTCTCTTACCAAGAGATATGGGTGTGAATCCCGCCTCTCTTGCAATAGCTACTTCCTCTTCTTCAAATCCACCTTCGGGTCCTATAAGGACAGCAACGGATTGTCCGGGCTTAATATTCTCAAATATCTTTTTGGTGGATTCAACATCCTCTGATAACTCGTAAGGGATAATCTTAATATCTGCCTTGGCGGCATCTTTTAGAGCATCCTTATATGAAAGCACCTGTCCAATAATAGGGACATATGCTCTCTTACTCTGCTTGCCTGCAGCTTCTGCTATGCCCTGCCATCTAGATACTTTTCCGGATGCTTTTTTATCATCAAGTTTTACAACACATCTTTTTGATGCGACAGGAACTATCTCGGATACGCCGAGTTCTACGCACTTTTGAATGATAAGTTCCATCTTGTCTGCCTTGGGAAGGCACTGATAAAGAGTTACTTTTGCGGGAAGTTCAACATTGGCTTCCTTAACAAACATAAGCTTACAATAGACCTTATCATCTTCGAATCTGTCTATCATGCAACGATATTCATTTTCATCTTCACCGTTGCCAACAGATATCTCTTCGCCTTCTTTCATACGAAGGACATTCTTTATATGATTGTAATCAGGTCCGTCGATAATGACGGTATTGTCGAATATATTCGATCTGTCTACAAAAAAATGATACATTTTAAACCTTTATCATTATGAATTACTTATGTTTATGCAGGCTTACGTGCAGTAATGGATACCCACTCACCCTGTCTTGTCACTTCCAATACTTCCATGCCTTCTCGTTTCATAACATCAAGCATGAACTCTTCTTTTTCATCAATGATTCCGGATGTAATATAGATTCCTCCAGGCTTTAGCTGATTCTTGATTACGGGTGTTAAGATATCAAGCACGTTGTGCAAAATATTGGCTGCGACAATATCATATTTCTCATATCCGGCCCAGTCCTGTACGGACTTGTCATCAATAATATTTCCGATGATAATCTCAAAATCATCTTTTGATATACCGTTGTTTTCAAGATTTTCATTTGATGCATCAATTGCGCAGGGATCGAGATCCGTTCCCTTGGCATGTTTTGCACCATACATCAATGCAACGATTCCGAGTATGCCGCTTCCGCATCCCACATCGAGTATCTCAGTATCGGGAGTTACATATTTTTTAATCTGTCTGATGCACAACTGAGTTGTCTCGTGTGCTCCTGTACCGAATGCAGTACCGGGATCGATATGAAGAATCTTACCTTTATGATCAGGATTCTCAATCTCTTCCCAAGAGGGAATAACAAGTAAATCATCGATATAAAACTGATGGAAATATTTCTTCCAGTTATTAATCCAATCGATATCCTCAGTCTGTGATAACATCACTGTTCCTTCACCTATATCAGTGAATTCTGCGATTGCTTTTAATTCTTCTTTTACGTTGGCAACTATTTCGTTGATGTCTGTATTCTCATCTTCTTCAACAAAAAAGTTAAGATATGCGATACCGTCATCTTCCTCTGTGATGGGAGGAATATCTACGAACATCTGCTCCTTCTCAAGAGGTGTGAGGGGAATCTTATCTTCGATCTGAGCGCCCTCCAATCCGATGTCTTCCATGTAGCAGATAATTATATCTTCCGCTTCCGTAATTGTTTTGATTGTAATCTTATTCCACTTCATAATTCACTACCTATATATTTTTTCTATTTCAATCGAACTGTGGTTGTAATAAATTTTTAACCTGACTTGGGGATGTGGATGTACTGTTCCCGAAGCGGCCTTTGGCGAAAGTCGGCACTTAGCGAGAAGTACGTTTTACGTGCTTCGAGCTTAGTGTCCGCTACATGAGCCAACGAGTGAGAACGTGCCGCAGAGGAAACTGTACATTCGCAGCCCCTTCACAATTCACCTTTTTTGTTCTCAATCTCTATCTGCTAAATCTATCTTAAGTGTCTCAAGATACGGCACCAACACACTGTCCTCTCTCGGAATGATGTAAGCGGGATTTAATTCATCATGTCTGAAACTCTTTCTTCCACCGCTTTGAGCCCTCTCCCAGAATAACTTAAGGTATTCAAAAGGCAGATAATAGTATTCATCAAGTTCAGTGTAATAGATTAAGAAAAATGCTATGCCGCCCTGCGCTTCGAACTCTTCCATGAACTTGTACTGATGCTCGTGAATGTTTTGCAAAGAGAATGTTGAGTTCTTACTTTCCTTGGCATCAAAGCACACAGGAATACCCTGAACCGCTCCTATATAATCGACAGTACTCTTTTGATCAAAATACGCCAAAGTGATATGTCTTGTACTCTGATCCATCTCTATCGGAGTAATGGGTGTCGGAATCTTTTGTATAAGAGCAAGTCCTTCTTCCCTGTATTTTTCATTGGTTCTGTTGATTAGTTCCTCAAGTGCAGAGCCCCTGAGTCCTCGTGATTTCCAGGTTGCCATTTGGACTATTCCATTCCAAGATATTTCTTAAGCTTTTCTGCATTCTCATGGCCATCTTTGTAGCCAAGCCAGTAAAGATGTGCAAGCTTATCTACATTGCCTTCGAATCTTTTTACATTAACCTTCTCGCTTGGAGCAATGATAAATACATTGCCTTTTTCCTCTTCGCGATAAAGATGCTTCATAAGATCGTTCCACTTCTTAGGGGCTGTCTCTATGCTTCTGATAAAGTTAGGATATTTTCTATACATCGCTCTTGCAAGACGACTCTTCTTTTCTTTTCTCCAATATCCTCTTTCTCTTGTCTTAACTACAACTATCTTGTCGTAGCCATTTTCTTTTGCCCAATAGTAAGGAACCTTGGTAGAACAACCACCATCAAGATAAGGTACACCATCGATAACGATGGGTCTTGATACGTAAGGCACGCTTGCTGAAGCACATACTGCTGCAGAGAGGTTGCACTTACCTTTTTCAAAATATCTTGTACGGCCTGAGTACATGTCTGTAGCACCTACAACAAGTCGTCTGTTGGTCTCTTTTAATTTCTTTTTATCCAGAGGCTCCTTTTCCATGATATCTTTGTATAGATATCTGAAGCCTGTAATACCATGCTCATTTTTGAATGCTTTTCTACCGCAATAATTGGGATCGTGACGATACAATAAGTCGATACGAACACCCCATCCAATCTGTCCCGTAGTATATCCTAATCCGCAGAGTCCGCCTGCTGATATACCTACAGTTGCACTTAAGTTAATATCTCTCTCCATAAGCGCATCAAGAACGCCTACAGTATATACTCCTCTCCAGCCGCCACCTTCCAATACCATGCAGCCTTCTGTGATATTATCGCTTGCTCTTCCTGTGGGAAGATTCTTAATTCCTTTATATTCTTTTCGAGACATAATTCCACCTCTTTTTCTATCAGCACATACATAGTTATTATACTACATTTCACGCATTATTAACATCTTCACAGTGATATTTTTAAGTATTCATGTAGTTTCTCATTGGATATAAAAAAGTGCAATGAACATTTGTATGTTCACTGCACTTATAATTTTGTTTAAAATATTTAATCTAACGTTTTAATAACTAATTATATCATCAGTATATTTTATTCTTCGGTAGATGAAGGTGCTTCTGCTTTCTCTGTTGCTGTAGCAAGGCCCTTGCCTTCTATCTCTGTTGTAGCCCAATTACCGAATCCAAATTCAGGCTCTTTCTTCATGTTGATAAGAAGAACGATAGCGTATACCCAAGGAATAAAGAGTGAAATAATTGATACTATTAATGCATTCTCATGGTCCATGCTAATTGTTCTCAACATATCATACATTTTTCTCCAGTTAAACGCTGCAAGGAAAACAGCAAGCGCAATATCGAGAATTTGACCGATTGCAGGGATAACATTGAGTCCGGCAATAATACCACTTCCAAAGTTAGCAAGACATAACACCAAAATACCCATCATCTTTCTGTCAGCAGTATCTATAAAGAATACCTTGTATCTTCTCTTGGGAAGAGTATATTCCAAAAATGTCTGAGCCAAAGGAATAAATGCTAACCAGGGATATGGATGTCCTGCATTCTTTGCAATATTATAAAGTGAAATCGCAGGAATCAAGTATGCGGGTACGATAACGAATAAAAATACTATTGCCAAAACTATAAATACAATAACCATATGCGCTAAAAGAAACGCTACTGCTGCTGCCATTATTTTCCTCCTATAAAACTAGCCTTTATTTGAATAAACCTTTTTTCTTCTTTTCCTTAGGAATGCCGTCCTTTGCTGCATTCTTGGTAGCGTTAAGATAATCGCCACTTAATGCATCGAATTGACGAAGCGCTTCCTTGGCTTCTGAAGATAATCTCTCAGGTACCTTAACTACTAACTTAACGTAGTGATCACCTCTAGCATCCTTGTTCTTGACGTTGGGAACGCCCTTACCCTTGAGTCTAAGTGTAGTATCTGTAGGTGTACCTGCCTTAATATCATATACTACCTTACCATCCACTGTATCGATGAATATCTCACCACCAAGTGTAGCTACTGAGAAAGGAAGTGATACTGTAGAGTAAATGTTCATGCCGTCTCTTTTGAATGTTGAGTGGCTTCCTACTACTGCACCAACAAGGATATCACCTCTGGGTCCGCCATTGCTGCCGGGTTCACCCTTACCGGGGATTCTGCATGCCAACTGACCATCATCAATACCTGCAGGGAACTTAACTGCATACTTCTTCTTAATGGTAGTGTATCCTGTTCCTCTACAATCGGTACACTTCTCTTTTATAATCTTACCTGTACCGCCACAATCACGACATGTCTGTACCTGCTGAACCTGTCCAAAGAATGAATTGGTTGTAACAACTACCTGTCCCTTACCTCTACAGGTTGTACATGTCTCAGGTGATGTACCGGGCTTAGCGCCAGTACCCTTACAGGTCTTACATTCTTCTTTAACGTTAACTTCTATTTCTTTCTCACATCCGAAGATTGCTTCTTCAAAAGTGATACGAACTCTCTGTACTATATCTGAGCCTTTTCTGGGACCGTTTCTTGATGCACGTCTGCCGCCACCAAAGAAATCGCCGAATCCAAACAAGTCACTGAAGATATCACTAAAGTCAGCGCTGTTAAAATCGAATCCGCCTGCTCCGCCGCCAGCTGCACCGTCAAATGCTGCATGTCCGTACTGGTCATACTGACGTCTCTTATCGGGATCACTCAGTACTCCGTATGCTTCTGTAGCCTCTTTGAACTTGGCTTCTGCTTCCGGATTATCGGGATTCATATCGGGATGATATTTTTTTGCAGCAGCTCTGTATGCCTTTTTTATAGTGGCTTCATCTGCATTTTTATCTACTCCGAGGACCTCGTAGTAGTCTCTCTTATCTGCCATAATTTCCTCCAAGGGATTATATATCGAAATATGTGTCGGGACATTACGCCCCGACACAATCACTTATGATTCTATGTTGAATCTTTTAATTAATTATACTTCGCGGAAATCACCGAAGTCGCCTGCTTCTGAACCATCTGTAGGACCATTGTCAGCTGCACCCTGTGTGAACTGGCTCATGTCAGGACCTGCACCCTGTGCACCTGCTGCGCCCTGCATTGACTCATACATCTTAGAGAAGAGACCCTGTGCCTTTTCCATCATCTTCTCCTGAGCTGCCTTAAGTTCGCCAACTTCGTCTTCGCTCATCTCTTTATCTTTTGTTCTCTCAAGGATAGCCTTAACGTTCTCGATTTCAGCCTGAAGATCAGTCTTTTCTGAATCAGAAATCTTGTCACCTACTTCGTTAAGAGCCTTCTCTGTCTGGAATACCATAGAGTCAGCATCGTTACGAGCATCGATAGCTTCCTTTCTCTTCTTATCCTGAGCTTCATACTCAGCAGCTTCTTTTACAGCCTTCTCGATATCATCATCTGACATGTTGGAACCTGCAGTAATTGTGATGTGCTGTTCCTTACCTGTACCAAGATCCTTAGCGGATACGTTAACGATACCGTTAGCATCAATATCAAATGTAACTTCGATCTGAGGAACACCTCTTCTTGCAGGAGGAATACCATCAAGTCTGAACTGTCCGAGTGACTTGTTGTCCCTAGCGAACTGTCTTTCACCCTGTACTACATTGATATCAACGGCTGTCTGGTTATCAGCTGCTGTTGAGAATACCTGACTCTTCTTAACAGGAATTGTTGTATTTCTTTCAATAAGTTTTGTAGCGATACCACCCATTGTCTCGATAGCGAGTGACAAAGGAGTAACATCCAAAAGAAGGATTTCGCCGGCACCTGCATCACCTGCAAGCTTACCACCCTGGATAGAAGCACCGAGTGCAACACATTCATCGGGGTTAAGTGACTTGCTGGGCTCATGTCCTGTAAGTGCTTTTACCTTATCCTGAACTGCAGGGATACGTGTTGAACCACCAACAAGAAGTACCTTGCTAAGTTCTGCTGCTGTGATACCTGCATCAGAAAGCGCTCTCTGTACAGGGCCTGCTGTACGCTCTACAAGTTCATGTGTAAGTTCATCGAACTTAGCTCTTGTAAGTGACATCTCGAAGTGCTTAGGTCCTTCTGCTGTAGCTGTAAGGTAAGGAAGGTTGATATCAGTTGTTGTAGCTGAAGAAAGTTCCTTCTTAGCCTTCTCACTTGCTTCCTTGATACGCTGGAGTGCCATTGTATCCTTAGAAAGATCTATGCCTTCTTTCTTCTTGAATTCATCAAGAATGTAATCTGTAATCTTCTGGTCGAAGTCATCACCACCAAGTCTGTTATCACCTGCTGTTGCTCTAACTTCGATGATACCGTCACCGATTTCGATGATTGATACATCGAATGTACCACCACCTAAGTCGTATACCATGATAACCTGCTCTTTTTCGTTATCAAGACCATATGCCAAAGCTGCTGCTGTAGGCTCGTTGATAATTCTCTTAACATCAAGACCTGCAATCTTACCTGCATCCTTGGTAGCCTGACGCTGAGCATCGTTGAAGTAAGCGGGAACTGTGATAACTGCTTCAGTAACCTTCTCACCAAGATATCCTTCTGCATCAGCTTTTAACTTCTGAAGAATCATAGCGGAAATCTGCTGAGGTGAATATTTCTTACCATCAATTGTTCTGCCTCTGTCAGTACCCATATCTCTCTTGATTGAAGAGATGGTCTTTTCTGCGTTAGTAACTGCCTGACGCTTAGCTGCGTCACCGACAAGTCTCTCACCTGTCTTTGTAAAAGCTACAACTGAAGGTGTTGTTCTTGCGCCTTCTGTATTAGCGATAACGGTGGGCTGACCACCTTCCATAACAGCTACACAGCTGTTAGTTGTTCCTAAATCGATACCAATTATTTTTCCCATGATTTTATCCTCCTGGATTGTTCTCTGATTGTTCTCTGATTGTTCTCTGTTGTTGTGTGGATAGTTGATTATATTTTTTATTACTAAGGTACTACTGCAACCATGCTGTGTCTTAGTACCGTATCTCTATACATATATCCTTTTTGAAGTTCCTTGGATACAAAACCTGATTCGTATTCATCGCTTGCTTCCTGCATAATAGCATTGTGGAAGTCAGGATTGAATTCGCATCCAACTGCTTCGATAGGCTTAACCTCAAGTTTTTCAAGCTCTGTCATAAGCTGCTTGTAGATCATCTTCATACCTGCTGCGTGAGGGTCATCCTCATCTTCAGGTTTGATGTTTGCAACACCTCTTTCGAAGTTATCTACTATCGGAAGAATCTTTTCTAAGACGCTCTTAGCTCCGGTTTCAAACATCTGCTCTTTTTCTTTATCAGTTCTTTTTCTGAAGTTCTCAAACTCAGCAAGCTGTCTCTTAACTCTGTCTTCAAGTTCTTCGATTTTTTCCTGCTCTTTTGTCTTCTTTGTTTCGCCGGTTTCCTCTGAAGTATCTTTGTTTTCTTCTGCTTCAGCATTCTCGTTTGTATCTGCTTTAGCTTCTTCTTTTACTTCTTCTTTTTCTTCAGCAGCAACTTCTTCATTTAATTTTTCTTTTACTGCCTCTTCATTAATATTTTTATTTTCGGGCTTGGACTTGGCATTTTTCTTTTTGTTTGCCACTTCTATCTCCTCCTCAATTCGTTATTGCTAACGATTATTTTTTATCATCTTTTTTATACATCGTATCAAGCTGTGACTTAATCGTCTTGATGGTTCCGACTACCTTGTCGTAATCCATTCTCTTAGGTCCGATGATACCTATCATACCGCGCATGCCATCGCCGAATTCATAATTGGCTGTGACAATACTGCAATCCTTCATGGTCTGAATCGGAGATTCCTCACCGATGTATACCTTAATCTCATTCTTGTTATCACTCTCATCTTCATCTATAAGTTGTGTAAGAAGATGCTTTTCTTCGAATGCGTTAATTAAATCGCTGGCCTTCTGGTTGTCTGATAACTCAGGATACTTGAATATGTTGTTGGCACCTGATGTATATATCTCAAGATCATCTTCTTTGATGGTCTCTGCAACAGCATCCATCACATCTTCAATTATCGAACCGTATATACCGGCCTGCTGCTTAAGTGATGTAATTAATCCTAAGTTGATGTTTTCAACCGAGAGTCCGTTAAGATGTGTATTAAGAAGAATGTTGAGTTTGAGCATTGTCTCATCATCAAGTTTTTCTTCTACATCTATAACAGTATTCTTGATTACATTGCCTTCGATAACTATTACCGCAAGTATATGTGCATCATCTATTCTGGATAGCTGTAAGAACTTAATGGCGTTATTCGAACTTCTGGGAGCTGTAACCATGGTCGCATAGTTGGTGTTGATTGCCATTAACTTAGCGGCCTGCTTGAGCATATGGTCAAGCTTCTCTTCCTTTTCAAGCAATACATCCTTGAGCTGTTCGACTTCCTTCTCATGCTCTTGCATCATCGTATCTACATAGAAACGATAGCCCTTGTCGGAGGGAATTCTACCTGCTGAGGTATGGGGCTGAACTATGAATCCAAGTTCTTCGAGATCTGCCATCTCATTTCTTATAGTAGCGGATGAGAGATTAAGATCTGTGTACTTGGATATTGTTCTTGAACCAACCGGTTCACCCGTCTCAAGATAATTCTTGATAATTGCCTGAAGTATTACGGTTTTTCTTTCATCAAGTTCCATATAATCAACCTTTTTTATAATCGTTAGCACTCATTTGCGTCGAGTGCTAATATCCACATCTCATACTATACAACCGAGTATCACTCCTGTCAACACTTTTTTCCTAAATAATTCTTTATATATAAAAATCGAGTAGGGAGAATTCCATTCTGCCCTACTCGTAGCGCTGCCCGCATACTGCAAAGCAGCAAATTTCCATATGCGCTCGTGTGCAAAAAGAGACCCGATTGCTCGAGTCTCTTCTATATATTCAAGTAATATTCTAATTAGATGCCAAAGCTTCCTTCAACGTTACCGTTGATTACATAGTAAGCTGTGCTCTCCTGAGGCTTAACATAGATCTCAGCGCTCTTGAAATCAGCTGCCTTCTTACCAAGGTCGTATACCCATACATCCTTAGCGATCTTTAAAAGATCATCATAGCTGTATGACTTGTCATCGAACTGAACATAGATATTAACCTTAGTCTCGATCTTCTTAGCTACTGCTGCAACCTTCTTAGCAACTGTTGTTGCCTTCTTAACTGCTGCTTTCTTTACAGCTGTTGCCTTCTTAGCAACTGTTGTCTTCTTAGCAGGAGCTGCCTTCTTAGCGGGAGCTGCCTTCTTAGCAGGTGCTGCCTTCTTTGCAGGTGCTGCTGCCTTAGCGGGAGCTGCCTTCTTAGCAGGTGCTGCCTTCTTTGCAGGAGCTGCCTTCTTTGCAGGTGCTGCTGCCTTAGGTGCCTCTGCCTTCTTAGCGGGAGCTGCTGCCTTAGGTGCTTCAGCCTTCTTTGCGGGAGCTGCCTTCTTAGCTGCTGCTTTCTTAGGAGCTGCCTTCTTAGCGGGAGCCTTCTTTGCAGGTGCTGCTGCCTTTGCGGGAGCTGCTGCCTTAGGTGCTTCTACCTTCTTCTCCTCAACCTTAGCTACAACAGGTGCTGCTGCCTTAGCTGCCTCAGCCTTCTGTTCTTCAACCTTAGCTGCAACTGCCTTAGCGATGGGCTTAACAGTTACAGTAGTTGTAATCTTCTTCTCTTCTGCCATAACAAATTCTCCTTCCACACCACATAATGGTGTATTTACTTTGGTAAACTATTAAAATTTTACATAGAAAAACTAACTCATATAAAGGAATATTAACTTATAGTAACTTTTTTGTCAAATATTCGGTTGTAATTTCTGTCATTTGGATACTTTTAGAGAAAATTATATACTTGCCTTGTGCACTATCTACAAAGCCTATTCTCTGCCATATTCATTCTTAACAAATTCTCTTAAAGCAACGAGCGATCTTTCTACTTTTTCAGTCTCAATACAGTAAGACATTCTAAAGTATCCGGGGCATCCGAACGAATCTGAAGGAACAAGAATCAGATTGTACTTTTTAGCCTTCTCACAGAATGCTTTTGCATCCTCTTCGAGAGCCTTGGGGAAGATATAAAATGTTCCTGAAGGCTTAACAACTTCGAAGCCGAGTCTTACAAGTTCATTGTAGATAAGATTCATGTTCTTTTCATATACAGATAAATCGGATGTAAGATCCAAGCACTCTGCAACTGCAAGCTGAATAATTGAAGGAGGGCAGTTATGTCCTGTACCTCTTGATATCTGTGTGCACATACCAACAATGTATTCAGCATCTGTACACTTGGGGTTAACTGCTACATATCCGATACGTTCACCGGGTAATGAGAGTGACTTGGAATATGAATAGCAACTTAATGTATTGTCATAGAACTTGGATACATAAGGTGCATCTGCTCCGTCAAATACTATCTCTCTATAAGGTTCGTCGGAGATGATGAAAATATCATGTCCGTACTCTTCCTGCTTCTTATATAAAATATCAGCAAGCTTCTTAAGTGTAGCTGATGAACAAGCAGCGCCTGAAGGGTTATTGGGTGTATTGATTAATACAGCCTGCACATCACATGTAAGCATCTCTTCAAATGCATCAAAGTTAATCTGGAAGTTCTCGAGATTGGGAGGAACTACCTTAAGTACTGCTCCTGTATCATTGATGTAATGCATATACTCAGGGAAGAAAGGTGCAAATGTTAATACCTTGTCTCCGTGGTTGGTTACGCATCTAACAGCATGAGCTACTGCACCTGCAGCACCTGTAGCCATGAAGATATGCTCCATAGTATAATTCATGCCGAATCTCTTATTAAGTGATTCTGCTATAGCTGCTCTTACTGAAGGGATTCCCGGTGAAGGGCTGTAGCCATGAAGTTTAACAGGGTCTGACTCCTGAAGAAGTCTGATCATTGTTTCAGTGAATTCCTTGGGAGCAGGAACTGAAGGATTACCAAGGCTGTAATCAAATACATTCTCGTAACCTATTTCTTTTCCTTTCTCGATAGCATAAGTAAACATCTCTCTTATTACCGATTTTGCATTAAGCATCTCCTTGTAGTCCTGACGTATCATTTTTGCCTCCTTAATATATGAGATTCTACGAATCCCATTTAACATATGTTACAAATCTGTAGCCGTATTTTGCATAGAATTTATCCGCCTCATCAACACTAACTTTCATGAGGTTACCTGTCTGAGGGTTAAACCATACATATACGGAATCGCTGTAGCCGACGATAAGTACTGTATTGCTGTCAGCCATTGCTATAACCGGAATATCCTTATTAAGATAATACTTTATCGTATCATCATCGCAGTTTTTGATTTCAAATGCACGCGACGAAGGGATATTCTTATTAAGTATATCTTCTGACTTTTCTCCTCTTAAAAGACTATCCTTAATATTGAGAGGATAACCTTCGTATTCGAGAATCGTCTCTATACATTCTTCCAATGATGAATTCTCATCATCTGCTGTATTGCCACCGTCAATCTTCATTATCTGATTAACGTTTCTATAGCTTTCTTTTTTCCAGATGTAATGACCAAGTGAATCGACTACGCATCCGTTAGCATCTTTTGCAATCTTAATTGCATCCGTAGCTTCAGTAAACTTACCTAAGCATTTCTTTCCTTTGAAAGCATAGAATGATGTATCTTCGTCTGATTTACTATCTACCACTATATCCCTGCTTCCTTCGAAAAGCTCAGTCTTGGGATTTTGGAACTTGGTTTTTTTATTGTCCATCTCATTTTTAAGAGCTATCTGGACAATCTTTTTCATGTTCTCTGTAGCGACGATTTCAACATTGTTCTTTGTCGTCTTTTCCATCGAGTTATTAACTATACTGTCAGGAGCCGCAGAGATGAATTCTCCATCTTCATTACGTTCAATACGGGTTAAGGTTATCAGATTATCATTAATCTTACAACTTAAAATATATATTCCGTCTTTTTGATAGTTCTTAATAATCTCATTCTTGTTGTTGATGATGTTGACTTCATACATGGGATATACTTTATCACCGAATTCGTCCTTATATACGTCTTCCTCAAGTACTCTGCCGTATATCAGATCTTCACCCATGAAGCCAAGTGCTTTTAATGAATTATTACCGAATGTCTCAAGCGAATATTCGTATCCATCCTTAAGCCTCATAAATGTAATCTTACCATTACCGTTATTACTGTCATTTTTCTGCCATGCTATATTGGATTTGCTGGGCGATACATAAAGCATATCGTTTTTAAGATTATCTACTACAACCTGAGTCTCATAAGAATCAACGAATCCTTTATATAACTTATTATCAAGATAGAAATAAAAGTTATTAACCGAATCATAGAAAGCAAGTTTTTCTGCATCATGCCTCATGATTTCATAAGGCTTGTCGGAATCAATGAATACTATTTCAGTTACAACGTTTCTTGCAGCATCGTATTGCAGGATATTAATACCGCATTCGCCTTCATGGTCCCCTCTGTTAAAATATCCGTACACGCAGAATAATACATTATCGGAATCATCCACGTTAAGAATCTTAATATCATGTGAAGGGTTAAGACATCTCGCATCGAAATTATCTGTATTATAAAAAGAATACGCTGTCTGGAATCTGTTGTTTTTTGAATTAACTATAAAGAGCGAATTGTTATTTACAAAAGCATATGTATTGCCATCTTCACTCTCCATTGATTCAAAATCATCCTTGGTAATACCAAGCATCAATTTATCATTATATACAACACCGTCATCAGCAAATATAATCGTATCCATATATCTGTCAAAGTCTAGAAGATACATTCTCTCCTTACCCTTGATAAAACGATAGTATTCTGTGACTACATAATTCTTACTTCTATTCTCTGCATCGGATGCTGTAGTAACCATGTACTCCAGTTTCATTGATGCATTCTTGGAATCTATTTCTTCGACAGTACATACGGGCTCTGTCTTTTTTGATACACTAAGTTTTCCCCATGTTAACTGATCCATGGAACTATGAATATTAACATGTTCAAAATTGGTATTGTCACCGGAAGAGTTACTCTCCATGTAAACGGTAAGTTCCTGATCCGCTAAATCCTTATCAAAAGTACATTCATTAAAATGATATACGAATTCAAGTTTCTCACTGAAATTTAGTTCATCATCCTGGATAACTCTTGCATAATAATATGCATGCTTTTCCGAAGCAAGAGTTACATCTATCATTAATGAATACTCTGTCTTATCATTAATAAGGTCTCTGAAAGAAAAAGCAAGATCGACATATTCTCCAGTCTCTTTATATCCTGTTATTTCACCCTCTTCAATGAATCTGTCTTTATCAATACTTCTAAGTTTGTAAGAGATTTTTTCTATTCTGCTTCCTTCTTTATAAAGTCTTGCATTAAGTTTTCTGCCTTCTTCCAAAGGAGTAATGCCATCTCTTATATATGAATAATCCATCTCCTTGGTATAACCAAAGAGGCGGTTATAATCATGATCATCGTGTCTAACAACAAAAATAGGAAGGGAAGCCTGGCTCATATCTTTTGCAAGATCTGTATTGCCTGTATTTAGAAAGTACTCAAAAAAGAGTATGGAAATGATAAACCATATCAATACTATAGGGTATTGCCATGCTTTTTTAAGTATCAGTTTCATATGCTCCTCCTTTCCTAAAAATATAAAAATCCTAAGTGCTACAAAAGGTCTGCAACTTTCGTTACAGACCTTTACACTACTTTATTGAATTCAATCTGCATATAGCTTTTTTAAGTGCTATCGATGCTCTGTCGACATCGGTTCCCGGGTCCTTATTAGCCAGTCTGTCCTGAGCTCTCTTGAGTGCTTCCTCCGCTCTCTTCTCATCTATCTCGCTCGGCCATTCGATAATCTCAGCGAGAATCGTTACGCTATCGGGCTTGATAACAGCGAATCCTGAATGAAGTGCAGCATTCTTAGGTTGCTCGGGTTCTGTTATCGTGAGTATTCCGGGTTCTATAATGACAGTCATGGGAATGTGGTGTTTAAGTACACCTATCTCACCCTCGGTCGTATTGAATTCGACCATTGAGGCCTTGCCCTCATAGAACATTCTTTCCGGAGTTATGATTTTAACATCGAAAAGATTATTATCTTCCATTATATATCTCCGTGTGATTATTTATTCTTCTTAGCCAACACGTCATCAATACTTCCGGCATTGAGGAAGTAACTCTCAGGAATGTCATCATGCTTACCTTCAAGAATCTCCTTGAAGCCTCTGATTGTCTCAGAGATGGGAACATACTTACCTTCGAGTCCTGTAAACTGACCTGCTACGAAGAAAGGCTGTGATAAGAATCTCTGTACCTTTCTTGCACGGCTTACAAGAAGCTTGTCATCTTCAGAAAGTTCGTCCATACCAAGGATGGCGATGATATCCTGAAGTTCTTTATATCTCTGAAGAATTTCCTGAACTCCTCTGGCTACCTGATAATGCTCAAGTCCAACGATACGAGGATCAAGAATTCTTGATGTTGACTCAAGAGGATCAACTGCGGGGTAGATACCAAGTTCTACGATTGCTCTCGACAAAACGGTGGTCGCATCAAGGTGAGCGAATGTTGTAGCAGGAGCAGGGTCTGTTAAGTCATCGGCAGGTACGTATACAGCCTGAACCGATGTGATTGAACCGTTCTTTGTAGATGTAATTCTCTCCTGCAAAGCACCCATTTCAGTCTGTAATGTAGGCTGATAACCTACGGCTGAAGGCATACGTCCAAGAAGAGCTGAAACTTCGGAACCTGCCTGAGTGAAACGGAAAATATTATCAATGAAAAGAAGTACGTCCTTACCACCCTTATCACGAAAATACTCAGCCATTGTAAGTCCTGTAAGACCAACTCGCATTCTTGCTCCCGGGGGCTCGTTCATCTGACCGAACACCATGGTGGTCTTATCAATAACTCCGGACTCCTGCATTTCATGATACAGGTCGTTACCTTCTCTTGTTCTCTCACCTACACCGGTAAATACTGAATATCCGCCGTGCTCTGTAGCAATGTTACGGATAAGTTCCTGAATAAGAACTGTCTTACCAACTCCGGCACCGCCGAAAAGACCGATCTTACCACCCTTCTGATAAGGGCAAAGGAGGTCAACGACTTTGATACCGGTCTCAAGAAGTTCTGCTTCTGTAGACTGCTCTACGAAATCAGGAGCACTTCTGTGGATAGGTTCATATGATACATCCTCGGGAGCAGGCTTATTATCAATAGGCTGTCCGAGTACGTTGAATATTCTTCCAAGTGTATTCTCACCGACAGGTACAGATATAGGTGCACCGGTTGCAACGGCTTCCATTCCTCTTACAAGTCCGTCGGTAGGTCCCATTGCGATACAGCGAACGGTATCGTCTCCAAGATGCTGTGCTACTTCGACTACGAGTTCTTTGCCATTGTTGTTAATCTTGATAGCCTCATTAATCTGGGGCAAAGCAGCATTTGAAAATTTGATATCCAAAACCGCACCGATAATCTGTGTAATCTTACCGATATTTGTCATGTTCTGATACTCCTTTTTTATCGTTTACTCGTCAAAAATTTACGAGATTGCTTCGGCTCCTGCAATAATCTCTGTAAGTTCCTGAGTGATATTACCCTGTCTAGCACGGTTGTACTGAAGGGTTAACTTGCCGATCATTTCCTCTGCATTGTTTGTTGCAGAATCCATTGCCTGCATTCTTGCACCGTTCTCAGAAGCTACCGCTTCAACCAACGCACCATAGATAAGACTCGTCAGGTACTTGGGAACGATATACTCAAGTGCTTCTTCATCAGGTATTTCAAAGTTCATGAGCAAAAGGTTCTTGGTCTCTTCATCATCGTCATCATCGTCCTTATCAATCTCTCCGGGGATGATGGGAAGAAGTTTTAAGAGTGTGGGCTCATGGCTTACGGTATTCTTAAAGTTGGTATACGCGATGTATATCTCACCGATGTTGCCTGACTTAAACTCATGCAAAAGTACATTGCAAAGCTTAATAGCATCTGCATACTCGAAACCATCTGCAAGATCTGAATAATCGGCTTTCATGGTGAAACCTTTTCGCTCGAGTAATTCCTTACCCTTACGACCGATTATATAGACATCCGTATTGTCCTTTTCAAAATCACCGTTAGTTACAAGCTTGGCAATATTGGAGTTATATCCGCCGGCAAGACCTCTGTTGGAAGTGATAACAAGCACCGCTTTGCGATCGCTTTTACCCTTTTCAACATAAGGTGTGTCTACATTGCCTGACTCCGATAACAGCTTGGTAACCGTGTTGTACATGGCCTTGAAATAATATTTGGATTTTAATGCTTTTCCTTTTGCGCGCTGAAGCTTAACCGTGGATACAAGTTTCATAGCCTTGGTAATCTGCTGAGTGCTTGATACACTCTCTCGGCGTCGCTTAATATCTCTCATTGAAGCCATAGGCTTATCTTCCTTTCGGATAACCCGATTTATTTAAACTGCTTCTTAAAATCTTCGATAGCGGTAAGAAGTTTCTTCTCGTTATCTTCCTTGATTTCCTTGTCGGTCTTGATACCTTCGGGAATCTCAGGATACTTGGTCTTGATGAATTCGAAGAGTTCTTCTTCGAATCTAGTAATATCAGCTACATCTACATCAAGAAGCATCTTCTTGGTAGCTGCGTAGATGATAATTACCTGATACTCAACAGGCATCGGCTTATACTGAGGCTGCTTAAGTATCTCTTTGATTCTTTCACCCTGAGCAAGCTTTTCTTTTGTATCTGCATCCAATTCGGAACCGAACTGTGCGAAAGCAGCAAGTTCTCTGTACTGAGCAAGTTCCACACGAATAGGAGCAGCAATCTTCTTCATAGCCTTAATCTGTGCCGCACCACCAACACGGGATACGGAAAGACCGGCGTTAACAGCGGGTCTGAAACCGGCATTGAACATCTCTGTCTCAAGATATATCTGACCATCTGTAATAGAAATTACGTTGGTAGGAATATATGCTGATACGTCGCCTGCCTGAGTCTCGATGATGGGAAGAGCTGTAAGTGATCCTCCGCCGTACTCATCCGACATTCTTGCTGCACGCTCGAGAAGTCTTGAGTGAAGATAGAATACATCACCAGGGTAAGCTTCTCTTCCGGGTGGTCTTCTAAGAAGTAAGGAGAGTGTACGGTATGCGGTAGCATGCTTACTCAAGTCATCATAGATAACGAGTACGTCTTCTCCTTTTTCCATCCATTCTTCACCGATTGCACATCCTGCATACGGTGCTATGTACTGAAGGGGAGCAAGCTCGGATGCAGTAGAAGCAACTACTGTTGTATATGCCATAGCTCCGAATTCTTCAAGTGTCTTAACTATATTGGCAACTGTTGATGCCTTCTGACCAATAGCAACATAGATACACTTAACGTTCTGACCCTTCTGGTTGATAATTGTATCTATAGCGATTGCTGTCTTACCAGTCTGACGGTCGCCGATAATCAACTCTCTCTGTCCTCTTCCGATAGGAACCATGGAGTCGATAGCTTTAATACCTGTCTGTAAAGGAGTATCAACGGACTTTCTTGTGATAACGCCCGATGCAACTCTCTCGATCTGACGATACTTATCTGTATTAATGGGTCCCTTGCCATCGATAGGCTGGCCGAGTGCGTTAACAACTCTTCCGGTTAATGCATCGCCTACCGGTACTTCAACAACTCGACCCGTGGTCTTAACAATGTCACCCTCGTTGATGTTACGCTGGTTACCAAGTAAAACGGCACCTACGTTATCTTCCTCGAGGTTCATAACCATACCGTAAACTTCACCCGGAAATTCGAGAAGTTCACCCTGCATGGCATTCTCCAGACCGTGAATACGTGCTATACCGTCAGCAACCTGAATAACCGTACCGACATTCGATACAACCATTTTGTCAGCGTATCTTTTTATCTGATCCTTAATAACAGAACTTATTTCTTCCGGTTTTAAATTCATGGATCTGTCGCACCTTTCTTAAAAAATTATATTTGAATCCTGTGTAATTCTCTGCTTATGCTCTCTAGCTTAGTCTTGACTGAATTGTCTACAATTCTGTCTTTTATTCTGATAATCATACCGCCAATAAGCGATTCGTCCACTTCGTACTCAATCTCTACAGACTTATACTTGGTAGTTTCCAAAAGTTTCTGTTCGATTTTCTTCTTAGTGGAATCATCGATTACAGCCGCACTTGTAACCTTAGCGTGTCCGATACCGCTTTGCTCTTCTGCTCTTAAGATAAAATAATCAAGAATACCCTTAAGTTCGGTGTATCTGTTCTTTTTTACCAAAAGATCAAGGAATGCAAACAACTCGTCCGATAGTCTGCCCTTGAAAACATCAGCGATAATCCTAAGATGCTCTTCCTTGTCAAATCTGGGATTAGCCATAAGAGAGCCAAGTTCGGGATTGTCTGAAAGAATCTGTTTTAATTCTTTCGCCTCACTAAGCATCTCAGAGCACTTGGATGATTCGACCGCTGTCTGATACAGTGCTTCGCCGTATGTAGTTACTGCTGATTTAGCCATGTATCCTCACCTATTCCCTTTAAGGTATCATCTAACATACGCTTCTTTTCATCCTCGCTAAGCGAAGCTGCTACTATCTTGCCGGCCATAGCGGATGCAACATTGATAACTTCTTCCTTAACTTCGTTGGCAACTTTCTGTTTTTCAAGATCTGCCTCACGGTTAGCATTATCAATAATCTTGCCCGCTTCTTCACGCGCATCGGTTACTATTCTGTTCTCATTAGCCAAAGCTCTCTGTCTTGCATCAGCAAGAATTGTCTCTGCCTCGGCATCGATATTTTTCAGTTTCTCTTCGTATTCAGTCTTAAGCTTAGCTGCTTCTTCTTTTTCTTTCTGAGCCGTCTCGATATCATCGGCTATTCCCTGTTTTCTCTTTTCGAGAAACTTTCTAGCGGGATTAAAGAAGAAGAATGAGCCGCCCAAAAAGAGCACGAATACGGCAATCAGTGTCAAAACTGAATCATGCAAAAGCTGAAAATCCAGGTTGAACAGTCTGCTCATATCTAAGCCCTGCCTCCTTTTTTTATTCTATAAAACTACTTGCTAATGAGAGGCTTAACGAATAAGAGCAACATTGCAATTAACAAGCCATACAAACCTGTTGTCTCGGCAACAGCCTGTCCTAAAAGCATAGTTGACATTATCTTGCCCTGTGCGCCGGGATTACGTCCAACTGCTGAAGCACCGTAACCTGCAGCGATACCCTGTCCTACACCAGGTCCGATACCTGCGATAACCGCAAGACCTGCACCGATGGCGGAACATCCTAAAATAAAGTTCTCATTGAATTCCATTGTGGTTTCCTCCTGAAATTATGATTTTATGTTTATTCCTGTTTTACTTTTTAAGCCGCTTTTTTCTCTTTTGATCTTCTGATCATTCTCTTAAGTACTGTCTCTTCGTTGTCACCTATTGCACTGCCGATGTATGTTACTGTCAGCATACAGAATACGTATGTCTGGATAGCACCGGAGAATAAGTCGAAGTATACGTGAAGAGCAGCGGGCCAACCGATTGCTATCTTAGCGAGCAGTCCGTATACAAGTGCCATCATAACAGTACCTGAAAGTACGTTAGCGAAAAGACGAAGTGATAATGATACGGGAACCGCGCAATCACCGATTACGTTAATCGGTAACCAGATGGGAAGCCATGGAGGAAGAGGTGAACACTTATCCTTCCATATACTCCAGAGGTTGTTGTATCTTACTTCATTGATTCTGATTAATGAGAATGTTATAAGACCAAGCGGTAACGTAACACCGTAGTCGGCTGTCGGAGGTCTAAGTCCGAGTAAGCCTGATATGTTGGAAAATAAGATGAATAAAAAGAGAGTTCCGACGTAATTTCTGAATCCCTTGCCTTTTTCACCCATTGCACCATTAACAATACCATCGAGAAATTCAACAGCGAATTCGAGTGCGCACTGAAGATATCCGGGAACGGCCTTAGCATGCTTGAATACCTGACCTGCTGCGAAAAAGAAGATTAGCATGCATATAACCACTATCAAAAGGCATACATGTGAAGTTGTAATCCATACTTCCTGTCCAAAGATCTCATAAGAAAAGATTCCATGGATCATGAAGTCGACGCCGCCGTTAGCGTTCGCCAGAAGCATATGTGGCATCATTTTCTCCCTCCTCGATTTCTTCTGAGCCATCCGACTCTAAAGAATGCGGATTAATCTTAAGGTTAATCCTATGTATCACAGGTGTTAGATATGTTGCAAACTTGAGACAAAAGATTCCGATGAATGTTGCTATCGGATTAACTCTTGGTGTCACGCATGCAACAACCATAACAACTATCGATATTGCATATCTAACAAAAAACGCAATTCTTATTCTGGTTGAAGCTTTGCTCTCATCACTAACCGCCTTGGTAATCGCATTAGCCATGTTAACAGTTAATACAAGTGCCGTTACGGTACCGAGAACTCCGCCGAGTACGTATGCGAGCATATCTTTCGGAAACCACATTCCGATAAGTATGTTCAACACACCGAATATTATTACTCCAACCTGCAATTCACGCAGGGTCTGTCTGAAATAGTTCATCCTTCGTCGTCCCTAAAAGTACTTCTAACGAGCTTGTATACTCCTGTCATTCCTCCGGCCGCTCCTATAAAAAAGAGAACGATTGCCAAGAATGAAGTACCTAACTTACCGTCAAGATAGTACCCTAGAAAAAACAAGCCACAAGTTGGAATAAGCATTATGAGAGTAATTTGAGATATAAAAGAAAGTATCTTGATAATCTTTGACAATTCCCCTACCCCTATATACTTCACAAACTTGTTAAATTATACTATTTTTTAGTAAGTTTGTCCATCATAAAAAGAAAAATTGACTTTTTAGTCTATTGAGTGTAACATCTAAACATATAGTGTTTCAAAACTATTTGTATCGCAACATCTTGAGGTGAAAAATGGAAAAAATCACTCTTTACAGAAAAAGATTGATTCCTAACGAAAACGTCTTGCTTAACAAAGACGTAATTCTGTATGCAGACAAGCATAAACTTGTTACAAAATGGGATGCGATACGTCCTAGAACCGATATTCACCACGGTTATTCATTATATCTTCTTGATGAAGGTATCAAGGTAAGCAAGTTCTGCAAAGAAGACGATTCACTTTATAAATGGTATAGCGATATAGTCGAGTATATCTACGATGAAAAAGAGAATTCATATACCACTCTTGATCTTCTCTTGGATATCACAATCAACCCTAACGGAGAAATAAGAGTTCTTGATATGGATGAACTTGCAGATGCTCATAAAGAAGGTCTTATAAGTGATGAGTTACTTGGAAAGTCCCTTAAGAGATGTAATACATTATTAAAGACAATCTATTCAGGAAACTTCTCCAAATATACTGAAATGTTGGAGTCATACATCAATCCCAATCAATAATAAAACAAACAAATGTGCTTAAACAAAAAAATATGCGCCCGGTTCTTTATGAGCCAGGCGCTTTTTAATTATTTATTAGTAGAAAATATGATTTCCGATCTGTATTCCTGTAAGTCCGGGAATCGGTGTTCTAAAGTATACGCAGTTACCTACATTGGTCATACCGGCCATTGCTTCATCAGCAGCCTGGTAACATGAAGGTGTAGCTTTGTTCTGTGCAAGTGCTAATGCAAGTCTACCACTTCCTGCAGGTGAGAACTGACTTCTTTGATATATAACGTCATTAATCGTATCAGGATAACAACTTGATAATACTCTGTTAATAACTACCGCACCAACTGCTAACTGTCCTTCGTATGGTTCTCCTCCGGCTTCACAGTATATAAGGTTGGCAAGAAGCACTCTGTCTGAATCAGAGAAGTGAACTTCTGAGATATCTCTCTTGGACGAATTAGCCGCAAGACGTGACATCCTAAGCTCTTCTTCGTACTTCTTCTTTAAAGCTTCAATATCAGCTTCTTGAGCTGCTATCGCTGCTTCTTTATCAGCAATCTCTTTTTCAATCTGAGCAAGTTCCTGATTGGCTGTTCCTATCTGAACCGTATATTCCTTAACGAAATCATTGGTTGTAGTAATAAGCTCATTAATTCTGGCCTGCTCTTGTTCACTCTGTTCTTCGAGTTCTTTGAGGTCAGATAATTCTCCCTCAAGTTCCTTTTCTTTGTCAGCAACTGCAATGGTTGCATTCTTATAATCCTCATACATTTTATTATCGTATTCGGATATCATCTTGATGTAGTCTGACAAGTTAAGGAATGATGCAAAACTGTCCGCAGATAACACCATCTCCAGGTACGCATTATCAGGCTGTTCGTAGATGCTTTGCACCCTCTTTTTCATGGCCTCGTACTGAGCTTTTTCTGTTTCTTTGGCTTCTTCTAATTCCTTTTTAGTCTCTTCTATCTCCGCATTTTTATCAACAATATCACTCTGAATTTCTTCATACTTTGCATTCTCATCCGCGAGCTGAGTATTGAATTCATCGAGTTGTTGTTTTAATGTACCCTGTTCAAGTTTTAACTTGTTAATCTCGTCATTCTTGCCGGCCTTTTCTTTTTCGGCTTCCTGCTTTTGCTTTTCAGTCTCCTGTTTTTGCTTTTCAGCCTCGTTAATCTGCTGCAAAAGAGAACCCGTGGCAAAAACTCTCTTGGGAGTTACCATGAACACGAGTAGCAAACATAAAACAATCGATATTATCTTTACGAAAATATTTTTTACATTCATCAGACTTCTATAGTAATCTTTCGTCCGCTCTTCTTGTACTGAACACACTTAACGCCTGCTGCCTCGAACATCTTCTTGGCTGCAATATTGGTAGGTGTATTATTGTATTTATCGGAATCGTATATTACTTCCCTTATACCGCTCTGAATAATAGCCTTGGCACATTCATTGCAAGGGAATAATGATACATATATTTTAGCGCCCTCTAAGCTGCCGCCTCTGTAGTTAAGAATGGCATTAAGCTCACTGTGAGCAACAAAAGCATACTTGGTATCAAGTACGTCTCCTTCTCTTGCCCAGGGGAAAAGATCATCGCTGCATCCGTTGGGGAATCCGTTATATCCTACAGATAAAATTCTATTGTTCTTATCTACGATGCAAGCACCAACCTGAGTATTGGGGTCCTTGGAACGCATTCCTGAGAGCATCGCGATGCCTGTAAAATATTCATCCCATGATATGTAGTCTTCTCTTTTTTCCATGATTATTCCTTTCGTCAGAATAACAATTAATTACTTGGTTCCGAATATTCTGTCACCCGCATCACCGAGGCCGGGTACTATGTATGCATGATCATTGAGCTTTTCATCCTTAGCACCGATGTAGATATCGATATCGGGATGATCCTTGGATAATCTGTCTATTCCTTCGGGTGCTGCAATGATACACATGAAATGAATATTCTTGCATCCTTTTTGCTTAAGCATTGTAATAGCTGCTGAAGCGCTACCGCCTGTTGCGAGCATGGGATCTACTACGAATATTTCTCTCTGTGAGCAATCCTCGGGAAGCTTGCAGTAATACTCTACAGGCTCGTGAGTTTCAGGATCTCTGTACAATCCTATGTGTCCAACCTTAGCAGTAGGAATAAGTGTTAACATACCGTCAACCATACCAAGTCCTGCTCTAAGAATAGGCACTACCGCCATTTTCTTTCCCTTTAATTCTTTTACTGTTGTCTTGCAGATAGGAGTCTCGATATCAACATCTTCAAGCTGAAGATTTCTTGTGGCCTCATAGCAGATAAGCATTGCTATCTCGCTGATAGTCTGTCTGAAATCTTTGGTACCGGTATCCTTTCTTCTGATGTAACCGATTTTGTGCTGAATCAAAGGATGATCCATTACTACAATCTTTCCCATAACCCTCTCCTTGTTGTATATTTTAGTTTATTTTTTTATAAAGACTCGATCTTGTCGATTCTTCTTTGATGTCTTTCTGAATTGCTGAAATCAGTTGATAAGAATGTGTCGACGATTGACTCTGCCAATACATCTCCAACGATTCCTGCACCAAGCACAAGTACATTAGCATTGTTATGAAGTCTTGTTAACTGAGCAGATACTGAATCCGAGCAAAGTGCAGCACGTACGCCCTTAATCTTGTTGGCAACCATGCTCATGCCGATTCCTGTTGTACAAATGAGAATACCAAAGTCAACTTCACCGTCTGCAACAGCCTGTGCAGCAGGTCTTCCAAAATCAGGATAATCGCAGGATTCAAGACTGTTGGTGCCGAAGTCCTTAATCATTATTCCCTGCTCCTTAAGATGCTCCTTAAGACCTTCCTTAAGATTGTAACCACCGTGATCAGATGCAATAGATACTTTCATCATATCCTCTCCTCCATTATGCATTAATTATCTTGTGCCCCGCCGCTTTAATGAGTCGATTCATAATAGCGGCACCTATCCCCTTATCGTCGAAACTCTCCGACGCAATATAGGTCACTTCTTCATCATCGCATTCTCTTAGAATCCTGTAAAGGTTGGATGCGATATCATCCGGATGCGATATGCTGCCTATGTTTTTTGTATTAAGTCCTTCGTAATCTTTCATGTGTTCATCGACACTTATGATTACGTAATTGTCTTTATCGGATACAAGTTCTTTTATCTTGTCTATGACCTTTTTATCTTCACCGCGAACGATACACATATCTGCCTTGGGAGCATAGTGTCTGTATCTCATTCCGGGTGCCTTAGGTCTGTCCTTACAAGATGCATCAAGAATAGTCGGATCAATATCCACTCTCTCGACAACTTCTTCCAACATTTCTTTAGACACGTATCCGGGACGCAAAATCATGGGTATATCTCTTGTAACATCAACAATTGTTGATTCAAGTCCGATGGGAATATTGCCGCCATCGATTATCATATCCACTCTGCCATCAAGATCTTCCCTGACATACTTAGCCAATGTGGGGCTCGGTCTTCCGGAAAGATTGGCACTTGGTGCTGCCACGAATCCTCCTGCTGCTTCTATAAAAGATGCAGCAACCTGATGTATGGGAAATCTTACAGCTACCGTATCAAGTCCGCCTGTGGTCTCGTAAGGAACCGTATTCTTTTTTTCAAAAATAAGTGTCAAAGGTCCGGGCCAAAAAGCGTCGATTATCTTTTTTGCCTTTTCAGGAACTTCTTTTACTATGTAATCAAGATCCTCGAGTCTATAGATATGTACTATAAGAGGATTGTCACTGGGACGACCCTTGGCAGCGTATATTTTTTTAGATGAGTCTGCATTGAGTGCATCTCCTCCCAGCCCGTACACGGTCTCTGTTGGAAAAGCAACCAATCCGCCTCTTTTTATAATCTCGCCCGCTTCTTTTATAAGAGAGGGGTCTATATTGTCTTCGGTAATACTAACTATCTTGGTATTCATTATAATCCTTATGAATTAAGATATTCGATAATTACATCCCATACGGATGAATCTTCAAGTCCTAACTTCCACTCGGCTACACCGGCGCAGTTGTGAGCACTCATAACAGATAACTTAGCCTTAATGGAATCATTGTCCTCAAGCCATATCTGATAGAGAGTGTTGTTCATCTCTTTCTCGCCGTATCTCTGGCAGCATTCATCGCTCCAGTTAAGCTCCATGCCTACATCGTTACACCATGTTGCTGCCTTGCCCATACCAAGTGTCTCCGCTGTAACTTCAGCATCTTTGGTCTTCCATACTCTTGTATAGAAAGGAATTGCATTGATAATCTTGTTCTCAGGTACGCCTGCTGCAACTGTATTAACGATACCGTTTTCCACAAAGTTAATCGAAGCAACACTACCTGCAACTCCACCGCTTGCCCAGTGCTCATCATATCCCATGACGATAACGAAATCGCATACTTCGCCCTGAACTTCTCTGTGGAAATGCTTGGTTGATTCTGTGGGTGCATAGTTACATACGCTTAAAACTATGCCCGCCTTATGTGTCTCTATTGAAAGTTCCTTGAGGAACTGAGCCCAATCATCACCTGCTG
>JAEEQX010000127.1 GCA_016285575.1 Lachnospiraceae bacterium
TAAGGTTTTCAACATAGATAACGCCATCCATATCTGTGTCGGTCCAAGTGAACTTGTCACCCTTAGGTCCCTTGGCATTAACCTCAAACTTAACACCAGTGATAAGTTTGGAAGTCTTCTTGTCAGAAAACTTAATCTTTAAGTCTTTTTCAATCGATACGAAGTTAACTGACGCTGAACCTAATGTTTCTTCCGGTTCTTCTTCAACTTCTTTTTCTTCGCCTGGCTCTTCTTTGTCTACGCTGTCAATTCTTGCAGTCTGCGCCATGGCTGTTATACCATCTTTTCCGATTCCGTCCATGTCTGATAATAATGATCCGATTGATGCAAACTGCTGAATCTTTTGTTTCTTGGCTGTGTTATCAAGCACCTTAAATCCGATAGCAACTAAAAGAGCAAGGATAACTAATCCCCCGATAAGTGCGCCGTATTCAACAGCACCCATACCGCCGATAAGGCCTGCAAGTCCTTTTTTCTTCTTTCCTTTTGATGCTTGTACCGGTGATTGTTTTGATGCCTGAGCACCCTTAGGTACAGGCTTTTTATTTACAGCATTAGCCTTATGAGAATGCGAGTTTGCATTGGCCTTGTTGTTGGCTTTTGCCTTGTGAACTCTGGGAACGAATACATCCTTTTCCTTGGGAACATCCATATCGAATTCCAAGTCATCGGATTCAGCATTTTCCGTGTTGTTTTCGTTCTCATTATCTTCTATCGAATTGTCTGCTTCTTCATAATCCGAATCAGTGTCTTCAGTCGAATCCGAAGTATCGGAAGTAATATGAGCTTCCCTGCTTCCCGCCTCAAATTCTCTTTTTAAAATGTCTTCTTCCGTTACTACTGATTCTTTTTCAATAGCAGATTCAGGCACACTGATAACTCTGGTCGCTCCTGCAAGAGCCTGCTCGTCGTTAGCATCAATTTCTTCGAGTCGCTCCTCGACTTCCTCAGCAGAAAAGACCTGAGTCTCTTTCATCATTGTCTGAATATCTCGACCGAGTTCCTTGTTAGGCTCGCTCATACCGTCATAAGATATTTCCATATCTTCGGTATTGAGATCAATCATTTCAATTTCAGTATCAAAAATATTTTTCTTCATGTCGCTACCTCTTTTGCCCCACACAAAGTTAATTTTATCACAATCTCAATAATCTATCAATATATTGGCAACTTACCCTATTTTTGCACTATATTTTGTTATCTTTTCACTTCTATAGAATAAAGATGCTGGACTTTGGGCCTTTTTTTCAGTACAATAATCCATAAATTGGGTTATTCGTTTTCGTGGCTGAGATATGTATAACCCAAGGTCAAACGGTCATCTCTTAGAAGGAATTTGAAATATAATACAGACGGAGAAAATATGATAGAAAACAACAACGAAAACTTAAATACTGAAGAAACTATCAATACATCATCAGATAATGAACAAAACGTATCTTTAGAACTAGAAAACGCTGCAGATACTACGATAGAAAACGAGATTAATGATATTGACGATAATGAGGATGTCGACGAAGGCGGTAGTAAAAAGCCTTATCATCTGCTTATTCCCTTAATTGGAATTATTGCACTTATTGCAATTGTCGTAATTATCATCCTACGTATCAACGAGTGGAACAAAGGAATCGCTTATGTTATTCCGCCCGATACCGAGGTTAAGTTGGACACATCTGATAATGTTGTTTTGATGCCTCCTTCCGTGATGTCTCCAGATACCGACGACGGAAAAACAACCATATTATTGCTTGGTAACGGAGCATATTACGAAGGCAAAAAAGAAGGAACAGATATTGTAAGTATGCTTTCCGAAACTCTTCCTGAACAGGTTGAGATTATCGATTGCACCCTTCCTCTTTCATATCTTACAAGTTACAACGTTTACGAGCGTTCACCTGAAGAAAGTCCAGAAGATTACTTCACTCTTTTCTGGCTATCCGCTTCTGTATGTTGGGAAGATTATCAAAGACAGCGTACTGCTCTTACATATCTCGACAAAGATAAATATGATATCGAGAGATATACTGAAGTAATCGATATGCTTGAGAACGTAAAAATGGAAGATATTGATGTCGTTATGTACTGCTACGACGGATACGATTACCAGACCGGACGTGTTGCGATGGATAAGTGGGAAGATGGTACTCCTATCACTGAAAATGTCACAACCCTTTTAGGCGCTGTATATACGAGTATAGATCTCTTCAGCAATTACAACGAGCAAACTCAGTATATCTATGTATGCCCTACATTCTGCTATGCAATCGACGATGATGGTATTAAACATCCTTGTGATTCTTACAATACAAGTAACGGAACTATCGCAGCAACATTCTCTGCCGCAAGATCAATAGCTAACTATTACAGCGTATCCTACTCATATATTGACCTCTTCACTGGTGTTGATATCAATGAAGCAAACGCTGATCAGTATCTTGAAGCAGATGGCAGAACCCCTAATAAAGAAGCCCGCCGCATGATTGCAGACAGGCTTTCATTCTTACTCAAAGACAGATTGTATTCAGAGGCAAAAGTTGTTAAGAAACCTCAACTTGTCGACAAAATAAAATCGGCAGTAAAGAAGATAATAAAATAATTGTACCAGCTCCGATAATATAAGAAGTACCGGTTAACGAGAATAATGTTTCAAAATAATTCCAAGTTATTGCAGCGCATATTATAAGTAATACCGCTTCAATCTTGGGATGGTTACCGGTTGCAATTCTGCTTTTCATCTTACCCGTTGCCAAATCAATAACGCATATGATTATAGCCTGGATAAAAGCAGCTGACGATACAACACAGATTCCAACAATTCCAAATGTCATATATATGGATGACAGTTTGGGTGAGGCGTATTGAAATAATCCATAATAATATCCATGATGCGAATTCAGTTCAATTGAATTCGCTTCTTTTTTTATCAAAAATGCGGAGAAAAGATTTCTTGTACTGTCTTTCAAGTATCTGTCAACCGCTATCT
>JAEEQX010000128.1 GCA_016285575.1 Lachnospiraceae bacterium
ATGGCTTATCAGTGGGACTATTCACTTCTCCTCATCTTGTGTATATCAAAGAGCGATTTGAGATAGACGGAATTAAGATAAGTGATGAAGAATTTGAAGATGCTTTTTTAGAAGTAAAGCATAGATGCGATTTATATTCTCCTGATGAAAAAGAAACGATGCATCCTAGTTTCTTTGAATACCTTTTTCTTATGTTCATGGTTTGGGCGGGAAAGAGACAACCGGATGTCTTGGTATTAGAGACAGGACTCGGTGGAGAGTTGGACGCGACCAATATTTTCGACAAGCCTTCGCTATCGGTTATATGTTCAATCGGCATGGACCATATGGCACAGCTTGGCGATACGATAGAATCAATAGCTACTCAAAAAGCTGGCATTATAAAAGAAAACGTTCCCCTAGTCTTTTTAGATAATAAATCAGTTAACAATATCTTTTTAGACAGGGCAAAAGAAAAGCACGCGAAAGCGTATCAGCTTTGCGAGCAAAACATCAGTGAAGTATCGGTAAAAAAAGACAGCGTTGATTTTTTGCTTAATTTTGACTATGATGAGAGTGTTTTCGCATCGGATTTAAGAATATCTCTCGATACCGTAGCAACGTATCAGAGGCTTAACGCTTCGTTGTCTATCGTAGCAAGTAAAGTATTTCTAAAAGATGCTTTTAATGAAACGCTTGCGATAGATGCATTGTCCCATGGGCATTTTCGTGGCAGGATGGATGAGATATATCCTAATGTTTTCACCGATGGAGCGCATAATGAGAATGCAATAGACAGGCTTCTTGAATCGCTTAAGTGTCTTAACGAAAGATGTATACTTATCTTTGGAGCGTGCGAAGATAAAGACTTTTCATTGATGATTGAAAAGTTAATCACTTCAGATTTGTTTGATGCGATTATTTTTACCAAGTTTAATTCACCTCGTGCATGCAAGGTTGAAACGCTTAGCGAGATAGCAAAAAAAATAGAGGGTAACACTACGATATTAATAGCGGACGATATAGAGTCAGCTGTAAAGATAAGCGAATCCTACAATGAGAAGGTATTAATCGCCGGATCATTATATCTCGTAGGAGAAGCGATAGAGTATTTTGATAAGAAGAAGTTAATGGGAGGAAAGTAATATGATAGATTTTGAAAATGAACTTAAAAAATTCCACCCTTCGCCGGATATCAGCGATGTAGAAGATGTAGTTAATAACCAGGATCTTGTAGATATGGTTGATTTTATAGTTAAGACAGTATCAGAAGCAGAAGAATAAGAGGCTAAATACTAATGATATTTTGTTACAACTGCGGTACAGCATTGTCTGAAAAGTCATACTGTACGTCATGCGGTGTGTCCGTAAAAAAATATAAAAAGATTATTTACATGTCCAACAAGTTTTATAACCGTGGACTTGAAAAAGCACAGATAAGAGATCTGACAGGTGCAGTAGAAGACTTAAGACAGAGTCTTATGTGCTATAAAAGAAATACTCAGGCGAGAAATCTTCTGGGTCTTGTTTACTTTGAGATGGGCGAGACAATCAACGCCATGGCAGAATGGGTTATCTCACAGCATTACCAGAGTGAGAGAAACATGGCAATTGATTATATACAGACATTACAGAGTAACCCCACACTTTTGGATTCTCTTAATTCAACTATCAAAAAGTATAATTCCGCGCTTAATCTTTGTAAGCAGGGTAGCCTTGATATGGCTAAGATTACACTTAAGAAAGTTGTAAGCAATAACCCCAAGCTTATCAATGCGCATCTTCTTTTAGCTCTCATCTTAATGCAAGAAGAGGATTATCAATCCGCTAAGAAAGAACTTATCTTGGTTAGACGTCTTGATAAGGGTAATATTACTGCGGCTTTATATATCAGAATGGCTGATGAGAATCTTAATACGGATTCTAAAAAGAGCAAGAAAAAAGACGAGAATGCAATCACGTTCCAGAGTGGCAATGATATAATCATTCAACCCAAGACAAGAAAAGAGAATACATTCCTCACTATGTTTATCAATGTAGCTGTAGGTCTTGTTATCGGTTTACTTGTTGGATGGTTTGTTTTAGGACCCATCAGAGTTAATATTCAAAGAGCCGATGAGAACAAGGAACTTGCTGATGCATATGATGAGATCAATCTCAAGAATACAACCATCGATACTTTGAATAACAGAATCGATAGTATTACTAATCAGTATGAAGCCATTCAGGATCAGCTTAATGCTTATGAAGGCACCAATGGTGCTTTTGAAGGATATAAGTATCTGCTTTTAGCGGTCAGTGAATACTCCAAGGGCGATTCAATGGACAAGAATCAGATAGCTCAGTATCTTGATAAGATTGATGACAACAGTTCCGAGAAGTTAAAAGAAGAAGAATTTACTTCAGTTTACAATATGCTTAAGGGAGCTATCGGAGAGAGTGTTGCCAATTCCTATTATGAAAACGGATACAATGCTTTCAGACAGGAAGACTATGTAACAGCACTTGAGAACTTCAAGAAGGCAGTAGAGTATGACAAAGAAAACGTTAATGCTCTTTATTATCTCGCTTGTACATACATGGCTAACAAAGACAACGAGAATGCAAAAACATACTTTAATAAAGTTATTGAATTAGCACCCGGAACCGAGTTAAGTACCAAGGCATCCAATTACATTAATGAAATAGATGCGAACTAAAAAATATTCGTTGACATTTCAAAGAGTGTTGGTATATAATATCAAACGTCACTGAAAAGAGACATGTGTTCGTAGCTCAGCTGGATAGAGCAACGGCCTTCTAAGCCGTGGGTCGGGGGTTCGAATCCCTTCGAGCACGTTTCGTCAATAAGCGGACGAGTCAAACATGGTGGGTATGGCGCAGTTGGCTAGCGCGCCAGATTGTGGCTCTGGAGGCCGTGGGTTCGAGTCCCATTACCCACCTTATACTGGGCTATCGCCAAGCGGTAAGGCACAGGACTTT
>JAEEQX010000129.1 GCA_016285575.1 Lachnospiraceae bacterium
GAAGGAACTTCACTGTTAGTGATGACAAAGTCCGTAGACACCTCATCTAAAGAAGCAAGATCGATATCTGCTCCGGTATACATGTCATCCCAGGTTCCGCTGCGCTTCATATAGAACATGGCAGAAAGATACCTGACGGTATCATCAGAATAAGGAAGCGCAACGGACAGTGTCTTAATTGTCTTGGAGTCACTTGCCGAAGTCTCGGTCTCTTCAGCCGGAGCAGATGCTTCAGGCTCTCCCGGAAGTTCGGGGAAAACGTTCTCTTCGCGTTTGCAGGCGGATACGCAGAATGCCAGGCACAAAAATGCTGCTGTAAGAGCTGTTCTCTTTGAATACACTTTCCCGTTTACCTCCTGCCATTTCATTATATCATTACTTGTCTTCCGACAACCCCTTCCGACTTGACATTAAGGCCTCTAATGAGTATATTTTTATGGCACGCCAATGTGGCTCAGGGGTAGAGCAATTCACTCGTAATGAATAGGTCGTGGGTTCGATTCCCACCATTGGCTCCAAAACTCACAAACCCCTTCGTTTGCTTAGGTCCTCCGCGCTTCGCTTGTGCGGAAAACGCAAACAAAGGGGTTTGTTCGTTACAGGAGTTATATGATCGGTTTAGTATTCGACATTGATGATACTTTATACTGCAGGCAGGATATGCTTGTTAAGGCAGCAGAGACTGTGCTCGGAACAAGCGTTGATGATCCTCTTCACTTCATCAAGATCTTCTACGATAAGAGCGATATCAACATGAAGGATCTCGAATCTGGCAGGATCACGACCAGAGAGATCAACGGCTGGAGATATGAAGAGACATTCAAAGCACTGTCTCTTCCCTTCAAAGACGGAGACGGTGTCTTATCTGCCGACGCATATCTCGAACTCCAGAGCCATATGTCGCTCAGTGAAAACATGATCAAGACTCTTAATGCCCTTGCAGATAATCCTGATATAAGACTGGCCGTACTTACGGCAGGCGAATCGGAGCATCAGCGCCACAAGGTCGATATGCTCGGACTGGAAAGGTGGTTTAACCCGGAGAATGTCATCGTCTCCGGAGAGACAGGCTTCTCGAAGCCCGATGTCAGATTGTACCGCATAGTCGAAATGAAACTGGGACTAAAGCCCAACAATCTTTGGATGATTGGAGACTCGTATAGACACGACATAATGGGTGCAACTAATAGCGGTTGGAATTACATTTGGATCAATCGCAATGGTACACCCTATCCTTATTCTACGAAAAGCATAGTAGTGAAAACAGATAAAGAACTAACTGACGTTATATATAAGACTTTCATTTTATAGTCTATTATTTGTAGCACTAAGCTTATTTGTATCATATAATTATTTAAGTATTACGATATGGATTACCCTATGGAAGAGCAACCAACTATTCATTATATTAAAAATATCAAAACTCAATATGAATTGATTTTTATCATATGCATTATTACATATGCTCTTTTTTCTTTGGGCGATATACTGTTTTGGGGGGCTAATGCAATCCAGTGGGAAGTTCTTTGGAACGGAAGAGATTTCATCGCAGATTTCACTAATATAGTAGGTTATTCAGCCGAAAATGACCCATATAATAACACAGTTGCTTTTGGAGTTCATGAAAAAATATATCCTCCGTTACAATATTTTGTTTCATATTTAATCTCAGGTAATATATCCAACTTAGATTACTACTATACGGTTAACAGTTTTTCTAGTTTGTATACCGACACTAGAATCATGATGCTGTTTATAGTATTTACTGTTATTTCTATAATTGGTATTTATAGTTGTGTTCACACATTCAAAAACGGTTCTTCTCTCACAAAACATCTCGCTGCAATATCAGTGTGTCTGTCTTTTCCTATAGTGTATACAATAGAAAGAGGCAATTCTATTAATTTTGTATTAGCTTTCATTTTGTTCTATCTTGTTTTTAATTCAAGTAATAATAAAGTTCTGAAAGAGTTTTCTTTTATTTCAATAGCTTTAGCTGCTTCGCTAAAAATCTCACCTGCATTTTTAGGTGTTATTCTAATAATTGAAAGACGTTGGAAAGATGCCATAAAAACACTAGTATATGGGATTGTCTTTTTCTTTGGTCCTTTTCTGTTAACCAAAGGTGGGTTTACCAATATACCTTTACTTATACGGAATCTGTTAATCAATATAGACGTTTATAAATTTGAAAGTGGCTGTACAATCAAAGGCTTTTTTATGCATTACATGCCTGAATTCTTTTTTTATAACTTTGATACATTGAACACCTTATGTTCAATTATCACCGTGATTATCTGTGTCATATTATTATCTGCAGCCTTTCTTTCAAAAAGCAGCTATGATCGAATCCTCTTTGTGTGCTTAATTATGATTATTTTACCCTCTCATTCCGGTACATATTGTGTGATTTATATTATTCCTGCAATATTAGCTATGTTAAATGAGAGCGACAAACGGCGTTTAGATAAATATATTCTTCTTGGTGGTTGTTTATGTATGTGTAGATTAGGAGGAATAATCGGATATATATGCATTAATCATCACAATGGTTTATTAATCATACTCTTATGTTCAATCGTGAGAGCAACGGAAATCATTTTTTCATATTTCACGCACTATAAGACTAAACAGACAATGAACTTAGTTTTTTAGTTTGCTGGTAGAATAAAAACTAAACCTCTAAAGCATAAGGGCTGCGAACAACTTCGCAGCCCTTAATCTTACTACATCCTAAGCGAGCAAAACAACCGAACGAAATCAGTGATGGAATAAGCGAATTCCCGTGAATGCCATCGCCATGTTGTACTTGTTGCATGTCATGATGACATGGTCGTCACGGATGGATCCGCCGGGTTCGGCAATGTACTTAACGCCGCTCTTGTAAGCACGCTCGATGTTATCGCCGAACGGGAAGAATGCAT
>JAEEQX010000130.1 GCA_016285575.1 Lachnospiraceae bacterium
TCCGATTGAGGATGCATCAGACATGTTCTGAAGCATAAGAATAAGGCCGATCAAAGTACCGATCATACCCCATGCAGGGCCCATGGCACCCAAATCCTGCCAGAAAGCAATTTTTTGTCTGTGTCTGCTGTCTAAGTTAACAACTTCTGTCTCTAATATTCCTCTTACCAGTTCCGGATCAGTACCATCTACGATAAGAAGGATACCTTTCTTAAGGAACGGATCTTCAAGTTCTCCCGATACTTCTTCTAGTGCAAGAAGTCCTTCCTTACGGGCTACATTGGACAATTCAATAACCTTCGAAATTGTCTCAGTAAGATTCATACTAGGCGACTTGAATATAAGTAAAAAGCTCTTAAGTCCTCCAATGAAGTCCTTAATGGAGTTAGAAGCCAAAACCGCAAAAAACGCACCACCTAAAGTGATCAATATAGATTTTACATCAATAAAATATCTAAGACCTGCTACACCATCGTCACCTGTAACGATACCCAAAAGCATCATGGCAACGCAGACAGCAAGACCTATAATCGAAGCCAAATCCATCTTATTTATATCTCCTCATTTGCACTGGGCGCAAAAATATCCCTTCTATACGATTTTACTAAATTTTTCACCTCTTGTCTACCTTCTTTTATGATGATTTTCTTTCCTGTAACAGTAGTAAGAACGGTGTCTGGAGTTTCTTCTACCACCTCAATTACATCAGGGTTAATTAAGAATTTAACTCCATTTAATTTTGTTAGTTCAACCATATAATTATACCCAACTATTATACAACATATTGTTGTATCCCCTAAACATACACACTAATTATAACACATAATTTACATAAAATAAATAGTATAGGCCTATAAAAAGGCGAGTATGGAAGATTTTTTCCATACTCGCTTTTTTTAAGTTATGTAAGGCTTTTTATTATCTCTTCAGATTAACAAGTTCTTCAAGAAGTGTATCGGAAACAGTGATTATACGGCTGTTTGCCTGGAAACCTCTCTGAGTTGTAATCATTTCAGTAAATTCTGAAGAAAGATCTACGTTACTCATTTCCAAAACACCTGTTGACATATATCCGCCACCGGCTGTTACATCAACGCCGATACCATCGAATTCACCAGAGTTAAGAGTTGCACTGTATAAGTTATCTCCTTCTTTCTGAAGACCGGAAGCATTGGAGAATGTAGCAACTGCTATCTGTCCAAGTAATCTTGTCTGGCCATTGTCGTATGAAGCATAAATCATACCATTATTCTGGATTGATACACCTGATAACTCACCAAGCTTACGTCCTGAGCCAAGACCTGTCTTGTCACCGGATACCATTGTCATGGTTGATGTACCATTATTGTTAAACATTGATGATGCTGAGAAATCCATGTCAACATCTTCAAAATGTGATAAGTCTACAGGATTTCCAAGTACGTCAGTAGCTGTTGATGCAAAATCAAGAAGCGCACTGTTGGCACCATTAATGGACTTAAATTCACCTGTACCTGTATCATAAATAAGCATATTACCTGTTAAGGTAGTTGTAGCTGTAACCTGTGCCTGTCCGTCAGGAGCTACTGCATATGAATATTTGGTATTAGGAAGTGTTGTATCAACGCCATATGCTTCATCCTGTGTAATTTCTTTTGTGAAATTGGTTCCATCATATGTTGTTGCTGCATCGAAATGGAATGCCTGTTCAAAAGTAAATGTTACAGTTCCGTCAGCTTCCATTGTTGCATCAAACGGAGTAAGACCTGTCTTACCAAGAACAGTTGCCCATTCAGCATCTGTATCGCTTCTAAGCTGAACGCCAGAACCGTCTGTATAATAATCACCATTTACTGTATCTGTAACATAGATAAGATTAAATGCATCAATAAGATCTTCTTTCTTAATCTCACCTTTTGCATCAAGTGTAAGTTCTGAGCCTGCAGCAAACTGCTCAGCACCCTGAGTATCTTTAACTGAATATGTAATACCGCTTACCTTTGTTGACTCATAATCGTTAAATGTATCTGAAAGACCAACCTTCTGATAATACTTTCCATTTGTATTATCATATGTAACACCATCAGCAAGCTGCATAAGTGTTGTGGACTCTTCTACTTTTTCAGCACCGAAATTAGCGATGTCGGTGATTTTGCCAACGTTGTATACATCCTTAAGTGACTTGTTGTTGGAATCAAGGATATCAACAAGTTCTACTGTATACTGACCTTCATTGTCTGTATTCTTAATAGCGAACTTAACTGAATATGAATAACCAAGATTATCATATGTTGTTACGCTGATTGACTTACCTGATGAAGATGCAGCATTGGTATCATTCTTATCGAGAATACCAGAAACATAAGCCTTTGTCGTAGCTTCTGGTGGATATGTCATATTCTCAGGGCTCATGATTCTAAGAGCCTGAACTGTATCCTGCTTAATTGTTTCTGTTTCAGGATCAACACCCCAACCCATTACATTGTAACCGGTTGATGTTGTTGCAAGGTTACCTGCAGCATCTACGTAGAAAGAACCATCTCTTGTGAAATAGTTATCTGTTCCGTTATTAACGATGAAGAAAGCATCGCCTGTAATTTTAATATCAAAAGGATTACCTGTATTCTGAGATGCACCAGCTGTTGTGATTGCTGTAGAAATAGCACCTGATGTAGAACCAAGACCGATCTGCTTAGCATTTGTACCTGCAGTACCTGTTGTAGCATTAGGTCCGGATGCAGCCTGAGTTGTCTGATACATTAATTCTGTGAAAGTAATTGACTGTGATTTGTAAGCTGTTGTGTTAACGTTAGCAATGTTGTTACCAATAACGTCCATTTTGACCTGGTGTGTCTTAAGACCTGCAACACCAGAATAAAGAGCTCTCATCATAATATTGACCCTCCTTAAGGTTAATTCTTTCGAGGTCTCCTC
>JAEEQX010000047.1 GCA_016285575.1 Lachnospiraceae bacterium
GCAATGCTTGTTGAAGATAAGAATGGTTTTTCTGATGATTATTATGATTTGTCTTTTGAAGCATACGATATGGCCGGCAATGTAATATCCGACACGTATTCTTTTACAATTAATAGAAGAGGCGGACTATTCAAGATTGCTGACAGGATTAGAGAATTGTTCAATACTTTTTCTGATAATGTAACAGGAATCAAGGTTGAAGAAAATAATCTATCGCCGATAGACAAGAGTTCGGTCAATATTATTCTTACCAAGAATGGCAGAGTAGTAGATATAGACTACGACGAAGACGTGACTATAGATGAAGTTAAGGAAGAAAATGGATATCGAATCACTTATTCTTTTAATGATGATCTTTTTACGGATAATGCAGTCTATACCATATCAATCACAGATACCGATATAGCAGGCAATAATAATGACACCAGATTCCAGGATGATACCAATGATATTACGTTTGGAGTAAATCACACGGCAGTATTAGGTGCACAGGCCACCAGAACTTTAGAGGATATGTACAATATTTCAACCAATCATAGCCAAACTCCGGCTAATGAAGAAGTTGTAGCAAGTGAAGACAGCCACACTCCAACTGCTAAGAAAGCATTGGGTATTACAAAAATCGTGCTTGCCTCCATGATTCTAATCCTGCTGGTTATTTATCTTGTGTTGAAAATAAGGAAGAATAAGCGTAAATAAGAAAAAATAATTGATAAATGAAAAGAATATAAATATAATGTAAACGTATATTTTTCTATAGGAGGCATCATTATGAGCATTAGAATCGGTATTATCGGATACGGTAACCTTGGACGCGGCGTAGAATGCGCAATCAAGCAGAACAATGACATGGAACTTGTTGCAGTATTCACAAGAAGAGATCCTTCAACTGTTAAGATACTTACTGACACAGCCAAGGTTGTTAATATAAAGGATATTGAAGATTACAAGGACAAGATTGACGTTGCAATCATCTGCGGTGGCTCTGCTACAGATTTACCTAACCAGACACCCGAGTATTCACGTCTCTTCAACTGTATTGATTCATTTGATACACATGCTCGTATTCCTGAGCATTTTGATAATGTAAACAAGGTATGCCTTGAGAACAACAAGGTTACACTTATTTCCATCGGTTGGGATCCCGGTCTTTTCTCACTCAACAGACTTCTTGGCAATGCAGTTCTTCCTGATGGCAATGATTATACATTCTGGGGCAAGGGCGTTAGCCAGGGACACTCTGATGCTGTTAGAAGAATCAAGGGTGTTAAGAATGCTAAGCAGTATACAATTCCCGTAGAGAGTGCTCTTGAGAGAGTAAGAAACGGTGAGAACCCTACACTTACAACAAGAGAAAAGCATACAAGAGAGTGCTTCGTAGTTCTTGAAGAGGGCGCTGATGCAGCTCAGGTTGAGAAAGAGATTGTTACAATGCCCAACTACTTTGCTGATTATGATACAACAGTTCACTTCATCTCAGAGGAAGAGTTCAATGCTAATCACTCAGGTATTCCTCATGGCGGATTCGTTATCAGATCCGGCAAGACAGGATGGGAAGGCGAGAAGAATCATACTATCGAGTTCTCATTAAAGCTTGATTCTAACCCTGAGTTCACAGCTTCTGTTCTCGTTGCATATGCAAGAGCTACATACAGACTCGCTGAGAAAAAAGATTTTGGATGCAAGACTATCTTCGATATTCCTCTTGCACTTCTTAGTCCCAAGAGTGGCGAAGAGTTAAGAAAGACTTTATTATAATTGTTTGGTAATTAGGACTGAAATAAGAGAGATTTTATATGCATAATGATTTAATAACGATAGGTAACTTTACGCTTCACGGCTACTCCTGTATGATAGCGCTCGGATTCATCATCTCCTTATCGCTATGCTACTTAAGAGCGAAAAAGGAAAAGTTCGATATGGACATAGTTGGAGACTACGCTATCATATGCGTACTTGGTGGTTTCCTTGGAGCTAAGATTTTATACCTTATCGTAGATTATAAGGCACTAATAGCCGACCCTAAGTCTGTAATCGGATTTCCTCAGATTTTCTCGGGATTCGTAGTATACGGCGGTATTATATCTGCAACAATAATAATGTATGTATACAGTAAGATTAAGAAAGTTGATTTCTTTGAATACATTGATTACATTATTCCTCATGTTGCTATAGTACAGGGATTCGGTAGAATAGGATGTTTCCTCGCAGGTTGTTGCTATGGCGCTGAGACTACATCACCTCTTGGAGTTGTATTCCCCGAGGGTTCCATTGCTCCGGCGGGTGTTAAACTCTGGCCGACGCAGCTTTTCTCTGCAGTTGGCAACTTTGTGATAGCAGGTATTTTGTTCCTTGCAGTATATGTAATTAAGGTTAAGAAAAAAGGCAACATAGCAGTGCTTTATCTCCTTCTTTACAGTGTAGGCAGATTCTTGGTAGAGTTTTTAAGAAACGATGCAAGAGGAAGTGTTGGAGCATTATCCACATCACAGTTCATTGCCATCTTTACTTTTGTAGCAGGAATTGCTCTTGGTGTGTATATTAATATAGTTAAAAAGGATAGCCAAAGTGATAAAAAAAATGAACAAAAGAATGATAAGTAGATTAGGATTGATATCCTGTTTATTGTCAGTTGTTGTTTTGTTATTCTCAGGTTGTTCAACTAAGGAGTCAAAAAATGGTACTACAATTTGTTGTACCATTTTTCCAATTTATGACTGGGTTAGCGAAGCGTGTGCAGGATGTGATGATATAGAAGTTATTCTCTTGGAGGATACCGGTACTGACATGCATTCGTTTCAGCCTGCGGTAAAAGACTTAGTTACCATTGACGACTGTGATATATTTATATATGTTGGTGGCGAATCAGAAGCGTGGGCCGAAGAATATGTAGAAAAGAATCCCGGCAAAAAAGGTCGCGTTAATATCAGCCTCATGGATGCAATTAAAGATGATGTATTACTTGAAGGTGACGAAGGAATCGTCGGAGCACTCGAAGAAGAGGAAGAATACGAGGAGAATGATGAACATATCTGGTTGTCACTTAAAAGAAGTGAGAAGTGCGTCAATATAATTGCAGATGAGATTATAAAAAAATCACCTGATGACTCAGACAAGATTACAAGCAATGTTTTATCTTACACTAAAAAGCTTGAAGATCTTGATAAAGAATACAGTGATTATTTTTCATCCGCCAATCGTACACTTGTTATAGCTGACAGATTTCCTTTCAGATATATGGCAGAAGATTATGACATTAATTATTTCGCAGCACTGCCCGGATGTTCCGCAGAAGCATATTCATCATTTGATATGATATTATCCTTGGCTAAAGAGTATGCAGCTACTGATGAAAGCGTAATGTACATTACCGAAAGCGGAGATGAAAAATTCGCAGAGAATGTTATCAGTGAATCAGGCAAGAGCGGAAGTGTTAAAGTGATAGATTCCATTCAGTCGGTATCAAGAGAGGCTATCAATAACGGTGCTTCATATTATGATTATATGAAGAAGAATCTCGAAGTATTGAAGAGCAATTAATTCCATGTGGAATTTGAAAATATACATACTCATAAAAGTATATTAAGAATGTAAGAAATAGAGTAGCGATATGGCACAGATTAAGGGAACCGATGTATCGGTCGGATATGAAAAGAGAATAGTTGCAGGTGGCATCAACTTCGAGATTAACGAGGGTGATTATCTCTATATTGTCGGTGAGAACGGTTCAGGTAAGTCCACATTTATGAAATGTGTATTGGGACTTGAGAAGCCTGTCAGCGGCAGCATAGTATATGGTGACGGTCTCAAGCAAAAAGAGATTGGCTACCTTCCTCAGCAGTCTTATATCCAGAGAGACTTTCCTGCTACAGTATCTGAGATAGTTATATCCGGATGTCTCAATAAGCTTGGCTTCAGACCTTTCTTTGGTAAAAAAGAAAAAGAGAGAGCCAAGGAAGCAATGGAAAAACTTGAGATTACAGATCTTGCCAAGAGATCATATCCTGAATTATCGGGAGGACAGCAGCAGAGAGTATTATTAGCAAGAGCTCTTTGCGCTACAGGCAAGGTATTACTTCTTGATGAGCCTGTTGCGGGACTTGATCCTTATGCGCAGGAACAACTCTATACATTAATATACAGAATCAACAAAGAAGAAAAGATTACCATTATTATGGTATCCCATGATTTGGAAGCGGCTAAAAAGTACGCAACTCACATTCTTCACATCGGTGGTGAGAAGTGTGTATTCTGTACCAAGCATGAATTTATTAAGGAGAACGGCGGATGTCTGTTTTAAGTACATTAGCAGAATATTTATCACACTCGTCCGTTCGCAATGCGCTCATAGTAGCTACTCTTATTGCTCTATGCGCTTCCTTGCTTGGAACTACGATTGTGCTTAAGCGTCTTTCATTCATCGGTGATGGTCTGTCGCATGTTGCATTCGGTGCACTTTGCATAGCAACAGTTTTATCGATTAGTGAAAAGATGTTTTTAGTGCTCCCGGTTACTGTATTGGTAGCCATTATTTTGATGGGCGGAAACGATAACAAGAGGATTAAGGGTGATGCAGCAATTGCTATGCTTTCTGTTGGTGCGCTTGCTTTAGGTTATCTCTTACTCAATATTTTCCCCAATGCCAAGACAGGTAATGTATCAGGAGATGTATGTTCCACTTTATTCGGATCTACATCGATACTTACATTATCAGATGCTGATGTAATCATGTGTATTGTATTATCAATATCCGTGGTACTGTTTTTCGTTGTATTTTATAATCGAATCTTTTCAGTTACATTTGATGAGAACTTCGCATCTGCCACAGGTATCAGATGCAATCTCTACAGACTTTTAATATCTGTAATCATTGCTGTAGTTATAGTACTTAGTATGCAACTTGTAGGTTCTCTTCTTATATCTGCACTTATTGTATTCCCTGTGCTCTCGGCAGAGAGAATATTCAGAAGCTTTTTCTCGGTAGTTTTATCGTCCGGTGTTATCGGTATATTCTGTGCATTCACAGGTATCATAGCATCCATTCTTTTTTCCACACCCACCGGTGCTACGGTTGTGTGTGTCAATGTCTTAGTCTTTGCAATCTGCGTAGTAGTTGGCAAGATCATTCGCAAAGGTTGATTTCATAAGAGTAACAATTTTTTCTTGCACATCAAAATCGTTAGTGTTATACTCACAAACGGTGTTTTTTTATAGGTTTAATCGGAGGAAGTATCATGATTACGAAAAGAGAGGATATTCGTAACGTAGCAATTATCGCCCATGTCGATCACGGCAAGACTACACTTGTAGACGGCTTATTAAGACAGAGTGGTGTATTCAGAGACAATCAGGAAGTAGCCGAGAGAGTAATGGACTCTAATGATATAGAGAGAGAAAGAGGTATCACAATTCTCTCCAAGAATACAGCAGTTAATTATAAGGGCGTTAAGATTAATATTATAGATACTCCTGGCCATGCTGATTTTGGCGGAGAAGTAGAACGTGTTCTTAAGATGGTTAACGGTGTTATATTACTTGTTGATGCATTCGAAGGACCCATGCCTCAGACTAAGTTCGTTCTTAGAAAGGCACTCGAACTTAAACTTCCCGTTATCGTATGTGTTAACAAGATTGACAGACCTGAAGCAAGACCTACAGAAGTTGTTGATGAAGTTCTTGAGCTTCTTCTTGAACTTGATGCTTCCGATGAACAGCTTGACTGTCCTTTTGTATTTGCATCAGCCAAGGCAGGTACTGCAGTTAAGGATTTAGCAGATGAAGCAAAAGATATGTCTCCTCTTTTTGAGACAATTCTTGATTATATTCCCGCACCTGAAGGAGATCCTGATGGTGGTACACAGATTCTTATCAGTACTATCGACTATAACGAGTATGTAGGTAGAATCGGTGTAGGTAAGGTTGACAGAGGTAGTGTTAAGACTAACGATGATGTAATTATCGTTAATGCACATGACCCTGAGAAGTCACGTAAGGTTAAGATATCCAAGCTCTATGAGTTTGACGGATTGGAGAGAGTAGAAGTTAAGGAAGCGTCTATCGGTTCTATAGTTGCTATATCAGGTATTGCTGATATTCATATCGGAGATACACTTTGCTCAGTGGATTCACCCGAACCCATTCCTTTCCAAAAGATTTCCGAGCCTACAATTGCGATGCATTTTATAGTTAACGATTCACCTCTTGCAGGTAGAGAGGGTAAGTTCGTAACCAGCCGTCACTTACGTGACAGACTCTTTAAGGAACTTAATACCGATGTATCTTTAAGAGTAGAAGAGACTGACAATACAGATTCATTCAAGGTATCAGGCCGTGGCGAACTTCATTTATCGGTTCTTATTGAGAACATGCGTCGTGAAGGATATGAGTTCGCAGTAAGTAAGGCAGAGGTTCTCTATAAAAAAGATGAGAACGGCAAGTTACTTGAGCCCATGGAGAGAGCATACATAGATGTTCCCGAAGAGTTCTCGGGTAGCGTTATCGAAAAGTTATCCCAGAGAAAGGGTGAACTTGTAACAATGGGTACTTCTTCAGGTGGATATACAAGACTTGAGTTCTTGATTCCTTCGAGAGGACTTATTGGATACAGAGGAGATTTCTTAACCGATACCAAGGGTAACGGTATTATCAATACATTATTCGAAGGATATGGTCCTTACAAGGGAGATATCCAGTACAGAAAGCAGGGTTCACTCATTGCATTTGAAAATGGTGAGAGTGTAACATACGGCTTATTCAATGCACAGGAGAGAGGTACACTCTTTATCGGACCCGGTGAGACTGTATATGCAGGTATGATTATCGGTCAGTGTCCCAAGGCAGAGGATATCGAGCTTAATGTATGTAAGACCAAGCATCTTACCAATACACGTTCTTCATCGGCAGATGAGGCACTTCATCTTACTCCGCCCAGAATCCTTAGTCTTGAACAGGCTATTGATTTCATTGATACGGATGAGCTTCTTGAGGTTACTCCCAAGCATCTTCGTATGCGTAAGAAGATTCTTGATCCTACACTCAGAAAGCGTGCAGGATTCGCCCAGAAACAGGCTGCTGAGAACAATAACTAATAATCCAATAGATAATATAATAAAAATAGGTGTTAGCCATATGATTTGCTGACACCTGTTTTTTATTTTGCCAAGTGTTTTAGGGCTTTTTTGGATAAGTGCAGGTAAAATGTATGACAAGTTTTTAGGTTGAAAAAATAGCGAATTTAGAGTATATTATACTTTGTATAATTATGTGATACTGTGCAAAAGTGTGTGCAGTTGAAGAAAAGGAAGTATTCGACTGATGGAAGCTTGTTTTGAAGTTAAAATGACAACTTCGAAATTATATGATTTTAATCTGCAGCATGCGTATAAGCAGCCGATATCGCTTATTTCGTCAGCTTTGGGCGTAATCTTTTTAATACTGTTTATCAATTATCTTAAATGGTATTACCTTGCTGCCGGATTACTTTTATTATTCTATCTTCCGATATCGCTTCTTCGTTCTTCTTTTATGAAGGTTAAGATGCTTGAATATTTCAGAGAGCCCATTGCGTATGTAGTCAATGACGAAGGCATTACAGTTAAGGCTATGGGTGAGGAGCAGCTTATCGAATGGAAGGACTGCACCAGAGCATGCAATACTAGACAAAGCTACTTTGTATATACAGGTAAAAACTCAGCATTCATCTTTCCAAGAAAAGATATGGGTGATAAGGCAGATGATGTCTTAAAACTTATCTGCTCACATATGGATGCTAAGAACGTCAAGATTAGATTCGGGGGACTATGATGGAATTCGTTAGAAAAGAGATAGAAGTATCATCTCCCGAAGAAACATATAATATTGCAAAAGAATTCGCTGAGTCAGCACCCGCAGGAACGGTTATAGCTCTTATAGGAGATCTTGGAGTTGGTAAAACCGTATTTACCAAGGGATTGGCTAAGGGATTAGGAATAGATGATGATGTCGTAAGTCCAACATTCACAATAATGGAGACATACGATGGAGGCAGACTTCCTCTGTATCATTTCGATGTATACAGAATCGGAGATGTATCCGAGATGGAAGAAGTCGGATTCGATGAGTTCGCATATGGCAACGGAATAACCGTAGTCGAGTGGGCAGGTCTTATCGAAGAGATTATTCCCAAGGGTACAATTAAGATTGAGATTAAAAAGGATCTTTCCAAGGGTGTTGACTACAGAAAGATCATAATGGATAAGACTGAAAAAGAAGGTTATCTGAGTTGAAGATACTAGCAATTGATTCTTCGGGACTTGTTGCTACTTGTGCATATCTCGAGGATGGTATCATAAAAGGAAATATCAGTATCAATTATCAAAAGACACATTCGCAGACACTTCTTCCCATGGTGGATGAATTGGTGAAGACTCTTGATATTGATTTAAACGCATTGGATTATTTTGCAGCTGCTGACGGGCCCGGCTCTTTTACAGGACTTCGTATCGGAGTTGCTACAGTTAAGGGACTGGCTTTTTCCGTAAATAAAAAGATTATCGGAGTATCAACTCTCGAAGCACTTAGTCTTAATAACTACGGAGTAGAGGGCGTAAGCGTTCCCATAATGGATGCAAGAAGAAATCAGGTATATACAGGTGTATATAAGTTTGAGGGAGATTCGGTTATTCCCAAGACAATACTTGAACCCTGTGCATATGATATGAATGAATTATGCGATTACCTTAATGAACTTGGAGAAAAGGTTTCATTTACCGGTGATGGAGTTCCTGTATACGAGAGTACTATAAAAGAAAATATGAAGGTGTCATACGCACTTCCCATAGCGTCACGTGCATATCAGAATGCTAGCAATGTAGCGATTATCGCAGATGCATATGCAGCTAAGGGACAAGCGAGCGACGCGGCTGATTTTTCATGTATCTATTTAAGAAAGCCTCAGGCTGAGAGAGAAAGAGAAGAAAAACTTGCAGGTACGAATAGTTAATATGGACTCCGATAATGTATCGGGTGTTGCTGAACTTGAAAAACAAAACTTCTCGGATGGCTGGAGCGAGGCTTCACTTAGAGAAGAACTAGATAATCCGTATGCTCTATACTTGGTAGCTCTTGATGATAGTGATGTTGTAATAGGAGCCGCAGGACTTATCCAGAGCATGGATGAAGCGGATATTATGAATGTGTCGATTGCCAAGGATGCAAGAAGACAAGGCATAGCAAGTAAGCTTTTAACCGCTCTTTTGGATGAGGGTAAAAAAAGAGGCATCAATGCTTTTACTCTCGAAGTAAGAGAGACCAACACATCTGCCAGAGCGTTATATGAAAAGTTCGGATTTGAAAACGCCGGCACGAGAAAAGACTTTTATACCAATCCTGCAGACAATGCAGTTATATACTGGCTGAGGTGAACAATGTTTGAAGTATGTTTACTGGGAACTGGCGGTATGATGCCGCTTCCTTACAGATGGCTTACTTCGCTGATGGTGAGATACAACGGTTCCAATATTCTTATCGATTGTGGCGAAGGCACTCAGGTGGCCCTCAAGGAAAAAGGATGGAGTCCCAAACCAATAGATTTGATTTTATTCACGCATTTCCATGCTGATCATATATCGGGATTGCCCGGAATGTTTTTGACAATGGGTAATTCAGAGAGGACCGAGCCTGTTACGATAGTTGGTCCCAAGGGTGTGAGAGAAGTTGTTGAATCGCTTTTGATTATAGCGCCCAAACTTCCTTTTGAACTTGAGTATATCGAGCTCGATGGGGATTCGCAGAGAATAGATTTTAAGGATGTTCATATAGATGCATTTAAGGTGAGTCATAACGTAACATGTTACGGTTACAGCTTATCGATAGACAGAGCGGGCAGATTTGATGCTGAAGCCGCCAAGAAGCTTAACATACCTCTTAAGTGTTGGTCCAAGCTTCAAAAGGGAGAAGTTATCGAAGAAGATGGAGTTACATATACTCCGGATATGGTAATGGGGCCTCCCAGAAAAGGCATCAAGGTTACTTATACCACTGATACAAGACCGTGCAAGAACATACCTATATTCGCCAAGAACTCAGACCTCTTTATATGCGAGGGTATGTATGGCGAGGATGAATCGCTTGATAAGGCCAAGGAACACAGACATATGATTTTTTCCGAGGCTGCTACGCTTGCTAAAGAAGCTGAAGTTCAAGAGATGTGGCTTACACATTACAGCCCATCATTATTTAAACCCAAGGAATTCCTTGATAATGCAAGGAAGATATTTCCGAAAACTTACGCAGCCAAGGATGGCATGAGTGCTGATCTTGTCTACGAAGAATCATAAAATATTACGAAAGGGGACGCCGTGAAAAACAAAAAGACAGCAATAATCGGAATAATCGTCGTTGTTGCGATAGCCGCCATGGTTATTGTTGCTTTTTACATGCAGACAAGACGCGGCGAAACCGAGGCGGAACCTGAGGTGGATGTATCCAAGGTAATGGACATATTACTTAGGGATATAGATAAGTCCTATCCGCCCACTCCCAAGGAAGTGCTTAAGTATTATTCAGAAATAACCTGTTGCTTTTATGATGATTCCATCACAGAAGAACAGTTAGAACAGCTTGCCAAGAGATCATATCTTTTATATGACGATGAGTTAAAAGACAATATGCCTTTTGATACATATTATGAGAATCTCAAAAAAGACGTGATTGATTTCCAGGCGCAAAAGATAGTTGTATCCGGTTATTCGGTATCCGCAGCTACGGATGTAGAGAGATTCAATGAAGACGGATTCGAGTGGGCAAGACTTTATGCTCAGTATAGACTTCGTCAGGGAACCGAGTACAGATATTCCAACGAGGTCTTCATATTAAGAAAAGACAATGTCGGACATTGGAAGATTTACGGATTTGATCTTGTAAAAGAAGATGCGGGAGAGACCGCAATGAATAACTAATTACCAAAGGAAGTATTCCTTATGAATAAGGATGTTACAATTCTCGCAATTGAGTCGTCGTGCGATGAGACGGCGGCAGCAGTTGTAAAAAACGGACGAGAAGTTTTATCCAATGTAATATATTCACAGATTGACCTTCATACACTTTATGGTGGAGTAGTACCTGAGATAGCTTCGAGAAAGCATATGGACAAGATTAATCAGGTTACTGCCAAGGCTCTTGAGGATAGTCACTTAACTCTCAAGGAGATTGACGCCATCGCAGTTACTTATGGACCGGGATTAGTCGGTCCTTTACTTGTGGGTGTATCTTTTGCCAAGGCTATGGCATATGCTGCTAACCTTCCTATTGTAGGAGTTCATCATATCGAGGGTCATATCAGTGCGAACTATATAGCCAATCCTGAACTCGAACCGCCTTTTGTATGTTTGGTGGTTTCGGGTGGTCATACACATCTTGTAAAAGTTTCCGATTACGGACAGTATGAGATAATCGGCAAGACAGAAGACGATGCTGCCGGTGAAGCTTTTGACAAGGTAGCCAGAGCAATAGGATTAGGATATCCCGGAGGACCTAAGATTGATAAGGTTTCAAAAGAAGGTAATCCGCAGGCGATAGCTTTTCCCAGAGCCAAGGTGGGTGGTAATGTTTACGACTTCAGTTTTTCCGGACTCAAGTCAGCGGTTCTTAATTACCTTAATACTCAGGCGATGAATGGCGAGACAGTAGTTACTGAAGATGTAGCAGCTTCTTTCCAACAGGCGGTTATTGATGTACTTGTCGGACATTCAATGGAAGCGATTGATACATATCATATAGATAAGTTTGCAATTGCAGGCGGAGTTGCATCCAACTCGGGATTAAGACAGGCATTCGAAGAAGCATGTGCTAAAAAGAATGTAAGTTTCTTTATGCCACCGCCAATTTTATGTACAGATAATGCAGCCATGATTGGTGCGGCTGCTTACTATGAATATATCAAGGGAGTCAGACATTCACTTGATCTTAATGCAGTTCCCAATTTAAAGTTGGGAGAAAAATAGTTTCTTCGATTGATGAGGATTTTATGAGCAGGTTTTGTGCAATCGTTTTATCCGGAGGGAAAGGCACGAGAATAGGTGGTTGTGTTCCCAAGCAATACAGGATGCTTAAAGATAAGCCTCTTTTGGCGCATTCGTTAGTTGCATTTGAACGCTCTAGGGTGGATGATATTGTAATCGTTTGCGGTAAGGGCGAAGAAGAATATATTCAAAAAGAATTCGTTGATAAGTATTGGCTTAGTAAGGTGAAAAATATAGTCGTGGGCGGAGAAGAAAGATACGATTCCGTGTATAGTGGCTTAAAAGGATGTTCCAATGCGGATTATGTATTGATTCATGATGGAGCAAGACCTTACGTATCCAATGAGATAATTGAGCGAAATATGATGGAGGTAGAGAAGCATCGTGCTGTAGTGACCGCGGTGAGAGCAACGGACACAGTTAAGGTGGTCGATGAAAATGGTTATATTATAACTACTCCCGACAGAAATTGTTGCTATATGATGCAGACCCCTCAGACTTTTGAATATAATCTTGTTATGAAGGCATATTCTTCCTATATGAATGATAGAGCTAACGGCAACTCTCTTAAGGTTACTGATGACGCCCAGGTGGTTGAACTATACGGAGGTTGTAAGGTTAAGGTGGTTGAGGGAGATGTGACCAACATCAAGATTACATATCTTGCTGATTTTAATAAGAACTTTTAATATTCATTACTAATATAAAGAAGTGTGTAAAGGAGAAGATTATGAGTAAGACTGTAAAAATTACTGCAATACTTGGAATGGTTATGTATCTTGGATACATATTTATCGGAAAGTTGATAGTTCCTATCGCTGCAGGTTTATTATCAAGACAAGCACGTTTCATTACAGGATCTTCTGTAGCTATTTACGTAGGTGTTCAGATGATCGGTATTGTTTCTTTTATAGTATTTATAGTATTTTCAATCCTTGCAATAGTGGCGTCGAATAGCGAGAGCAGTTCCATAGGAGCAGAAGTGGCAGGATTGATATTATTGGATGCGGTTCATCCCATTTTAGCTGGTATTGTTTCATTAATTCTTACATTGGTATTATATAGAGGAGTTGGAATGTTATATATTATTAGACCTCAAGAAGGTTACGCAGGTTATAGCTTGCTTGCTAATTATTCCAACTATCTTGCCCCTATGGGAGTGATGGCCAGATTCTTGCTTACAATAGCTCTTGTTACAGCAGCGTGCAGAAAGAAGACTCTTGCGCCTATTCCTAACGAGGATTAATACCCTCTTGACAACTAATGTATAATAAAAAATAGTTGTTCTTGTATTTTTACAGGATAATTAGTATAGTTAATAGGTAGTTCTTATATAAAAGAGCAACTATAATTTACTATATTATAATTTGATAGTTATACGAAAAAGAATAAACGCTGAATGTGTATAAGGAGGACAGTATGAAAAACACATTAAAGAAAGCTTCTTTATTCGTCTCTTTAATTTCAGTGGTTGCCATCCTTTTTGGATGTTCTAACCCCTTAAGTCTTTTAGGAGGCGGAAGCAAAACAGGTTATGATGTTGCAGTAAACGAAGTATTCACATGCGGCAATTATGATGGTGGTCAGGTTTTAGTTGTTAACTTCGATGTTGACAATAAGCTTGATACAGCTGTTGCAGGTTACACAATCGAGTATGGTACAGTTGTTACTACAGAAGATGGAACAGCACTTAGTTCTACATATCTTGGCGGCAACAACCCTTACGCACTTGATTCTATGAGCCAGATCCCTGCTAAGTCACAGGGTGTAGCACAGGCTGCTTTTGATATTTCAAACGCAACTCTTGGCAACACAATTCATGTTACTGTAACCGGTCAGGCTAAGAAAGGAACTGTAACTATCCTTGATGAGGATATAGAAGTATCTACAATTCAGGCTAAGGTATCACAGAGTGAATACGAGTTCGCTATTCTTGATCAAGAAATCACTGAAGGTGAAGAAGGTGCTAAGCTTTTAGTTTTAACTTGCAATTTCAAGAACAATTCTACTGAATCTACAAGTTGCTCAAGTGCACTCAGAATGAAGATATTCCAGAGTGGAAGAGAGCTTGACAGCACATGGCTTCCTTACAACCATCCTTTAAAAGAAGATATTAACGCTGATGATGATTTTACAGAAATCAAAGGTGGATCTGAAGTAACTTTCAAAGAAGTATATCAGCTTAACGATATGGAAGGTGATATCGAGATTTCAGTTAATGACTGGAAGACTTTTGATCAGGTATGCGTATATGAAAATACACTTGCCATCGCTGACATTCCTGAGCATGTATATGGTTCTGACTACGAGTTCAAGTATAAAACTGCTCTTATCGGTCTTGATAAGTATCAGAAGAACGTAATCGTTGTTTTAGTAGGTGAATTTACTAACAATTCAAGCGAAGCTACTTCATTCCAGAAGATTTCCAAGATTGATGTTAAGCAGGATGGCTTTACTCTTGATAAGAGCTACTCACTTGCAGGAAGTAACGACTGGTTAACAAGAGAAGTACAGCCCGGAGAGACATCATTAATCTATGTTGGTTTCAACTTAAAGACTAAGGGTGATGTAGAAATCAAGATTACTGACAGATATCACTTTGCAGAGGCAGAGTTATATTCAGGCAGATTCTCACTTCAGCAGCTTGTACAGAACACAGTTAATGCTTCTGAAACAGACGATGACGCACTTGGCGGATCAATCGGATCAGAGGATCAGGTTAACTTATAATTCGTTTAACAACTGACTAAGTATTAATATATAGTGAGGGTGTTTTTTGGCATCCTCACTTTTTTGTAAAATAATGTATCAGTAAGTGTTGACATGACAGTTCTTTTTTGATAATATAACACTTGCGTTTTACGAAGCGTTATTCGGAGAGGTATCGAAGTGGTCATAACGAGGCGGTCTTGAAAACCGTTTGTCCGAAAGGGCGCATGGGTTCGAATCCCATCCTCTCCGCTCTACAGATGCCGGCAATCATTGTCGGCAGTTTTGTATGTAAGGACATAAATTTATAACTTGTATTGATTTAGCTATCTGGAGAAGTACCCAAGAGGCTGAAGGGACACCCCTGGAAAGGGTGCAGGTCGTTAATAGCGGCGCGAGGGTTCAAATCCCTCCTTCTCCGTCAAAAGAGTTCCAAAGTCGGAACTTTTTTTGTGGGATAATATCATTCAAAAATCATATTGAAAAAAGTTAAAAAAATTAATTAAAACT
>JAEEQX010000131.1 GCA_016285575.1 Lachnospiraceae bacterium
GCAGCAGAGACTATATTCTATGCATTACAGAATCAGTTTACCGAATATGATGCATCAGGAGTATTTGATGACAAGATAACTGATGAGATTGCAATTGATACATATCTTGTTGCAGAAAAAGATACAAGTTCACCTAAGTATAAAAAGTACTTTGATAACTCTTCAATTACATACGAAAAAGACAAGTATTATAAGTGGGAGCCTGACTCCAATGATGGCATTGCTTTATGGGCTAATACCCCTACGACTACAGGTATAGACAAGAGCATATATCAGGGAGATATTTATTGTATATATGCCAAGAAAGATGATTATGACAGATACCTTGCTAAGGATGCAACACTCGATAAGGGAACAAAGCTTTTATTTGATTGTGTTACTCCTTACATATCTGATACATCCGTTCTTAATGGTGCGATATGGGCCGAGTTTTCACCCCAGGCAAGACAGGTATTCTCTGTGGGTTACAGTGATAAGGTTACAGAGTTTTCTTATGATGCTTCATCATCGCAGATGAGTATGCTTGATAGAACTGAAGACACCAGAAGAAAACATCAGATAGGATATTATTGTGCTGAGAGTTTATCTATTCCTATAAAGGGTAAAGACAAGATTAAACTTGGTGATTTAACCTTGGTTAATGGAGGAGTTCTTGAGTTAATCATCAAAGAAGATCCGGGTAAGATTACCAGTACATCCCATTACATAGTATCCTTATATTCTTCTAAAGAAAAATTCGAGAGTACAAAGACGGATGCGAATGAAGTTAATGAGGAAAACAAAGCTCACATTGATATTGATGAATTACTTGCGAGCATGGATTTCACAGTAAGTGGTTCATACGACATTCATACTCTTGCGGCAGCAGCTGCTAATCCTCAATCAATTCAATGCTCTTTCTTTGAAGGTGCGTATACTGATGAGAAGAAGACTCTTCGTGTTCCTGTATATACAGATGATTTGCACACTGAAATTCATATAGTTCTCGATGCGGCTGACATCCAGGCGCAGTCGTTTATGTGTGCCGATAGAGATAATCCCGAAACGGAATTCCTCAACACATATAGCTTCTATCGTTTAGGTCTTCCTTCTTCATTAACAGAGCATATAGGATGTTCTATATCTCCCGATGGCGACGAAGATAACAGTAAATACAGTAATAGTGATTGCGCTACTTTTGCTGAGGTAAGCACATCATCATCACCTAAAGTATATGATATCGAAAATGGACGTCATCTTTACAACGTAAGATTTGAAACCGATTTCAAGGAACTTAACAATACAGCAGCGCAAAGAGAATTTGTTGTTAAGCAGGATATTGACTGGGCAGTATTTACCAACAAAGCTAGGGAAGCAGGAAAAGAGAACTATTATCTTACATCATACTCGCCTACTCATAGTGTAGTTTCAGGTATTGATTACGATGGATTGGATTCAATAATCAACAAAGCAGATGTTCCTAGTTCCAGTAATCAGTACGATACATCGAACTATGCTTTCCCCGGATTCAGAACTCTTGGACTTAACGATACATTTAGAGGCGAGACAATTGGATCAAGACATGCTACTATCAGCAATCTGACAATCAGTTTTGCTGCTAATATGCGTTGTGGCGTGTATGGTAAGGATGCTTATCTTGAATGGAAGAATAATGCTGATAAGTTAAAAGACTATGGTAAATATGATGGCATCAATACAAGAGTAATAAAGTATGATAACAATAAAAAAGTCGACTGGGACTTGGTTCAGAGATTTGATTGCAATACTTATTCGGAGATTCATCCTACGCATGCCAATGTACAAAAGGGCTTATATCCTCTTGGCCTCTTTGGAGAAAACCTTGGAACAATTACAAATCTTGATCTTAACTCTCACAAAGTACTCGGTATGGAAGCAATTCCTATAAATGGTCAAAAGGTTGTCATATACACTAATATGGTTGGCGGTTTTGCAGAAAACAATTTAGGAGATCTTTGTAATCTTAAGTTAATAAATATTGATACATCATCTCATTCACTTGATGATGCGGATTCATATGCAAACGAAAGTAAGAACGGAACTCATATCAACGGAAAAACAGATGTAGGTGGAATTCTTGGACGAGAATCATGGAATGCCAATGGAAAAACATCTATCACATTACAGAATCTTGAAAACTATGGTCATGTTACAGGTATGGAAAACGTCGGAGGCATTGTGGGACGTGCATATCTTATTCGTGATTTTAATCAAGATATTACATCATTAAAAAATGCGCATGTATATTATGGCAGAAGATTGCTTTATGACGACGGTTATGATATTTATGGCGAATTTTCTGAGGATGGAAAATTAAGAGCTGGAACGCAAAAATCTATAACCGGAAAAGATGTTATCAGAGTTGAAGAACTTACAATTAAGGATTGTATTAGTCATGGCGAAGTAAGAGGCGATGATATCATTTATGATGTACAGAATTATGGCACAGCAAATGAGACGATTATTTACCTTTATGAAAACGATTTTGGACCGATAAGTAATGGAGGTAAATCGTCACCGATTATTACATATTGTATGGATATGTCCAATTATAGGCATGCCTGCACCAATATAGGCGGTATAGCAGGAATTACAATGGATGGAATCTACTATGACGCCAAAAACTATGATCCGGACAATCAAGTATCATGGGGAAGCAACGTGGATATAAATAAGAGTAAGCTGAACGTAGTTAATTGCAACGCTTACAGAATATACAACAATTCTGAATTATCACAGCTTAACCTTGATGGAACAGGAAAGATGAAAAATGGTTCCCTAAAAAATATGATTCAGCATGACTTTTACAAAGGAGCGTTAATAGGATAT
>JAEEQX010000132.1 GCA_016285575.1 Lachnospiraceae bacterium
TAACGACAAGTGCGATTACATCGAGTAATATATTTTATTGTATTAAAAAATATGTGACAGGCTATTTGTTGGCCTGTCACTTTTTATATTTATATGTATCTAGATTATTTATTATATTGTATTAACTTTCGCCCAAACAATCCGATATTAGATATAACAATTCAATATAGCGCAAGGAAGCGTATTAGATAAAAGGACTTACATTGTTAGGTCCTTTTATTTTTTATCAAGTTACCAACCATAAAAGGCTATAGACCAATCGTATATAAAGTAGATTAATAAGAAAAATCAATATATTGTGGTCAAAAAACAGCCGATTTTCTCGATAATTAGATATGTTTCCGATTCTATCTTGTACTTATTTACTATAAAAAGCACAATATCAAGTGGTTTTTTTATAAAATCTCTTGAGTTTTTGTCTTTCTTTTGTATAATTAAATAAGGTGGGTGGATTATGCCTATATTGTATATGACAGCGGATAATCGATTATTGGCGACTATCCTAAATGATTACAAGGAGGAAGTATGATTAATACAAGTAATTTCGATTATATTAACGTACTTGACAAGGCTGCGGATGGCTCTTGGATGCGTAATGAAGCAATCAGTAACAACTTGGCCAATTCTACAACACCCAATTATAAAAGACAGGATGTAGCATTCGAAGAGCAGCTTAGACAATCTATCATAGGTGCTACTGAGGGCTCACTTGATAGAAGAGTGCACAATGCGAATTTGTCCAATGTCAAGCCGAGAGTATATACGGATGCCGGTAATACCAGTTACAGACTGGATGGCAACAATGTAGACCCTGAAACTGAAAACGTATATTTGGCTAAGAACCAGTTATACTACCAGGGCGTGCTTAGTGGCATCGATCATGAATTTAACATGATGAAGACTGCCATGGGTAAAGGCAAGTAGTTGATTTGAAGATCTATAAATAGTTTAAAGAATTTATTGTGAATTATTTAATTATTTATAGAGTATCTTTTATAGAGTATCTGTTTGAAATGTAGTATAGGAGATTAACATATGGGAATGTTTGATTCTCTTGACATATCGGCTTCCGGTTTGACAGCACAGCGTTACAGAATGGATATCATTTCTGAGAACGTAGCCAATGCGAATTCTACCAGAACTGAAGGTGGCAAGATATATAAAAGAAAAGTAGTTACATTTGAAGCAAAGGGTGACGGTGGAGTACCTTTTAAGACTGTACTTGGCAGATCAACCACTGATTTGTCCAATTATCTTGGAGACGGTGTGCGTATTACATCTGTTCAAGAAGATAAGACTTCGGAGCCTAAGAAGGTCTATGATCCTTCTCATCCCGATGCTGATGAAGCAGGATACGTATATTATCCTAACGTAGACATTATAACTGAGATGACGAACCTTATTGATGCATCTCGTGCATATGAGGCTAATGCTACAGCAATTGATGCTACTAAGAATATGCTTCAGCAGGGCTTACAGATTGGTAAGGGTTGATGAGGTGATTTATGGACGTTTCAAAAGTATACGGCATTGATACAAAAGGAATACAGAATTTAAAAGAAGCTTTTGGCAACAACACCAAGGTTGGCGAGAATCATGATATGTTCCAGTCACTCCTTGACTCTGCCATCAGCAATATCAATACGACCAATGCTTATCTCTCCAATGCTGAAAATGAGAAGATTAAGTTTGCGCTTGGTGAATCTGAGTCTACTCATGACCTCTCAATAGCTTTGCAAAAAGCTACTACAGCGCTTCAGTATACAGTATCAGTAAGAGATAAGTTCCTTGAAGCTTACAAGGAAATAATGAATATGCAGATTTAATTGCATATAAAAATATTAGTTATAACATTTTCGAACAAATAAGATTACGGAGTTGTAAAGATGTTTGAAAAGCTTATCGACAAGTTAAAAGAAATACCGCCTAAGATTCTGGCATGGTGGAATAAGTTCACCAAGAATCAAAAGATGTTAATCATAAGTGTTGCAATTGGTGTTGCAATCGCTTTTGGCGTTCTTATCTTTGCGGTTACAAGAACTCAATATGTTACGCTCATAACCTGCGAGACAACCAAGCAGGCCGGCGAAGTAAAGAGCATATTGGAATCGAATGAGATACAATATAAAATCTCCGATTCCGGTTTAGTTATATCTGTTGATAAGAGCAGACTATCCGATGCCAACATCGCTTTAGGCTCTGAAAACATTCTATCAGATTCTTACTCCGTAAAAGATGTTGTTGGCAATGCTTCACTTTCGACTACTGAGAGTGACAAGCAGAAATTATATACTGAATACAGAGAAAAGAGACTTAAAAAAGATCTCGAAAACTTCTCATTTGTTAATACTGCAAGCGTGTCAATGTTTGTTCCCGAAAATGACGGTACATTGATTAAGAATAATAAGGAATCACATGTTCAGATTACGCTTGGCCTTTCCGGAGAATGTACTCCTGAGAATGCTGCAGCAATAGCAAGAATGGCTAAGACAGTAGTTGGCAATGAGACAACTGACAACATCGTAATTATCGATACTGACGGAAATCTCTTATTCTCCGGTGGTGAAGAATCATCGGTAGCTGGTTATGCTTCAAGTACATTATCTGTTAAGCAGGAAGCAGAGAGAGTGCTCAGAAATAATGTTCAGAGCGTACTCCTTGGCACAAAAGAATATGACTATGTAGTAGTTTCACCCAACCTTGAACTTGATCTTGCAAGCAAGGAAGTTACTACAACCACATATGCTCCGGCGGATGGCCAAACTCAGGGACTTTTATCTCATGAGACAGGATACAATGCTGAGTCGGAAGGCGGCGGCG
>JAEEQX010000133.1 GCA_016285575.1 Lachnospiraceae bacterium
GATAAAAAGATGGATGATGATGCCATCCCAGCCGCTGCTATCGTGCAGAAACTTTTGCCAAAGCTGCATGGATCTAGAAAGAAGCTGGAGCCAGTGCTTCAGAAGCTATGGAAACTATGCTTTAAAGGCTCAGGAGCTGATTTGAACATCGCTCAAGAAAATGTGGAAAAAGCAGCATATATTGAGAGCGCAGATAAGATTCGAAGAATGTATGAGTCTGCTAATGCGAATGGATTTACAAGTTTTGCTGAAGCATAAACTATGTTGAATGAACTGGATTATTTGAAAATTCCTGTAAAGGGAAGCAAGGGCGACTTAATGTTGATGATTGTTCCCCAGACCTCAAATGACAAAGTCTTTGAGGAAAGCGCTCCCTATGCAGGTGAGTCAAAATACCAGCTTGTTGAAGGACGAACATACACATATGAATTTGCTAATGGTCCTGATAACCATGTTTATCAATTCAGTAAAGAAGATGAAATAGTCAAGTATCATCGTTCTGTCCTTCATAAAATGGAGGGTACTATTAATACTGGCATCTACGTGGGACAATTAACGTTGACTGTAATAGATGTTAATGATCATAAGAAATATGGAACTGTTCGGCTTGAGATACAGAGCACAAAATCTGATTACAGAAGCGATTATCGCAGGATGCTTGATGAGATTGCTGAATACTATACTGATCTTGTGCTGCAACAAGGATCGCCAGTTACGCAGCATTTGGAAATCGACACATCCTGTTCCTATCAAACCCTGTATCAGCGATTCTCCTTTGTTCGCTCTGTAATAGATAGCGAATCTTTTTCAGAGGCTGTTCATAAGATTATATCTAACCCAGTAAGAAAGTGGACTGATGCTAATATAGAGAAAAGTATTGTGGGAGTTAAGCGACTGTCAAGAAATAATCTTAGACAGATAGCCTCCAGCAATGACAGAATATATTTGCCTCAAAACAGCGGATATCCTGTAGGTCTTAATAGCGTCCCAAGAAAGATTGAGGTGGGATATAAACGTGATACGATTGATAATCAAGAGAATCAATTTGTGAAATTTGTACTACGAACGTTTGTGAACTTCTGCACTGATATCAAAAACTACAAAAATGCAAATGAACGTTTAAAGGCAGAAGCAGACCAAACAGTAGAACAAATATATGGATATCTTGACAATCAATTTTTCCGCCAGATTTCTCAACCCTCTCATTTGAACATGAACAGTCCTGTGCTTCAGCGAAAGGAAGGATATCGAGAGGTATTACAAGCCTGGTTGCTCTTTGATCTTGCTGCTAAATTGAATTGGAGTGGTGGTGATGATGTATATGATGCAGGTAAGAAAAATGTGGCAACTCTTTACGAATATTGGTTGTTTTTTAAACTGCTCGAGCTTATTAGCCAGTTCTTCCATATAGAGCCTAAAGACAAGTCAGAGTTAGTAACATATGACTCTGACAGGATTAATCTTAATTTGAAGCAGGGTAGAGTTAGGATGGTTAGTGGTCGACAGGAAACCTTCTCGAGATTGTTAAATGTGGCCTTCTATTATAATAGGACATTCAACAGAGTGCCGGAAGGAGACCCCATACACAAAGCAGGAAGCTGGACAATGACAATGCGGCCGGACTATACTCTCTCCCTTTGGCCTGGTACCATCACTGAAGAAGAGGCGGAAAAGCAGGAACTGATTACTCATATTCATTTTGATGCGAAATATCGTCTGAATAAGGTTATTATTGAGGACAAGGATATTGACGAGAATATTAACATCGAACTTGATGAGGAGAAAAAAGAGCAGGAACTTAGAATATACAAAAGGGGCGACCTTCTGAAGATGCATGCATATAAAGATGCCATTCGAAGGACAAGTGGCGCCTATGTTCTCTATCCAGGAGATGAAAATAAAGAATTAAGAGGATTCCATGAAATAGTTCCTGGTCTTGGCGCATTCAGAGTCAGACCTGGTCATTGGCAAGAAGATTCTGTCTATCTAAAACAATTTTTGGCGGAAGTGAAAGCTCATTTGCTTGACAGAACTTCTGAACGTGAGAAACTTTCTTATTATCAGTATGATATATATTTGAAACCCAATGAGAGTATGCTGATGGAAAGTCTTCCAGAATCTGAAGGTGATAATCGTAGTTTTATGCCAGACAAAACATTTGTTCTTTTGGGGTATTATAAGAGCAGAGAGCAGTTGGAATGGATTCTGAACCATCATATGTATAATTTCAGAGCAGGTGATCGCAAGGGTTCTATTCATGTAACTCAAGAAATTGCAGCTGCTAAGTATTTGTTATTACATGATCATAGGTCTAATGCTCAACTATATAAATTGACTGCAAATGGCCCCATGCTCTATGGCTATGAAGATATGAAGGGATTAGATTATCCTTATGATCCTTCTGAAGAGTATGAAAATAAGAAGCATACCTATCTAATTTTCCAATTAAGTCAAAAGGGAATTGAGAAAGAATTGGATAGGTATTATTGGAATCCTATGGATATTCCTAAGTTGAGAAGTTCCTATGGACTTCGTTATTCGACAATATTGCTTTCTGAGTTAATGAAATACGCCCATTATAAATGAAACACAAGATATACGTAGCCAGCAGTTGGCGCAATGAGTTCTTTCCTGAGGTCGTGGCCAAGTTAAGGGAGGCAGGGCATGATGTCTATGACTTCCGTAATCCGCCATCAGGGGATTCTGGGTTTAAGTGGAGCAGCGTTAGCGAAGACTATATGGAATGGACTCCAAAGCAGTATCGCGAGAATCTGAATCATCCCAAAGCGGTTCGCCAATTTGGTAATGATA